>JAFUAW010000144.1 GCA_017460485.1 Lachnospiraceae bacterium | reverse complement strand
CGGAAATCATGGTTAATGGATATCAAAAGATCTTTATTGAACGGGATGGAAAGCTGTATCCTTGGGAGTATGGCTTTTCATCGGAAGAAAAATATTTGGATGTAATACAGCAGATTGTGGGCAGCTGTAATCGGATTGTGAATGAGAGCTCACCAATTGTAGATGCGAGATTACCGGATGGTTCCCGCGTGAATGTGGTTCTCCCTCCTATTGCATTAGACGGGGCAATAATGACGATACGAAGATTTCCCAAGTACACATATACGTTGAAAGATCTTCGGAAAATGGGAATGATATCCGGGCAATTGGAGCAGTTCTTGACAATCCTTGTGAAAAGTAAATATAACATTATGATCTCCGGAGGAACCGGGTCGGGCAAGACAACCTTTTTAAATGCTCTGGCAAATCAGATTCCTTCGGATGAACGGATTATTACGATTGAAGATTCCGCGGAACTTCAGATTCGCGGAATTCCTAATCTGGTCAGGCTGGAGGTACGTAACGCGAATATAGAAGGGAATAACGAGATTCCGATGAAAGAACTGATTAAGAGCGCACTTCGTATGAGACCAACGCGGATCATTGTCGGGGAAGTGAGAGGCGAGGAAGCACTGCAGATGCTTCAGGCAATGAACACCGGTCACAGCGGTTCTTTATCAACCGGTCATGCGAATTCCGCGCAGGATATTCTGTATCGTTTGGAAACAATGGTTCTGATGGGAATGGATATGCCGTTGCCGGCAATCCGTCAGCAGATTGCGTCAGCACTGGATCTGATCATACATATCGGAAGAATGAAGGATGGAAGCCGCAAAGTGCTGGAAATTACTGAGATATTGGGAATTAAGGATGGAGAGATCCGAATGAAGTCTTTGTATCAATGGCAGGAAAATGACCGGAAAGGATGGAATGAACTTGAACAAAAAGAAAGAATTGCGGAAATGGGATATTGGGAAGACTATCAGAAATTATGCTACAGTTGAATATGGAATGGTATTGGCAGCCGGTGTTGCTGCCAGCGGTTTACTGGGATATTTATGTTATGATTCCCTGATCGGAAGTCTGTGTTGTCTTCCGTTTTCATTGGCACTATTTCCTGCGTATCGCCGATGGAAAGAGGATCGGAGAGTGAATGCTATGCGGATGGAGTTCAAGGATCTTCTGTATACGCTGGCATCTGGACTTCGGGCAGGTTATTCCATGGAAAATGCATGGTTCTCCGCAGAGCAGGATATGAAATTACTGTATCCGGAAAGAGGTGTATTACAGAATGCGGTCCATACAGTCAGTAATAAGCTTCATATCAACGTTCCGATTGAATCGGCAGTGTCGGAAATGGCGCGGGAATGCGGTCTGGAGGAAATAGACAGCTTTGCGGAGAGTTTGATGACGGCAAAACGAAGCGGAGGCAATCTTGCTCAAATGATGGATAAGATCGCAAGTATTATTGCGGAAAAGATGGAAGTGGATCAGGAGATTCAGACCATGTTATCCGGAAAGAAAATGGAACAAAGAATTATGAGTGGAATGCCGGTTGCAATGCTTTTGTATATGAGACTGACCAATCATGAATATATAGGCGGTCTGTATCATAACGGCATGGGTATTCTGATCGTTACGGGATGTATGCTGACCGCGGCTGCGGCTTATATATGGGGAGATCATATTATTCAAATTAAAGTATAGGAGGATAGAATGTGAAAGGATGGATGCGTAAAGCCGCAGAATGGTTATATCACATTTTGTTAAAGCATCAGCTTCTTCGTACAGACGAGACACGAGGCTTGATATCCGGGATACAGGGCGGGAATCTCAGACAGACCGAGAGGCTGGTAGAGGATTATTATATCCGCCTGATACAAGAGATTATGATCATTTTACTGTTCGTAATCCTGCTCGGAGGCGCGATCGGGATCCGGGAATTGTTATCGGATCATACAACCATTCATATTGTTCGTTCGGATTATGGCGAAGATGCGGTGTCTTTGACATTGTATTATGAGGATTCCGAACATCAAAGGCAGCCGATTGAATTAGAGGTGTTACCGGTGCAATACCGGGAGGAAGAACTGGAACGTGTATTTGATCAGGGATTTGCCTATCTTGAAGAAATGATGTCCGTTCATAATGATCTGTCCTATGTAACAGAAGATCTTCAGTTAGAGACCGAGATCCCAGGTAGCGGACTGACTGTGAATTGGGTAAGTGATGATTATGAGTATCTGTCAGATGACGGCAGGATCCATAATGAAGAATTGGACTCTCCGGTAGTTGTGAATCTGACAGCAGAGTTAACATATAACGAAGAGGTTCGGACGAAAGTGTATTCGGTTCATATAGCACCACCGGAATATAGCTCCGAGACAGCAGAACAGACAAAGGCGGCAAAGTATCTGGAACAGGTGCTTCAATCTTATAATTATGATAAGGAGATCGATCTGCCGGCAGACCAGGAGGAATTTCATTATTATGAAGCCGCGCAAGATCATACGGATCTGATGATGATAGTGATGATCGGTATGGTTCTGATCATTTTCCGGATCGCGCATCATAAGAGCCGGCTAAAAGAACAGAGAGAGCAGCGCAAACGAATGCTGCAATCGGAATATCCTATTTTTATCAATCAGATTCTATTATATCTTTCATCCGGTAATACGGCGCAAGGTTCTGTTATTCGAATCATTACCCAATATGAAAAACACAAAAAGACGGATCATCCGCTCTATCAGGAGCTTCTTCTTTTCAAACATGAAATCCAGACGGGAGTTGCGCAGGAACAGGCATTGATCCACTTTGCGAGACGAACGGGTGTCTTATCGTACATCAAGGCTATGGCACTGCTTTCCCAACAGATCAAGAAAGGCGGTCATGGGATGGTGGAGCAGTTGGAACAAGAAGAACATGAAGCATTCGAACAGCGGAAGGAACTGGCAAAAAAGTCCGGAGAGGAAGCCGGAACCAAGCTTCTGCTTCCGATGATCCTGTTGATGATCGTATCCATGATATTAGTTATGTATCCGGCATTTGCGAGCTTTACATACGGTTTCTGAATATTATTAAGTAATAAAAGAAAGGAGAGAGTTGTATGGAGGAGATAAGAGATTTTTGGATCGGTGAGCATTCGGAAGATGGAATGGGAGTTGTTGAGGTACTTCTGATCATGGTGGTTCTGATCGCTATGGTTATTATTTTCCGGAAACAGATTACGGATCTGGTTAATAACATATGGAAATCCATCAATAAGAATGCGAAGACAGTCTATAAATAAGATGTTCACAGATCGGACAGAGATAGTTTCTCTGTCCGGTCTGAGAGGAAAGAACCATTATGATTCTATAATTCATACAAGGAGGTAATGATGTGAAACATGCTTATAATCGGGGACAGATCACTGTCTATGGCTGTGGGATTATTGCAGTCAGTCTGATACTGGTGCTTGCGGTACTGCAGGGTGTTCGGATGCATGAAGCAAAAAGCCGGGCATATCAGACAGTTCTGGGTGCTGTTAAGAACCTGAAAGGTGATTATCAGCCGGAACTATTTCGGAGATATCATATCTTTGCCGTGGACGAGACTTATTATGGACGTGGGGAAGGATACATGGAGGAACGCATACGGGATTATCTGTACTCCAATCTGAATGGCGGGCAATCGCTGTATACATATGATGTTGCTGAGTGTTCTGTATCGGATAGGAGATTGCTTACAGATGATGATTGCGAAGACTTTCAATTCCAGATTGATGATTATATGAAGGAAAAGATGCCGGTTGATGCTGCCACGCTGTTATTTGGCGAATTCGGTAATGCCGGTGCGGATAGTGTGGAAGAAGGATCAATCGCGTCGAACGCAGATATGTTGAGTGAGATGTGGAAAAAGCAGAAGGAGGCAGAAGGAACTTCAGAGGTTGATCTGACCCGTCAGGTCACGGATCAGGAGATACTGGCACTTGGAATGACAGGAATCTATCAGGATCGGGATCCGGATGCCGGAACAATTACCTTGGAGGATCTGATTCACTATAATCAGGAATATCATGTCCTGGAGGATCCGCGTAAAAGTATTGCCCCTGTCCGGTCTTTGGGAATTCTGTACTTTGTGATGCCGGACCGGGTATCCGGCATCTCTGGGGATCCGATGGATCTTGGCAGAGTTCCTTCATCGGGAAGAACGGGAAGCGGATGGAACAGGATCATCCCGGACTTTACAGGAATGGATGGTCTTAAAGATCTTTCCGGACTTATTCAGGATGATAAGGAACTGCAGCAGTTCCGGAGAAAGCAGATATCCGCTCAGGAATTATACGGTATCGCATATGCATTTGATTCTTTTTCCGGTGTGCAGAATCCCTTATATCAAGAGGATTCGGAGTATCATGCCTTCGATTATGAATTGGAATATATTCTGGTCGGAAAGTCTTCGGATGCCGAGAACGTGAAGTCGGTTGCTAACCGGTTGTTATGTATTCGGTTGATCCCCAATCTGGTCTATGCATTTACCGACAAAGAAATGAAGATGCAGGCAGAAACGGTTGCGACAATTATCTGTGTGCCAACAGATCTGGAGATTCTTATCAAGCCGTTGACTTATGTATTTTTGGCATGCTGGGGATATGCGGAAAGCATTATGGATGTAAAGACTTTGTTTCAAGGAGAACGTGTACCGTTCATTAAGACGGACAAGACATGGCAGTTGTCGATCACTAATATCGGGAATCTTGCGGAGCAGGAGGTTCATAGATCCGCAGATGAGGATATGAGAAGCGATACGGATGAATCAAGCCGCTCCCACGGATTGAATTATTCGGAATATCTGGCGGTTCTGCTTGCGTTAATGCCGGATTCCGAGCTTAAGTATTACAGAATGCTGGATATTATGGAATTGAACATTCAGGAATCGATTCCCTCCTTTGAGATGGAACATTGCATGGATGAATTCCGGATACAGACACAGATACAGGGTGGTGGAAGTTCCTGGTATATCGAGGGATACGGAAGCTATATCCGTTAGGATGGATCGCGCAGAATTCATTCAGGGGGTGTTGTGAAATGCATACTTATTTTTATATATCAAAAGCGGGATGTTCAGGCGATCAGGATCTTATGCAGGAAAAAAATGATGTATCATGCATTCTGGGTCATTGCTCATCAGTGATAAGAAATAACATTAATATCGCTCAGGATCGCGGGATGAAGAATGACTCTATATATTGTCGGGTAGAACATGAGAAGAAAGAAAATAATGCCAAGACTTCCACAACAAATAACAGACAATTGAATAAAGAATTCGGACTGTTTGGAACAGCTTTGCGGATGATATGTAGTCCCAAAGAAAATAAGTGTGCAGTTCACAGCACCCTGTGCAAAAAAAAATATAATCCGGGATTAACCGCATATTCCTCGAAGAATCGGGGATCCGCAACATTAGAAGCCGTATGTGTTATTCCGATTATGTTCATCGCTTTTCTGGCATTTTACATGATAGGACAGATATATATTATGGATAATCAGATCTATCAGGCTGCAAGAAATGTTGCTGACGAATTGGCAGAATATGCATATATTTCGGATTATGTGTCGGAGGATCCCGGTGGAACGGCAGAAGATGTATTGGGAATCGGACTTGTCAATGCCGGGCTCCAAAGAGAACTTCAAAATAATACAAGAGTGGATCGGTATATTAAGGGCGGCAGACATGGTATCTATGCACTGAGCCTGAATCTGTTGGATGAGGAAGGATTCATTACGTTTGATCTTCATTACCGGATACAGATACAGCTTCCTTTTTTGAAGACAATGTCAACCCATATCCGGATACCGATACATCAGAAAGCATATGTCGGATATTTTCCGAAAGGAGAGGAAGTCAATGAAGATGATATCTATGTATATGTTACCGAGCATGGCTCTGTCTATCATATGACAAAAGGCTGCAGACATTTGAAAGTAACCATTTATCCGGTCTCCGGTATTGCGCTGAAGAGAGATTATTCTAAGCTTCCGCCATGTGAATATTGTGGAAAGCATAAAGCAGATGTCTATTATATATCCGAATACGGAGATTGTTATCATTCATCGGAGGATTGTTCCGGATTAAAGCGAACGATCCACAGGATTCGGCTGCGGGATGTAAACGGACTTCCACCGTGCTCTTCCTGCGGAGATTCCTAAAGTGTAAAGAAAAGCAAGATTAAGAGATCGGTATGGAGGTAAAAGAAGATGTTGAATGATCATAATCAAGGAAGTACTACAGTGGAGGTTACTATATTGATGCCATTGGTACTGCTGGTTACCGTACTAATGATCACAATGCTGCTCAGCATTCTTCAGCAGTCTGGGCTTCACTCCGGTCTGGTTGTAGACAGTGTGGAAGAACAGCTGCAAGAAGGATCGAAGTTAGCAGTATCCTCAAAAGGACGGATGGAAGGGGATGTCCGGATCTATTCAGAACAAAGCAGTGTGCAGTTGGCTTTGGGATATTCTGTCAATGAAAGTGTAGAACAACGGATACGTGTCAAAGATGTGGAACAGCGAATAAGGAGGTGGCAGTTAATTGGAGATACAATATCAGAATGAAGGCTTCCATCAGTATATGATCTTGTATCCGAAAGAAGTCAAAGAAGAAGGTTATGAGGTTCACATGCTGATGCAGTTTCATGGACATTCTTTGCTTCCGGTTCATATGTATGGCAAGAATAACCAGCTGGTATTTCAATATGATATTACCGGAATGATGAATCTGCAGCAAATGACAGCTGATCGTGAATTAAATGCAGATTATCTCAAACGCTTATTTACCGCAGTATGGGATTGCTGTGATGAGATTGATGAATATCTGTTATCTCCGGATGCTCTGCTCTTATCTCCCCAAATGATCTATTATCATCCCGGCCGTGAACAATTCTGCTTTGGATATCTGCCGGGACAGATGGAGGAATTTGACCATTGTATATTACATCTGATCGATTTTTGTCTGAAATATGCAGATCATAAAGATGAGGAGACCGTTATGTACATATATGGATTATACAGACGTGTGCAAGAGGGATCCATAAGCAGGGAAGAGCTTCGGGACTATCTGGAGGATTCCACGTTTACTCCACCACCGGTACCGGATAGAGGATCTGTCCACCGAAGGGAAATGAAATTATATAATACCGGATCTGTCGGAGTCACAGAAAATGCTGACGCACAGATTGTATCGGAATTATATGACGCGCAGACATTGGTACCCGGTTATCAACAAGAAAAAAAACCACCGTGGATACAAAAGCAGATAATTACTGCAAACTCTCTATCCGGAATACTACATTGGATCTATCGGATTGTAGGCGGATTAAGTGTGCTGGCAATCATCATATTTGGATTCCGATTATTCCGATACGGGCAATCGGAGTGGGATTTAAAGATGGTTGTAATCTCAGCTGTTATTCTTGTGGTATGCATATACAGTATGATACGGACAGGAACTGGTGCAGATTCTGTTAAGAAGGAATCAAGTAAAAAGGAATTCATAAAAAAAGAATTAAGTAAAAAGAAATCAATAGAAACAGAATTAAACAATGCAGTTATAAATAATAATATAAACAGCAATTCAAACAGGGATCAAACGGATTCAGATCTTTCCGGTCCTGTATATACCAAACTTGAGTATTCCAATACGGATGGATCGATATACAAAGAGACGAGTGTTCTGACAGACGCTTCTTACGGAGCGGTTCTTAATCATCAGATTTCTATACAACAATCTTCGTGGATATTAAAAAGTATGATATCCGAAATTCCAGATATTTCATTATACAGGCTGCCGGGGGTATTCGGGAGGCAGCAGGATTGTGATTATGTGCTTCCGGAATCCGGCATCAGCAGAAAGCATGCCATGATTTTTGAAAGCGGACAAGACTTATATGTGGAGGATTTGGGTTCTACGAATGGAACCTATATTGATAATATTCGTCTGAATTCCGGTGAGCCTGTACGGTTACAGGAGAATTCGATTCTGCGTATGGGAGCTGATCAATACCGGATCATAAAAGCATCCCATTTGTTAAATTCCGGTAATTGACTGAAAAGATGCTAATTAAGAAAGGAGAATCAGGATATGAAAAAAAGAAAATGGAAGCGGTATATAGCTTGGTTGTTATGCATAGTCATGCTACTTCCCTTATGTAGGAATTATGCGGCATGGAAGGCTTATGCAAAGTCCGAGATAAAGGAGCTGCAGGACCCGGTGGGAAATGCTGATACGATTGATCAGACAGATATGGTGGAATATGAAGATACGATGGAACAGGCTGAGATAGCAGAACATACAGAGTCAGCGGTCTATGAGGGTCCTTTGGACTGGCTGAATTATCTGGAAGAGAAACAGGTAATGGATACGTTTGGAATGAGCAAACAAGAGGTGGCTGATTACCTGAATGAAATATGGTCTCATCCGGAAATAGAGCCGGAATTTGAATCGAAGCAGAATCAAGAAGGAATAGTCGGGGGCGCAGGAGCTTCCACATATCTGAACGCCGGGATTATGAATTCAAAAATTCTGAACGCCGATAGAATGTGGATGAAGACGCTCCGATTTATGAATCAGAATATTAATGATGAGGGGGATCTGTCACTGTCTAATGGCAAAGAGTCGGGAGAATGGTACAATGGTCCCTTTGGTTATCGAACATCGCATTTTTCTGTAACAGTAGATGGAAATACAACTGAAGCATATTGTATTGATCCTTCTGCGGATACACCACCATCCGGCTCCTATAATTACTATATACATGAGGGTGGGGAAAGTGGTACTGCAACATATGCTGCAGCCTCTATCCTTTATCAGAATGAGTATCAATCTGAAGTGTTTTGTACTAAATGGGAGGAGGCAATGAATCTGGCGGAGGTTCCGGAAATCGATCGGAACAGATTTGATTTGAGTAATGCAGGAAGTCGGTATTTTATGGTACATTCTCTAGTGTCAAATTGCTGGCATGCCGGTGAGATATGGGATGCAGGAGAGTCTACAGGAGCATATGAAGTCGCAGGACATCAGGAATTTAAAAATGCATTTTCCGCATTTTATACAATGCTGTTACTTGCCGGGCATCCAAAAGGTTTTCAAGTATATTTTATCTATACAGGAGAAGAATATCAGAATGTTATTTTTTCTAATTATAAGCCATACGGTAAGATTAAAGTGACTAAACAATCACAGAATATTCAAATACAGAATGATAATCCGGACATATATAGTTTGGATGGAGCGGAATATGCTATTTATGAGACGTTAGAAGATGCCTCGCAGGATCTGAATCGAAAAGAGATATTAATTATAGCGGATGGAACTGCATGCTCATCAGAACTCCCTGCAGGAGTGTATTATGTTCGGGAAATTAAGGCGTCTAAAGGATATTTGCTTAATCCAGAAATCCTGACAGCAGAGGTTGTCTCTGGAAATGTTACAGATCTGACTTCTGTTGAGATGCTCTCGTCTGTTCGGGTTGTTCTCAGAAAGCAGAGTTCAAATCCGGAGGTGGTTAAGAATCACTCATTATATTCTCTTGCCGGAGCAGAGTATCAGGTTTATAAGGATGCCGCATGTACAGAGAAAGCAACTGCTTTAGTATATGAAAAAGATAAGGTTACAGGAACTATCAACGCGCTCCTGATTACCAACAAGGATGGATCAACAAATGAATTGTATCTTCCGCGCAGAACGTATTATGTCAAAGAGATTAAGGCAAGTCCTGGATATCAATTAGATCCCGAAGTAAAAAAAGTTGATCTCAATCAAATTAATGTGGACACATATACTTTTACTTCTGTTGAAGAACCTGAGACAGGCCGACTCAAACTACTGAAAATCGATGCAGGAAGTGGGTATACATTTGATAATTTGGCATATGATCTTTCCAACGCAAGGTACTTGGTGTCCTATTCGAACAAACCGGATGGAATGTATCAGCCGGTGGGAGAGTTCTGCACGGATTCGCATGGCAGAGGTATTGTTACCCGTAATATATGGAATCAGAAAAATGTTGGCGAAGAGATTATGGATACACTCCCCTTTGGTCATTATAAGATTGAAGAGATAGAATCAGGAAATGGATATATGGTATCGAATGAAATCCAGTATTGTCAGATTACCGACAGCAATTATAAGGTGGTTGAAACAATAATATCTATGGAACAGCCTATGATTCCGAAGATTCGTATTACTAAGAAGTCTTCCGTAACTGGTCTTACGAGAGATCATCCATTGTACTCATTGGAAGGAGCAGAATATTATATCTATACGGATCCTGAATGTACTGTTCGTGCAAGGTCTCTGATTTTGAATGAAAATGGTGTTCCAATGGGAAGTGAGGATGCGGTATTTACTACCGATGTTAATGGGAATTCCAATACACTTTGTATGCTGCCGGGGACCTATTATGTCAAGGAAATTAAGGAAAGCAAAGGCTATCTTATAGATCCTTCAGTATATCCGGTAGTCCTGTCTGCGGATAACAGAAAAGTAATTACTCTTGAATGTCAGGAGATTCCGCTATCAGTTACTCCGTCCGTTTCTGTGATTAAGGAAGATGTAGAAGGTATTACTTTTGAAGCGGGTGTGAAATCAAATGATCAAGGCAGTGGAAGTGCAACACTGGAAGGTGCGGTATTCTCTATCAGTTATTATCAGAATTATTATCTGACAAATGATGATCTGCCTGAAGAAGCAGAAGCAGTCTGGTATATCATGACTATATATAATCCAGTTACTCAAAAATATGAAGCCTTGCTGGACGAAAAACACTTGGTTGAAGAATATACAAACTCAGATTTTTATCGAAATGCTGATGGAGACATTGTGTTGCCGCTTGGAACAATTGTGATCAGGGAAAACCAGGCACCAGAGGGGTATCGGCCGCTTGTTGAGGAAGGCTTCATAAAGGATCAGGGTGGTATTCAGTCTCATCCATATGATATTCTTCAGATTCGTTATTCAGATGATGATAAGGATGGTCATAATGATCATGCCCATATATATGCAGGAAAAGAACAGAAGGACAATACACCATCTATAGTGTATACCGTCAAGCAGGATAATTCTTCCATTTTCGTAGAAGAACAGGTTCAAAGAGGAGATTTTCACTTTGTTAAGACAGAACTTGCATCCGGAAATGAAATGGATTACGTTTTCTTTCGTGTTACATCTCCTTGGGGAGAAAGTCATATTATATGCACTAAAAACGGCGGTTTGTATGAATCATCGGCAACAGCACATTCATGTAATACAAATGCATATGATAAGTATTATGATGTGAATAATCATTATCTCGGTCCAAATAATCCTAAGCAGTTGATGAAGGAAATTGATGAAGCTGGAGAATGCGGACTATGGTTCTACGGAACAGAAGATTCTTCATTGTGGAATCCGGATTTGATCCGTGATGATAAAGGGGCACTCCGATATGATGCAAGAGGATATCTGGTTGAAGAATTATCCGGACCATGTAATCAGGGCAAGCAGCTATCATCCAGAATTCTTATGATACAAAAGGATAGGGATAATGTATGGATGGGTAATATTGCGAATATTGATGTCCCGGAGCTGCAGACAAGAGAGTGGGATCAGGCTTCTCAAGGACATGTATCAGCAGTTATGTATGATTGCGACAGTAGCGTTATTGATACTATTGATTATCGAAATCTTCCGGAAAATTCTGTATTTACCGTAAAAGGATTACTTATGGAGCTTAACAAAGATGGAGAAGCTGTAGGACCTCTTGTATCTTCATCGGGAGATTTGATTCAGGGAAGCAGTACGATCCGGACAGGAAAAAGCAGGTATTCTTCTGTACCATATGTCAACGGATCCATAGATGTGGAGTATGAATTTCCAAGCAGTAACTTAAGTGGCAAACGATTTGTTATATATGAATATTTGTTCGAAGGAGAATATGAGAAGCCATTGATTTTTCAAGATGGAGAAATAGTGACAGAGGATGTTTACGAGGTTCAGAATAAGAAGATCATGCACGCAGATCCAGAAAGCAGGGATCAGAGTGGTAATTTTCTCTCAATCCATACACATGCGGAAGAAGAAATGACAGGATCGAATATTGCCGAGATCAAGACGGCGATGAGGATAAAAGATATTGTTGATTACGAATCTTTAACGCCGGGTTATGAATATAAACTGTATGCTGAATTGGTTTATAGGGATAAGGAAACCGATGAAATTAAACCAATATTGGATGCAGAAGAACAGCCGATAACAGCCGTGCGTTATTTTATACCGGAAAGTGAAGATGGAAGTGTAACAGTTGAATTTCCGGAGTTTGACGGATATCAGCTTGTAAACGAAAGTGGGGAGAGAATCAGTACCGGAATTACCGTGTATGAGACTTTGTATTGGAATAATCGTATGATAGCCGCCTATAAAGATATTACAGATGATGACGAGACGGTATTCCTGCCGTCCATTCATACGAGCGCAAATGATGCTGACACCGGTTCGAAGATCAGCGCGGCAGATTCATCGGTTACGATCATTGATACCTGCATATACGAGAACCTGATCCCAGGGCATTTTTATAAGATACAGGGGGTTCTCATGGATCAACAGACAGGAGTGCCACTCAGAGATGATCAGGGAGCTGCTATCACTTCGGAGGTTACATTTATGGCTGAAGAAGCCGAGGGATCGATAGATCTGATCTATACTTTTGATGGGTCACTTCTTAAAGGAAAGACCGTCGTTGTGTTTGAGGACATATATTATAGGGGACATCGGGTGGCATCACATGCGGACTTGTCGGATGAATCCCAGACAGTTCATTTTCCATCGATTCATACCAAGCTGACAGATTCAGATGGAAGGCAGGAATTATTATTGACAGATAATACTAAGATAACATTGACTGATCAGGTGCAGTATCACAATCTGCTTCCGGGAAGAGAGTATATTCTACAGGGAACCTTGATCAATAAAGCAACCGGTAAGCCAATCGTGATCAATGATATTCCGGTAACTTCGGAAGTGTCATTTACCGTGAATCAAGAGGATGAAGTTGTATCTGTAGAATTCAGTCTTGATGTCAATGAAGCTGGATTACTGCATGAAGATGGAAGTGTGGATGCAATCGTATGTTATGAAGAAGTAATAGATTCATTCAGTAGGAAAAAAGTTGCGGATCATAAGGATATCGAAGACGAAGGACAGACTGTTCATTTTCTTCAGCGGGGTCGGGTTCGCTTGAAGAAAACCGCAGATGTTACGGATTCTGTTAAGAAACAGTCAGTGATACTTCCGGGTGGAAAGCAGCTTATTATAATGAGCCTGAGGTCAAGTTCTAAGGCATATGAGGGAATTACTTTTACGGTCTATGACTCTGGTACGGATCAGAAGGTAACAACTTTTCAAACAGATGAGGAAGGTAATGGATACTCAGATGATCTGATCTATGGAGACGGACGATCCTATTATCTTAAGGAAACGGATGCTCCCCCGGAATATAAGCTTGATCCGGAATCGTATCCGATCCTGTTTACATCATATAATGATGAGGAATACTATTCTGAAACGGAACAGATGGAATTCCATAATCAAACAAAACAAGTAAGGATTATGCTGCATAAACAGAAGGAACAGATTGTGTATGACGAAGAATCTGGATATAAGATGGAATCTGTGGACGCCGCTAATGTCTATTATGGTGTCTATAACTTGGAAGAACTTATTCTGTCATCGAATACGGTTATTCCAAAGGATTCTTTGTTAGGAATTATGGTTACAGACGAGAATGGATATGCTGAGATTAATGATTTTTTTCCTGCCGGATCATATTATTGCAAAGAGCTTCAGACATCTGGTGAAGAATATATATTAGATGACACAGAATATGAGTTCCAGATACATTACGACATGGATTCAAAAGAAGATTGTATAATTGATCTGACACCGGATCAGCCGATCATAAATCGTTATGTCGGAAGAAAACTGCTTCTTCATAAAGTGGATGATCAGAAAGAATCCATTCCGGGTGTGGAATTCGCTCTGTTTCGCAGAGAAAATGATGGTGATCGACAGATTGGAAGTTATATTACAGATCAGAATGGTGAGATCATTATAGATTGGCTTCCTTACGGAGAATATTATTTTAAGGAAACTAATGGTGTAAGTGGATTTGAATTTGATGGTGATAAGGAATATGAGTTCATGGTGAAACAGGACATGTTGAAAGTAAGCGAAGAGAATGCATCAGAAAGTGATGGTCATACGATTAGTTTAGAAATTGTGAATAAAAGGATTCCAGAATCCCCAAAACCAAAGCCGCCAAAATCGGCATCCCCGAAGACCGGGGATTATCGTGTACCGATATTCTGGTTGAGTATCATGGGACTTGCATTGTTCGCGTATGCGGTAGTGTTTTCTATGTGGAGTAAGCCGAACAGAAAACGGTCACAGCAGAAAAAGAGCCGTTAGGAGATATCGTTTGATGACAGGAACCGGAATATTTCGGTATAGTAATCTTCCAGAATATCATCTGTTCCGGTATAGATCGTATGCTTGGATTCCGGAAACAATACCAGTTTGCAACTGTTTAATTTCTTAGCAAATGTATATTGAGGTTTGATCTGGACGGTATGATCCTGACCGGCACATAGGAGCAGAACATCGGCTGTGATCTTCTTGGTTATTTCCGGAGAAAGCAGCCGGTGTTTGATATTTAAAGCCTCCCACATCCATTGATTCGTGGAGATGGAAGTCTGATAGATCTCATTATTGATTCTGTAATCCAGATTGTGTTTGAATCTTGCATAACTTAAGTCATTGGATGCTGTAACCTGTACGTTAGGATCGAAGTCTTTGCCAAACGGAAAGATCTCCATTTCTCCCTGCGTCTTTAATAGATGATGCGTGTGGAGTCTGGCAAGCCATACAGGAACCTTGGCAGTAACTGGACAGATCATTGGAGAGCTTAAGATAGCACGTGTAATCTCAGATGGGTATTTGGCAAGGAACAGCGCGGCAACTGCACCACCCATAGAGTGTGAGTACAGATAAACCGGTACCTTCGGACATAATGATAGTGCAACCTGCTGATAGATGCATTGCAGATCTTCCACATAATCGTCAAAATGATCCACATGAACTAAGGATATCTTCTTAACTTTGCGGTCGGAAGAGCCATGACCTCTTAAGTCGAACATCACAACATTATATCCCATATTCAGAAAATACCATGCGATTTCATAATATTTTTTGTAGAACTCTGACAAACCGTGTACTATAATGATGGTGGCAGTGCTGTCTGCAACAAGATACATCTCGTATGCGAGTCGGCAGCCGTCAAAAGATGTTATTGTACCTTGTATAGCGTAATCGGACAGGGTCTGTTCGATTTCCGGAATTCTGGTCAGATATTCCTGATCGGAAATTAAATGGAATTCGTGGGTTGGTTGATAGTTCATATATGTATACTCCGTTCGATGTGGTGGGATAGCCGCTTCTTCTTATCGAAAGCCGTTATGTTTCGAAAAGATAAATGTACTGTCCTCTTTGTTATTTGTGACTAATAAATGGATAAGGTGGTGATAATAATGATATCTGCAGATCGAAAAGCTTCTGATCAAATGAATAACCGCATGATTATTCAGAAGAAAATGAATGAAGAAGCTGTATCAAGCTCTGCTGATAAAAAATCCCGGTGGAAAAGGTGGGGAATTATTATCACAATACTATTATTATTCATAATCGGAAGTTTTGCAATGACAAAGATTATTTATGATGGAATTTTTAAACGGTATGATGTTGAGACGGAAGTTCCGGATGCTCTGCGACAGCTTGTAGATTTGCGGGAAAGCGTGACTTTTTATTCCGGAGACAATGAATTAAAGGGATATCTGTACTCGGCCGCAGTCATTCCAAACAATAAGCAGGATAAAGGAACTATTTCCATAACGGATGGATCAAATGATGATTTAAGTTACCCGATGATAAGCGGTACTCCATTGGTAGTAATTGTTCCGGGCTTTCATGCGGAAAGTGATGATTATCTGTGGCAGGTGCAGAGCCTGTTAGACTATGAATATGATGTTTTTATCTTTGATGCTACCGGAAGCGGCGAGAGCGGTGGGAAATCGTATATAGGTTTTTCACAGGAATTATTTGACTTAGACGCCGCACTCTCATATATTGAGGCAACCTACAATTACGAGAATATCTTTTTACTTGGACACAGTCGGGGTGGATATGCGGCATGCGGAATGCTGGATTCGGAACATGAGATCACAGCAGTGGTATCGGTCAGCGGAATTAACAGTGCCATGGAGGCAGTGATCGGATCGGCGGAGAATTATGTAGGACCGTTGGCATATGGGAATTATCCTTTGCTCTGGTTATATCAGGTATCATTGTTTGATGAGGATACGGTATCACTTCAGGCAGATGATTGTATCTCGAATTCGGAAGTACCGACATTGGTGGTGCAGGGAAATGAAGATGATACGGCACCGATGGATGCAGGGTCAATCTATTCTCATAAAGATGAGATTACTTCTGATCATGTGGAGTATTATGTATGCGATGTTCCGGGACAGAATGGTCATACCGACCTGCTGTTTGATTCGGATGGAACGGCGAATGATGTGCTGATGGAGACCATTGATACATTTTTTAACGATCAATTGCAATAAGTTGTCGAAATTTCTGTAGAGATTTGTTATACTAGGATAAAGTTACCTAATAAAAGACAGATAAAAAAATGCTCACAAATGAATGATTTAGGTGTATTATGTGATGATTTACGAAGGAATGGGAGAGCTGCATGACAGTTATATTAATTCCGGCTTACAAGCCGGATATGGAATTGCTGAACTTAATAGATGCTCTGTATATGGAAGGATTTTCCATATTAGTTGTGGATGACGGCAGCGGACCGGAGTATGATTTGGTCTTTGCCAGTGCAGGTGAAAAAGCTAAGGTTATTCACAATCCGCGTAATCTCGGGAAAGGTGCTGCATTAAAGAACGGTATGAGGAACCTGATGGAATTATTCCCGGATGCAACACATTTTATTACGGTAGATGCAGACGGACAGCATCGGCTGCATGATATCCTGAAGGTACGGAATGCATTAGGGCAGGGTGCATCTATGGTCCTTACGGTTCGGGATTTTAAAGGAAAGATTCCGTTCTTCTCAAGACTCGGTAACGGATTGTCCAGATGGGTCTATACTCTGCTTACCGGACATTACCTGTCTGACAATCAATCAGGGCTTCGGGGATATTCCGTAGAATATATTCCATGGCTGATCCGTGTGGCTGGAAGCCGTTATGATTATGAGATCAACGTAATCTATCATGCGGATCGACAGGGCATTACCATAACTACTGTACCGATCCGATCTGTCTATCTGAACGATAATCAGTCTTCGCATTTTGATCCGGCCAAAGATACCTTCCGGATCTATAAGCAGTTATTTGCAAGTGCCAAGGGCAAGGTGGCTGCATCCGTGATCTATGAGATCCTGATCATGATCGCCGGCATTATTTTCGGCAGGAAATGGTGGATGATCACCGTTCCAATATCGGGAATCATTGCCTTGGCGGCACACATTATGATCGATTATGAGAATATTCGGGATCGATTTATCAGAAATGGATGGAAAGGGCTTGATAATATTACGCATTCCATCGCGCGCGCGATCGTATACACAGTCGGAACGGGAATATTGCTTTCTGTTCTTCCAATGGCACCGTTCATGCTGGTATTCAATCTTGTAGTTCTGATCATGGCTCCGATCCGGTATAATATGCATCGGCTATATAGCGATCGAACCCGGCAGCATGAAGAGTCAGAAGCTGATCCGCACAAGCAGCAACTGTCTCTCGAACAGCACAACCATGCATCTTGATGATCGGTTTTTTAGTGCCTAAGAAAGTGGCACCGCCCTGGGTGTTCATGTCGAACATCAGATATAATTCAGCAAGAAGTTCATCATATAACTGCTTCTCGGATGGAGAGGCAGTTATTTTTTTATTCTCGATTACCTTCATGGCAGTCTTACCGACCGCTTCGATATTCTTAAGAAGAAGATTACCGGCGTATCCATCTGCCACGATCACATCTGCGTAGCCGTTGATTGGATCATAGCCCTCTGCATTACCAATGAAATGAACCGGAAGCTCCTTGATCAGCTGATAGGCTTCCAGAATCAGTGGATTGCCTTTTCCCTCCTCACGTCCGACGGAGAGAAGCGCGATCCGTGGTTCCTCAATATGATACATGGCTTTGGCAAATGCGTTGCCAAGAAGCGCAAAGGCAGCAAGATCCTTAGCGGTACAATTCACATTCGCACCGCAGTCTACCAGACAGAAGTGCTTCCCATTATTAGCAAGTAAAGAAGAGGAAAGAGCAGGCGTCTTCAGCCCCTTGGTAAGACCTAACCGGAAAGTGGAGCCTACCAGAATAGCACCGGTATTGCCGGCACTTAAATAACCGATACAATCAGCATCACCTTTTAGGCGCGCCAGACTAAGTCCCAGCGTAGAATTCTCCCTGCCGGTAAAGATACTGGTGGCAGGCTCATCATTACGAATGTAGTCATCGGTATCCAAGATCTCAATCCGGGACATGATATCATCCATAGAAAATGAAGAAGAATCGAAGGCAGAATCTGATACATAATTCCGAACCCCTTGCAGAATCTCCTGCTCCGGACCGGCAAGCACTACCCCGATCTCCGGATTCATCATCAAAGAATCAACAGCCCCCTGCAACAGAGGCTCTAATCCATTATCTCCACCCAACAAATCAATAATAATCTTCCTCATCAACATCAATCTCCCTTTTTAACTATACGGCACACATCAAACATGATTCATCCTACAGATGTGTGGATATTGTACATGGCTAACATGGAACCTTTGAGAACGTCGGTACTTAGGTGCTGTTTTTTAGCACCTTATGTACCGCTGCGTTCGAAACGGAGCACAAGCGTGTCCATGGAAGCCATGTACAATATCCACACATCGTAACTTGCTCTTATAATGTCTGTAATTATTCTATCGCAAAAATAAAGCTGTACACATCCTGTCCGCCATCGATCAGACCGACCTCCATTAACGGATGCCGTTCTAACAGGATTCTTCGAAGCGTAGATTTCTCGCCAAGCGTCGTATCGCAGCCACAGAAGATGGTGATAACCTGCTTGTCGTTAATATCCGGCAATTGCTCGATCATGGACAGGGCAGCCTCTACCTTATCATTGGAGTCCGACAGGATGGCATCCGGAGTCAATCCGATATAATCATCCTTGTGGATCTCGATTCCGTTCATCGTTGTATCTCTGGTTGCGGTCGTGACATAGCCGGTGGTAACATTCGGCAGATAATGCGTCATTTCGTGAATGACTTCTTCTACGGTCTCCAGACTTAAGTCCATCATGGATATAGAAGAATAGCCTTCTGCGATG
>JAFUAW010000143.1 GCA_017460485.1 Lachnospiraceae bacterium | reverse complement strand
TGTAACATTTTGAACGTATCGAAAAAAAGGTAAAAAACATGGAAAATAATAGAATTTGTAATTTATGCTTGAATTATAGGATTGTATATGTTAAGATTTCAATCAGTGATTAGCTCTTAACAATTTACACAAATTGTTAAGCTTATTTATAGAATATAATTCTATAACATAAAGTGAGGAACAAATATGAACAAGAAAATACTGGTTACCGGAGCAGATGGTTTTATTGGCAGTCATCTGGTGGAAACTTTGATGCAGGAAGGCTATGATGTAAAAGCCTTTACATTATATAATTCTTTTAATACATGGGGATGGTTAGATACATTCTCTAAAGAGAAATTGGATAATATTGAAATCTTCAGCGGAGATGTTCGCGATCCGAATGCGGTAGCAACTGCCATGAAGGATGTGGATGCTGTTATGCATTTGGCTGCGTTGATTGCTATCCCTTATAGTTATTATGCTCCGGATTCTTATGTAGATACTAATATCAAAGGTACATTAAATGTACTGCAGGCGGCAAGAAATCAGGGCGGGAAGCGTGTCCTTGTTACTTCAACCTCTGAAGTCTATGGAACGGCAAAGTATGTCCCAATCGATGAACATCATCCATTTCAAGGACAGTCGCCTTATTCCGCTACTAAAATCGGTGCTGATCGGCTGGCGGAATCTTTTTTTCGCGCGTTTGATTTACCGGTAACGATTGTCCGTCCATTTAATACATTTGGACCACGTCAGTCCGCACGTGCAGTTATTCCTACTATTATTACTCAGCTGTTGTCCGGGAAAGAAGAGATTAAATTAGGATCTTTATCGCCAACAAGAGATTTTAATTATGTTAAAGATACTGCCCGAGGATTTCTGGAAATATATAAGTCAGATAAGACAATTGGAGAGGAAATCAATATTGCTACGCAAAAAGAAATCTCCATCGGTGATCTTGCCGAAGAACTGATCCGGCAGATTAATCCGAATGCCAAGGTGATTTGCGACGAGGAAAGGCTTCGTCCGGATAAGAGTGAGGTTGAACGATTGTTAGGCTCTAATCAGAAAATCAAGAATCTGACTGAATGGCAGCCGAGATATTCTTTTGAAGAAGGATTGGCAGAAACAATAGAGTTCCTTAAGAATAATTTGGATAAATATAAAGTTGATTTGTATAACATTTAATTTGCGGAGATATATCATATGATACCTTTATCTGTTCCTAATTTTGAAGGAAATGAACAAAAATATGTGCAAGATGCAGTTGGTCAGGGCTGGGTATCAACAGGTGGCGCATATGTCGATAAGTTAGAGTCGGTCATATCGTCTTATTCCGGGAGTGTTGGGGCTGTAGCGTGCCAAAGTGGGACAGCAGCACTTCATATGGCACTTGTTGAATGCGGTGTTGGAATGGATGATATTGTATTAGTTCCAACGCTTACATTTATAGCTGCTGTGAATCCGGTTAGGTATCAGATGGCAACCCCGATTTTTATAGACTGCGATGACAGTTTATGCATGGATGTAGATAAACTTCGAAGATTTTGTGAGGAAGAGTGCCGGATGGAAGACGGGATTCTCTTTTATTGTGCAACCAATCAGGCTGTGAAAGCGGTTATTGTTGTTCATGTTTTTGGCAACATGGCGGATATGGAATCAATTATGAGCATTGCTGCAACATATCATCTTCGTGTTATTGAAGATGCAACAGAGGCATTAGGCACTAAGTGTGAATATGGACGTTATGAAGGAAAAATGGCGGGAACCATAGGCGATTTTGGTGCCTTTTCTTTTAATGGAAATAAGATTATTACTACTGGCGGTGGGGGAATGATTGTAAGTCAGAACACCCGGGCATTGAAGCATCTCAAATATATGTCAACGCAATGTAAGGATGATCCTCATTTTTATATACATGATGAAGTTGGATTTAATTATCGAATGACAAATGTTCAAGCTGCAATTGGCGTGGCACAGATGGAGGAATTGGAAGAATTCATAGGCAGAAAAAATCGTAATTATGAGTATTATCATGAATTGCTGGATGGATGTGAAAAAGGATATTTATTATCTTTTAGAGAGCATACCCGGTCTAATAAGTGGTTTTATTCCTTTGTGTTGAATCGGGATATATGCAGACAGAACATACGAACCTATATTGATCAGCTTCAGGAGCAGGGGATTCAGACTCGTCCGATCTGGGGATTGATCCATGAACAGAAGCCATATCTTAATTATAAAGCATATGAGATTGATAAAGCAAAATATTACAGTGAGAGAATTATTAATTTGCCGTGCAGTACGAATTTGACACATGAAGAGATAAAAACGGTATGTGACGCATTGAAAGGATTGTAGTAGATTGATTATCATCTCTTAAATTTAATCGATTGGAGAAAAAGAGAATGCTGGAAGACTGCCTGCTTCGAAAAGATAATACCGTCAAAGAAGCAATTGATATCTTTGATGAAAAAAAAGTAAATAGTGTTTTTATTGTGGATGATAACAATGTATTACTGGGGATATTTACAAGAGGTGATTTGCGTCAGTTTATTCTTGGCGGAGGAGAAATTCATGATTCGCTTGAAAATGCTATGAATTCCGCTCCAATCACCTTTAAATCTGCAAAGGAAGCGAAGATATATAGCCAAAGTCAGAGAAGAGTTGTATATCCGATTGTCAATCAGAAGAAACAACTGGTTGATGTTCTTCATAATACCTATGATGTGTTTGCTACGGCGTCCAATTCTAAGTGCATGGAAGAGATGCCTGTTGTGATTATGGCAGGAGGTCTTGGAACAAGACTGTATCCATTAACCAAGGTACTTCCAAAAGCATTGATTCCAATTGGTGATGATACAATTATGGAACGAATTGTTCGTAATTTTAGGGCATGGGGATGTAAGGAATTCTACTTTATATTAAATCATAAAGCAGATATGATTAAAGCCTATTTTGATGAATTGGATAAGGATTATACCATTCATTATATTAAAGAAGACGCATTTCTTGGAACAGGCGGCGGATTGTCTTTATTAAAGGGAATGATTGATGACACCTTTATATTGACAAACTGTGACATCCTTGTAAATGCAGATTTTGAGTGCATTTTGAAAAAACACTATGATGATAAAAATGTAATTACGTTTATTGGTGCTGTAAAGAACATTGAGATTCCATATGGGGTTTTGGAAACAGATAATAGCGGTAAGGTTGTGGAATTCAAAGAAAAACCGGGAATGTCTTTTTTGACAAATACAGGAGTATATATTATTGAGCCGGAAGTGATTGATGAATTGCAGAAGAATCGATTCTGCCATATTACAGATATAGCAGAAGAGAAAATGCATGAAGGAAAAAGAGTTGGTGTATTTCCGATTACCGAAAAGGCATGGCTGGATATGGGGCAGTTTGATGAAATTGCCAGAATGCGTAAGGCACTCGGTATAGAGGGTGATATATGATGAGGACTTATATTATTGCGGAAGCCGGTGTTAATCATAATGGCGATATTGGATTGGCACATCGTTTAGTTGAAGAGGCAAAAAAATGTGGCTGTGATTGTGTCAAGTTTCAGACCTTTTCTGCGGAATCTCTTGTGACACAAAAGGCTGAAAAAGCAAATTATCAGAAGAAAAATACAGGAAATAATGACAGTCAATACTCTATGTTGAAAAAATTGGAATTGAAAGCTAAAGACTTTATAGAGCTTAAGCTTCATTGTGACGATTTGGGTATTGACTTTTTATCAACTCCTTTTGATGTGCAGTCTGTAGATCTGTTGGAACAAATTGGCGTAGCTAAATATAAATTATCATCAGGTGATATAACTAATATGCCTCTTCTAAAGTATATCGCAAGGAAAGAAAAACCAATAATACTTTCAACGGGCATGTGTGTGATGGATGAAGTGAAAGAGGCTGTTAATTGGATTGAAGAAGAAAATAATCATAATATTATATTGCTTCATTGTACTTCAAATTATCCTACTCCGTTTGAGGATGTTAATATGAGGGCTATGCTAACTTTAAAAGAATCCTTTTCGTATCCGGTAGGATATTCGGATCATACAGAAGGGATTATTATTCCTATTATGGCAGTTTCAATGGGAGCAAGAGTAATCGAAAAACATTTTACCTTAGATAAAAGCTTGGAAGGACCTGATCATAAGGCTTCTTTGAATATTTGGGAATTAAGAGACATGGTGGAGGCAATTCGAAATATAGAAGCGGCAATGGGCGATGGTGTGAAGCTTCCGGTTAGTCAGGAATTAGAAACTAGAATTGCAGCGAGAAAAAGTCTGGTTGCAGGACACGATATGATGGCGGGACACATAATAGAAGAAAAGGATATATCTGTAAAGCGACCGGGATCAGGAATCGCTCCCAAATATATTAAAGAAATAATAGGAAAAAAGTTGGTAAAAAAAGTTATGAAAGATGAATTGTTAGATTGGAGCCTATTGGAGAATAGAGTGGAATGAAGAGAGTATTATTAACGGGAGGTTCAGGATTTATAGGAAGAAATGTAATCGACTTTCTCAAGCAGGAATGTCTTTTGTATATACCAACCAGAACCGAGCTGAATTTAATGGATGAACAGGAAGTTCGTAATTATATTCGGAAGAATAAGATACAAGTGATTATTCATGCTGCTAACCCCAATCCTGTCAAAAATAAACTGGATCATATGGAGACAATGTTTGAAGATAGCATGAGAATCTTTATGAATTTGTATAATGCACAAGATTTATATGAATTTATGTATTCTTTGGGATCTGGTGCGGAATATGATAAAAGCAAAGATATTCATTTGGTTAGAGAAGAGGACAAACGAACGATACCATATGATTCATACGGACTTGCAAAGTATATTATGAATCAGATGATAGAAAAAAGTGAGAAACATTGTAATTTGCGTATCTTTGCGTGCTATGGTCCAACTGATCATGATTCGAAATTCATTACACATATTATACATTGTTGTTTGAAACAAGAAATAATAACAATCAGACAAGATTGCTACTTTGATTATATGCATGTAAGCGACCTTGGTAAGATACTATGCTATTTTATCAATAATACGCCTTTATATCGTGTATATAATGTGTGTACTGGAACAAGGATGAAATTAAGTGAGATTGCTGCAATTGTGAAGGAAGAAATGAAGTCTGATTCTGAAATAATCTTTCTACAGGAAGGCATGAACAAAGAATATACAGGTGATAATCATCGATTATTAGAAGAATTGCCTGATTATCAATTCATGAATATTAGAGAAGGAATAAAAATTCAAATTGAAAGTGAAATGATGAAGTATGATAAAAATATCATTTTACAATAGTTAGATTAGTATTACAAATCAAAGAGGTGAAAATGATTTATTGGTTGAAGCTTACCGTATAGTTGATACCAATATGTATTTCAATAAATGATATGAAGGTCGCAGTTGTTACATCTACAAGAGCTGAATATGGTTTATTACATCCGCTAATCACGGAATTGTTGAAGGATTCTTTTTATGAATGTCAACTACTTGTCACAGGAACACACCTTCGTGAGGATTACGGTTATACAGTAAAGGCAATTGAAGAGGACGGAATACCAATTGCTTATAGAATTCCAATAATGGAGCAGACTCCTATTGAACCGGAAGCTGTTGTAGCATGTGCAATTATTCGTTTTGGTGAAGTATATCGAAAAGAAAAGTATGATGCTGTCATTCTACTTGGGGATCGGTATGAATTGTTTGGATTTGCAGTTCCGGCATTATTTCAATTAATCCCAATTGTTCACATACATGGTGGAGAATGTACTGAAGGAGCAATTGATGAACAGATTCGACATGCCATTACTAAAATGGCTTCCGTACATTTTCCCTCTGTTCCTGATAATGCAAAACGTATTATTCAAATGGGGGAGAACCCTCAATATGTACATGCTGTAGGTGCGCTCGGAATTGATAATGTTCTGAAGGTGCCGTTAATGGGAATACAGGAATTAGAAAAAGAACTGAAGATTGATTTTGGACGAGCAGTTGCCTTGGTAACATATCATCCAGTGACATTGGAAGGAGTAGAATCGTCTATTGAACAGATACGTATTGTATTAGAAGCTTTACTAAAGACAGAATTATATTTGCTTATTACAATGCCAAACAGTGATCCTGGTGGAAATGCAGTTGATCAGGAAATCAGAAATTATTATATGAGATATCCGGATCGAATTACCTATGTTGCCAGTTTGGGACAACGGCGGTATTTGAGTGCTTTGAAATATGCAAAAATAGTTGTGGGTAATTCGTCAAGCGGAATAATAGAAACAGCATCGTTTTTGATTCCCACAATAGACATTGGTAATCGCCAAAAAGGAAGATTTGCACCACGCAATATTATTCATTGTGAATGTCGAATGGAAGAAATCATTCAATCGATTGAATATGGATTATCAGAAGAATTTAGAGATGATCTTTCGGAATATGAAAATCCATATGGAGATGGACATACAGCTGAGAGAATTGTTAGTTTGATGAAAGAGATTCCATGGAAAGAAAAGAGAATGATCTATAAATCTTTTCAATCTATCGATTTTAATTATGATTCACATATAAAATAGAAATGATAAAGGAGTGCGTTATGGTTAAACGAGTGGCAGATATTATTATAGAGACATTGGTTGAACAAGGTGTCGTGGACTGCTTTGCTGTGGTAGGTGGCGGTGCTATGCACTTGGATAATGCGCTTGCACTGAATAAGTCTATAAATAAGTATTTTAATCATCATGAGCAAGCATGTGCAATGGCTGCAGAAGCTTATGCTCGTATAAGTGGGAACATTGCCGCTGTATGTGTGACATCCGGTCCCGGTGCGACCAATACACTAACCGGAGTGATGGGATGTTGGCAAGATAGTCTGCCTATGATTGTATTGTCCGGACAGGTTCGTTATGAGATATCCGTTTCAAAATCCGGACTACCGTTGAGGTATCGTGGAATACAAGAGTACGAAATCGTTCCTTGTGTAAAGCACATGACAAAGTATGCAATTATGATTACAGATCCCCTTATGATAAAAAGGGAGATAAAAAAAGCTATTCAGATATCATTAGAAGGTCGGCGTGGACCTGTGTGGCTGGATATTCCGCTTGATATTCAAAGCGCAATGGTAGAAGAGGATGAATTGTATCCGTATGAAGAAAAACAGTATGATGAACCGGTGATTAATTTTAAGAAGATTCAAGAGGTTTTAAACAATTCGGAGAGACCGTGTATTTTGGCTGGATCCGGAATCCGAAGCGCACATGTAATGGAGGAGTTTGTTTCATTTATTGAGAAGCTAGGTGTTCCGGTAATCGGAGGAGCATGGGTCGCTGATAATATGTATCGAGAGCATCCATTGTTTTTTGGTTTGTCAGGAAATATCGGACCGAGAACCGGTAATTTTATTTTGCAGAATGCAGATTTGATAGTAGTATTGGGTAATAGTCTTGGATTTAGACAAACCGGATTTAATCAAAGCGGATTTGCTCCGAATGCCAAGATTATTATGATTGATGTGGATGAAAATGAGAGCAAGAAGCCGGGACTTCATCTTGATATGTATATTAAGGCAGATTTGCACGATTTCTTGCATAAGGCAATCTCTGAAATGGAACATGTGAATGTAGCGGATGATTGGGTTCAATATTGTAATCATTTAAGAAATCGCTTTGATGTATTTGAAGGTGCTGACAATATTACAATGGAAGAAAGAGTGTCTTCTTATTATTTTTGGAAAGTATTTGAACAGTATGAACCGGATGATAGTATTTTAGCATTGGGGAATAATACCGGAAATACCGCAAAGCTTCAAATCGGAGTTCGAAAAAAAGATCAGAGAGTCGTAACCAATTATACCTGTGGTTCCATGGGGTATGATCTTCCTGCTGCAATTGGTGCGGCGGTTTCTTCCGGAAAAAGGGTTTTTTGTGTGACCGGTGATGGAAGTGTTATGATGAATTTGCAGGAATTGCAAACAATCAGACACTACGGACTTCCGATTCATGTGATTATTTTTTCTAATGACGGATATGGTGCGATTCGTCAAACAAGTAAGAATTTCTTTAATGGAATATATATTGGTTGTACAAAGGATACCGGCATCAGTTTTCCGGAATTTTCAGATGTTGCTAAGACATTTGGATTCCAATATATGTTATGTGAAAAGAATGAAGATATTGATAAGACATTACAAGCATTATTTGCCTCTGAAGAGAATGTGCTTTTGGAGATTAAGCAGCGCTTTGATGATCCTGTAACACCGAAAGTTATGTCAAGAATGAACGACGATGGAAGCTTTTCTACTCCATCACTGGAAGATATGGCACCATTTTTAAGCAAAGAAGAACATGATTCGTTGATGTTTTGATGAATATTTAAGCCAATATGTGTTGGAAAGAAGATAGAAAGAGGATAAAATATGAAATATGGTAATATTGTTTATAATAAAAGAAATGAAAGATTGACAATTGGTGATGATATTCAAATTTTAGCTATTGAGAATTTGTATAAGATGCTTGATATTCCATATGATACAGTTATCAGATTACCGTTAAACGAATTATCTACTTATAATGGTGATTATGTTTTGCTGCCAATTTCTTTCCCTTTTATTTCTTATAATGCTACCTTTGAGATTTTTGATTTTTCTCCTAAGATTATTCCGGTTTTTTTAGGGTTATGTATAATCACAAGTAATTTATCCCCCAAAGATATTGATTATTTAATGAGGTTCTCTCCAATAGGATGTCGTGACATCCATACTTTAGAGACTATGCGAAAATATAATATACCTTCTTATTTAAATACTTGTATGTCATTAAGCTTTCCCAAAGTGGTAAAAAAAGAAGAATTAAAGAATAGATCAAAAGTATATGTAATAGACTGTTCTGATGATTTAAAAAAAATAATTCCGTTATCTATTCAAGAAAATTGCGAATACGTTAGCCACACATATTATACAAAGGAAATTGATACGGCTTATGATGAATTTGCTAAAGAAAAATACTATGATTACATTCACAATGCTCGCTTGATTATTACAGATCGTTTGCATGCTGCAATTCCATGTAGTGCTGCGGGATTGCCGGTTATTTTTGCAAAAGATGAGTTTTCTTATCGATTTGCAGGGATTGATAATATTTTAAAAGTATATACAAAGGAAGAGTATGGAGTAATTGATTGGAATCCTGAACCATATGATTTTGAAGATTTGAAAGCATTGCAAGTTGAAAATGCTAAGCAACGTATAAATGAAGCATATAATAAATATCGAAACATGTGTGATTTGAGCTCCTGTTTTGAAAAAAAGCAGAGAGAAGAGTGGTATATGGAATTTGTAACTAATACCATTAGATTTATTGAGTCTAACTGGGATCATCGAAAAAGAATCCATTATTCTGTATGGGGTGTGACTCAAGTCGCTGATCAAATAATAGGCTATATTACAGAAAACTATCCATATGCTGTTTTGGATTATGTAATTGATAATTATAAAAAAGGTGTTTTTTGGAATAAGGAATCTGTTCCAAGTGAGATAATATGTAATGATGGATTTCAATCATTTGTATTTGTAAGCACTGCAGCAGCTATTCCAGATTCATATTCTATATTTCATAAACGAAATTATACTTTATTTTACCAGTGCTGTGAGGATGGTAATAAACATAATTTAGATAAAAAGTATGAATAGATCAGGAGTGTGGTTATATGAAATGCATAAGTATATGTGTTCCATGTTATAATGAGGAAGCGTCAATTGAATTGATGTATAATGCTATTTGTGAACAAATGCATCAATTAAAAGAATATGATTATGAGATCGTTTTCGCTGACAATAGGTCAACTGATCAATCTGAAATAATATTAAGGCATCTTGCAGAGATAGATAAAAAACATGTGAAAGTAATATTAAACAATCATAATTGGGGACCGAAAAGATCCGGGTTAAATATGTTATATCGTACTTCTGGTGATGCAGTTATTATTATCCCTTGCGATTTTCAAGAACCACCCGAAATGATACCTGATTTGATAAAAGAATGGGAAAAAGGACATCTTGTTGTTCGAGGTCAGAAAGTTCAAAGCCGTGAAAACGGACTAATGTATGCTGTCCGAAGTGTATATTATTCTTTGTTTGAAAAACTCTCGGATTATAAACAGTATAAACATGTAACAGGTTTTGGTATTACGGATAAAAGTGTGATTGATAATTTGCGGAAGTATAAGGACAATAATAGAGGTTTGCAAGCTTTTATATGTGCAATGGGTTATGATATTCATACAATTCCGTATACACAAGAAAAAAGAAAAAGTGGAAAATCAAGCTATAATCTTGTGAAATATATTGATTTGGCTGTGAATAATATATTACAATCATCAACTAAGATATTAAAAGGAATTTTGACTTTTGGAGTATTCTGTTTAGCGATTACTTTTATAGGATTTATTGTATCATTAGTTGTTTGGTTGATCACTAAAACGATTAATGTATTTATTGTTTTGTTGTTATTTCTTTTTTTTGTTTTATTTTCTATTATTATGTGTACAATTGGTATTTTAGGGCAGTATATTCAAATATTGATACAGAAAGTGTCTAATGAACCGACAGTAATTGAAAGAGAAATAATCAATTTTTAATTATTATCTTTTAAATGCCTGTCAATTTGTAACGATCAATTGATATGATAGGATTTGATGTACTTTCTATTTGAACGGAGGAAAATAATGTATCGAGTAGAAGATAAATTTCTCTGTAGTGAATGTGACATGGTTATGTTGCAATCCAGAGTGGGAGGAGTTATGAACCCGGATGTATTTTCAAGGGATGGATACTATCGTGTTACGAGTTTATATTTTGATGATTATACGGATAGTTGCTTGCAGGATGCAGATGATGGTGTGGATCATAGAAATAAATATAGAATTAGAATATATAATGGAGATGTGAATGTAATTAAGTTAGAGGTAAAATACAAGTTATATAATCGAGTATATAAAAAATCTCGAACGATAAGTAAAGAAATCGCATCCAGAATAATTGAGGGAGAATGTGTTGTAGATAATGAGATTTCGATGGATAATCCAATAACACTGTTTAATCTTGCAATTTCAAAAGATTTGTTAAGACCTAAAGTGGTGGTGGAATACGATAGGTGTGCTTATGTATTTTCACCTGGAAATGTAAGAATTACATTTGACAGAAATATTAGAGGTAGTGATGACATTTATGATTTTTTAGATGATAAATGTTCTTATACAATGGTTCAAGATACTAATAGGATATTAGAGGTAAAATATGATGAGTTTTTGCCCGGATTTATTGCTCAGGTATTAGAAAATGGTAATATGATCCAGACGGCTTACTCAAAATATAAATTATGCCGAGAACAAATGGAGGAATGGATACATGTCAATTAAAGATGTTATTAAGCAAAGTGTATATGAACAATTTGGTGGAGGTACAGATTTAAGTGTCAAAACAATTTTACTGTTGTTTTTGGCATCGGCTGTAGTTGGAATATATATATATGCTGTATATAAGAATCAATCAAAAACCGCATTTTATTCAAGAGACCTTAATATGACGATTGCGGGATTGCCGCTTATTGTATGTGCAATTATGATAGCAATGCAGAGTAATCTGATTGTATCTCTAGGCATGGTGGGAGCATTATCAATTGTACGTTTTCGTAATGCAGTTAAGAATCCATTGGATCTATTATTCTTTTTTTGGTCAATCAGTGCAGGAATAATATGCGGAGTAGGTTTGGTTGTATTAGCGGTTGTTTTGTGCCTGGCGATGACAGGAATGATAATTCTATTACATTTTGTACCGAATGCGAAAGCTTCCTCAGTTGTGGTTTTACGGTCTTCACAGGATGATGTTGATTGGAATACGGTTTTACAGACTTTGAAGAAAAATGGTAAAGCAGTGAAAGAAAAAAGCAGAAGCTATCGTTCCGGTCAAACTGAAATAATTTATGAGATGATACCAACAAATAGAGAATTACTTGTTAAAGATTTGGAAGATTATAAGAAAATAGAACAAATCAATATTCTTTCCCATGATGGTGAGTATCGAGTTTAAGAGGTTTTTCTATGAACAAAAAAGTATTTGCGCTTATAATGCTTTTTGTTGGAGCATGTATAGTAGCTGTTTTTTTGATATCTATAAATAATAGAAGTGTTCAGTTTTGCATGGATGATGATGGTTTTATTGAAATCAGCGTGCATGTAAATTCATATAAAGAAATTATAAAGCCATATTATTGTGAGAGGGATGATACATATTATTTCTTTATGCCATCTGTTATTTGTGATAAAAAGATTTATAATGACATAGAAAATAATGAATTCATTATTAATCAGAAGAAGTTAAATAAATATGGAGTCTTTGAATGGGGAAATGGTGAAGTTAACAAGTTCGTTTTTTCTGATAAGGAAGTAAAAGTTGTATTCATGGAATCATCTGATATTGCTACTTTGTTTATAACGACGGACACAGGTGATATGGAGAATTTGAATGCAGATAAAAAGAATATAGAACATGGTAAGGTGGATATTATAGAGCCGAACGGAACGCTCTCTTATAGTGGCGGATTATCATTGACAGGCCGAGGAAATTCTACATTCAAAATGTTTGATAAGAAACCGTTTAATATAAAACTAGATGATTCAGCAGGAATATTAGGGATGGAGTCTAATAAGGATTGGTGTTTGCTTGCAAATTCATGGGATTATAGCTATATGAATAATAAGCTTGCGTTTGATATGGCTTCAATGGCTGGATTTGCATATGTTCCGGATGCAGAATATGCGGATGTATATTTTAATGGTGAATATTGGGGAATTTATCTTGTGACTGAAAAAGTTGAAGTGGATGATAAAAGAATAGATATTACTGATTTGAAACGAAAGAATCAAGATGTGAATCCTCAAGTGGATATTACCCTTGCGGAGAAATTTGATAATGGAGATACAAGGGGAGTTATTTTGGATAATCAACCCAATGATATCTCAGGAGGCTATCTTCTTGAGAAGGATTATCGATTGAATGCTGAGCGGTATGGCGAAGATCGATTTGTAATGACTACAAGTTATTTTGAAACATATGATTATGGAACGTCAATTAATATAAAATCACCGGAGTATGCTACTGAAGATGAAGTGAATTATATTAGACAACTAACCAGTGAGATGGAATATGCGATCCTTGCTTCGGATGGATATTCAAAAGAAGGAAAATACTATTTGGATTATATAGATCTGGATTCCTGGGTTAAATGGTATATGATTGCCGAGATAGCATATGACCTGGATAAGGATGGAACAAATACTTATTTTTATAAAGATATCGATGAAAAAAATACGCATTTTTATATGGGTCCTGTATGGGATTATGATTGTAGATTTGGTGGAACATATCAGTATCCTTCACCTGAAATATTAACTAAGCTGAATAAGACCGGCGTTTGGTGCTGCAATCTTTATGATAAAACAGAGTTTTATGACGAGGTTTGTCGTGATTGGAACGTATTATTTAATGATTATTTAAGGGAGGATGCTCAAAATAAAATCAATATCTGGCAGGAACAGATTACACAATCTGTCAAGATGGATAATGTAAGATGGTACAGAGGAGAAGGATATCCGGTAGAATGGCCGGTTTCTGATAATAGTTCAGAATTCATTTCTGAATACTCATTTGAGGAGCAAGCAGATCACTTAAGACAATGGGTGGAGACACGTCGGAAGTTTCTTGACAAGTATTGGGGTGAAAAATGATTGATAATATGAAATCACAAAATAAAAAAGATATAATTTTCAGATGTTTGGTTGCTGTGCTGTTTCTTCTTTTTTTTGCGCATGCAATAGGATTGGATAAGGATCTTCCCAATTTTGGATTAGGGCTTTATATGTCAAGAGATGAAGGTCAATATTCGCAGATGGCAATAAAACTCTATAATAATGGGAGTTTATATGAAGCAAACGGTATCCCAGTTACAACATCGCCAACTTTTAGAAGTAATATACTTGGTAATGCTTTACAGTATTTATCACTGCTTGTTTTAGGAGATAATTATTACGGATTTCGTTTGCCTTATTTTTTATTTTCTTTTTTGATTATGTTTTTTACATATAAAACAATTCTGGTATGGTCTGAACAAAATGATTATCCGGTCCAATATACCAGAGGTTTTATTATTGCTATGCTAATTTATTTCAATATTAGCTTTCCTTTTTTGTTAATGAGTCGAGTGGTGGAGAATAGTTCGCTCCGGGCTTTGGTATATATAGTTTTTTTATATCTATGGCTTAAGTTAAAAAATCGTAATAAGCTTAAATATTTTGTGCTAGGATTGTTTTCTATTATAAGTATACTTTTTGTTTATTTTTCGAACATTACACTTTTAGTTACGCTGGGGCTCTTCACGATTTATAAGGTGGTATATTCGATTAGAAAGAAAAAGCCTGTTTTTGATTTCATATTCTATACTTTTTTGGGTATATTGACAGGGAATATTATATGTGAAGCATATTATTTATTAATATGGAAATCAGAAGCGTGGACAAATTTTTTTGAATCTATTTTTAGTTATTCAAAAAGAATTGTTGTTGGAACGGATGCGTCAGATTCCACGAGTATTTTAATTAATTTGAAAAATATACTTAAAGCGATAATGACTTTTTTTGCATCGAATATATTTTTCTTTAGTATTTCGTTATGTATACTGTTCTTAGTGGCATTAGCTATAAATGTGTTATCGTTGAAGGAATATAATGAAACATTATTTATTATTACTGTAATGCAAATTATGTTTGGTTTACAGTGTGCCGCAACAAATGATTATACTGTCAGAAAGACTATAACGATATTGCCAATTATTATATTAAATATATATATAATGTTAAAAAAAGTATACTGTAATGAAATGACGAAAATATCAAGAATCGTAGCTTTGTGTCTTTTTTATTTTATGACACCGTCATGTATCGTCGCTATGATTTGGCAAAAGAATTCATCAGACTATTATAAAGATTTTAAATGGTTTGATTTAAAATTATGGTTTGTTCTAATTATTTTAGAAAGTGTGATGATTTTTTTAATTCCTCTGTTTATGAAATATAACAAACAAATGCTTTTATTGATCGGAATGTTATTCCTAATATGTAATTTGTATTATGACATTAAATATGTTTATGCATATGATTCTTACACCGAAAAGGATGCAATGATTGGTATGGGTAAGATAGTGAATGATGAGTTAGTTGCTGGATCGTATGCTAATGGGTATACATTATATAACGATATACATCCTGTTATGAATTGGGACACCTTATATACTGAGGAAATAGCAGATGGAACGATAAAATATTTTTGTGACTATGCGACTGGACCAACATGGGTTAAAGGAATGACAGCTGATGATTTTGTGGTAGTACAAAGCTTTGATCGGGCATTATTATCTTGGGGGAAAGAACTTAAAATTGTAATTTTTGAGAAGAAATGTGAGTAAAACTCTTTGGTTTATTACTTGTTGAAATGAATTTTTGTTAATAAGAAAGGTGACACATGTGAAAAAAATTCTTCGTACAATAGTTTGTATTTTTATAATAATGGTAATGTGTTTACTTGTGCTCAGATATAAAGGATTAGACATTATATCAAATAATAAATATTGGAAAGGTTATGGAACGGAGAATAATCCATATATTATTTCTAATGTTGATGATTTATTACTGTTATCGCAGAGTGTTCAAGGAGGAGAATTATTTAAAGGAGTATATTTTTCTCAAGTAAATGACATTGATCTCTCTGGAATAGAATGGATACCGATTGGCGAATATTCTTCTGGATACTACTTTAGTGGGATATATAATGGGAATAACCATTGTATTCAGAATATTACAATCATGAATGAATCAAATGAAATAACGAATGCCGGATTATTTGGTGGTCTTGCGGGAACAGTTGTTAATCTTGGAATTGAAAGTGGAGAATTACATGGAACATATGTCGGGGCAATAGCTGCATCTTCTGCCGGAGAGGATTCTTCAATTGTGAATTGCTATAATAAGGCGACACTTATCGGAACACAACGAGCCGGCGGAATATCCGATAATTTTTCAAATGGTAATATAATTAATTGTATCAATCTGGGTGTTGTACAAGCACCTGTTCAAGGAGAAATAGTAGCATATTCAGCAAAAAATCTAATAAATATATCACCGGTCAACCATGCTTGGAATGACAATTTTTCTGGATCTTATTTTCAATGCGTTGATGAAGAACCGGATATTCAATTTTTAAATAAGGGATTAGATTATTTCAAGGAACATGAAATGTTTGAAGAGAATTCTCTTTCTAGATGGGAGTTTTAAGTTATGCAATTTGCGTCAATTAATTTTTTTTGTTTTTTTCTGTTTGCGATATTGGGTTATTACTTATTTCCCAAGAAAAATCAATATATATTTGTATTTATTACTAATATTATTTATTATGTATCTTGGGTTACGAATTGTAAATATATAATTCCCTTAGGAGTGGTTATTGTTATATCCTATCTTGGAGCAATTATACTACATAGGCTAGAGGGCAAAACAATTGTACGTAAAATCGTTTTGGCAATGACAATTTTTTTAACATTGACAAGTCTATTATTGTTTAAATATGGAAATTTTCTTATTGATAATTTAAATGCTGCAATTCCACAGATGAACATATCTCATCTTCATTTTATTCAAACGGTGGGACTTTCATTTTTTTCTTTACAGGCACTTGGATATGTGGTTGATGTATATAAACAGAAAACAAAGGTTGAGTATAATATTATAAGATATATGGCTTTTGTTTCTTTTTTCGCAACAGTTTCTTCAGGACCTATTGAGCGATCTGATCATCTTTTGTTGCAACTCCGAGATGAAGAAGGCATAACCTTGGATTGGCATAACCTATATAGTGGTTTACTTTGGTTTGTATATGGTGTGTTCTTGAAGCTTTGTATTGCAGATCGTTTATCTGTATTAGTCAATACAGTATATGGATCGTATAAATCCTATGGAGGAGGAATTCTTTTTTCAGCAGCAATTGCATATTCCATAGAAATATATTGCGATTTTGAAGCGTATTCGTTAATGGCACTTGGTTTGGGTAAGATGCTTGGTATTGAATTGATTGATAATTTTGATACGCCGTATTTTGCTACAACAGTACAGGATTTTTGGCGAAGATGGCATATATCCTTAAGTACTTGGTTTCGAGATTATGTATATATTCCGCTTGGAGGTAATAGGTGTTCAAAATTTCGTAAGTATATGAATCTTTTGATTACCTTTTTGGTAAGTGGTTTATGGCATGGTGCAGATTGGACATTTGTAATTTGGGGCGGCATGCATGGATTATTTCAAATCATTGGTGATGCAACCAAAAAAATAAGAAATAAATTATTTGACCTGATAGGAATTAACACGGAATGCTTTAGTTTTAAATTAAGTCAACGGATTATTGTTTTTGTGCTGATAACATTTGCGTGGATTTTCTTCCGCGCTGATACATTGGAGATTGCCGTAGGGTATATTCAAAGAATATTTGCTCATCCGGAATTGTGGGGGGTGCTGAATGGGGATATCTATAATCTGGGCTTAGATAACTTACAGATGAATTTGTTATGGATTGGACTTTTAATAATGGTTGTAGTGGATGTATATAGATATAAAACCGGCAATCACTTTGACGAATTTTTAATCAAACAAAATGTAAGCTTTAATATTTTGGTGATAGTTTCATTGCTCGTTAGTATTTTGGTTTTTGGTATGTATGGTTCTTCTTTCGATTCGCAAAGTTTTATTTATTTTCAATTTTAATGGGGTGATATGTGTTTATGAAGAAATGGATACAAGGCATAATTACCGGGGGAGTTTTATTATTGATAGTGTATTTTGTTATTCATAGTCTGTCTTTCCGTTATTCGGACGGTATTATGGGATTGGACAGATATTATGAATTGCCGGATGATAGCGTGGATTTACTTATCTTGGGAAGCAGCCATGCATTTGAAGATATTAACACGGCATATTTGTTTGATAATTATGGAATATCCTCTTTTATTTTGGCTGGAAGTATCCAGCCGATGTGGAATACATATTATTATCTTGAGGAGGCATTAGATTATCAAACTCCCCAAATGATAGTTTTGGAGGCTTATACTACAACTCTTGCATATGATTATTCGGATAATAGTAGAATAATAAAGAATAATTATGGAATTCGAAATTCGTATCGCAAATATCAATCGCTTAAGGAATCGGTATCACAGGACGAGTTTGACGATTATTATCTGGAGTATCGACAATGGCATTCCAGATATACAGAGATGGCGGCTAATAATTATGATTGCTACTATGAAAAACCATTATATCAGTATTTTATGGGGTTTGGTGTGAATTTCAAAACGACAGAATATGAACGGAATGATGCAAAAATTTCGGATGAAAGTCTGAATATGAAGAATAAGAGTGAAAAATACTATAGAAAGATTATTGAGTTATGTCAGGAAAAAAATATTCCACTGGTAATTGTAGTTTCACCATATATAGTGACACAGAGAGAACAAAAAATTTATAATTATGCGGAAGCAATTGCGGAAGAATACGCTGTTCCTTTTGTGAATTATAATTCTGAAGAATACTATGATCTGCTTGACATTGATTTTCAATCGGATTTTGCTGATCAGGGTCATTTGAATTACAAGGGGAATCTAAAATATACACAAGCTATAGCTGAATTAGTCACTTCTGTGTATTCCTTTGAGGATCATAGGAATGACAGCAAATATTTGGATTGGCAATATCATAGTAAGGATGTTGGTTTGAGAATCGCAAATCAGAGAATCAAAGATGCACAATCTCTTGATGAATTAAAAGAAGCAATTGATAGTGATGAGAGTGTAACTATGTACTTGTTGTCTGTTTCCGGGACATCCAATCCTATCATGCAGGAGACTCTAGAAAGATTATATTCGGATGATGTTATAATTAGAGATGGATCCATATATTGTATTCAGAATAATATTGTTGTGGATAGTTGGCAGGAACCGGGTGAACCAAAAGAAGTAAGCAGAGATATATGGTATGGTACTTTGTTTATGAGGTATCAATTGAATACCTTGGGGAGCAATATACATACGAATGCACAGATATTTTACAACGGGAAGCAATATGTAGATGAAATGCAAGGTGTATATCTCGTTATTTGCAATGAGTATACACAAGATGTTGTAAGAGTATGCCAATTAACAGTAAGCGGACAAGAAGTAGTTATTACAGATAAATCCGGAATGTAACAAATCAGGAATAGTTTATGAATAGTTTTTTGCTTGGAGGAAAAGATGCCTCCATTAAATCCAGCTATATATGGAATACGATTGGCGGTATGCTGAATGCTTGCCAATCGGCATTGCTTTTAATTGTGATCAGCCGAACCAACTCTACCGAAGATGCGGGAGTGTTCTCCATTGCCTACGCAATTGCCTGCCTGGCTGTTACGATGGGAAAGTATGGAATGCGTAATTATCAGGCGACAGATATTAAGGAAAAATACACATATGATATCTATGTATATTCCCGATTCTTAACATCGATTGGCATGGTATTGATTCTGGGATACTATATAATAAAGGGAATTATATTCCTTAATTATGATACAGAAAAATGGATTGTCGTACTGCTTCTCGGACTTATGAAATTATTGGATGCTGTAGAAGATATTGTACATGGAAGACTGCAGCAGGTGGGACGCTTTGAAATAGGTGCTAAGTGTATGGCGGTTCGGTATATGATTACTTTGGGAGTATATGCAGTCATGCTTTTCCTTGTCAAGAACCTTGTTATCGCAACTTTAGTTTCTTTTTTGGTTTCTTTTTTATTTATGTTATATACATTCCGATTGGTGATTGGCTATACAGGCCATGTGTCGATGAAGACCATGGTTGATAAGAAGGTTTTCTTTCTTCTTGGGGAATGCGCAAGCCTAGCTCTTGGAAGTTTTTTGATGATGTACACAACGAATGCTCCTAAGTACGCAATTGATGAATACCTCGGGAGTGATATTCAAGCGTGTTTTAATTATATCTTTATGCCGGTTAATATCGTCAGCGTCTTAAGTACATTCATATATCAGCCGTTGCTTACCAAATTAGCGATCAATTGGGATAAAGGAGATTATAAGAGCTTTATGAGATTATTCTTTCGCCAGATCTTTGTTATATTACTTCTGGTGATCTGTGTTCTCTTGGGTGGATATTTCCTTGGAATTCCATTGCTGGGTATTCTGTATAATACGGATCTGACAGCGTATTTGAATGCACTTATGATTCTGCTTCTTGGAAGCGGGTGCTTAGCATTACTTAGCTATTTTGGAGTAGTGTTAACGATTATGAGAAAGCAAAAATGGCTTTTGGTAGGATATATATTAATTGCAGTATCAGCGTTTTTAACGGCGGGTATTCTTACAAGAAGCTATGGCGTGATCGGAGCTTCCATACAGTATTTGATTTCGGTATGTGTATGTATGCTGATTTTTGGGGGATTGTTTATTGTATTTTATATAAAGGAAAAGAGTAAGAACGGCAAGAGTAAGGTTGGATTATGATGGAACAATATATAGTTTTTGGTGCTGGCGGACATGCTAAGATTGTATTGGATATACTGGAATTGAATAAAAAAACAATTGCGGGATTGGTGGATCCTTGTTTGAACAGTAGTTGTATGGGGTATTCTGTTCTCGGAACGGATGATTGCGTGGACGAGATGAAAGAAAAGGGGATCTTGTATGCTGCAATGGGCATTGGACAAGTTGGGGAGACAGGCATTCGGAATCATGTCTATAGACGAGCTAAGGATTCCGGCATGATATTTCCTGTAATATCTCATCCTTCTTCTGTAATAGCGGCGTCTGCAGCTTTGGGAATGGGAACTGTATGTGCTGCAATGAGTGTAGTGAATTCGGAGTCTGTAATCGGTGAATTATGCATCATTAATACAGCATCTGTGGTAGAACATGAGGTTGTGATTGGCTCCGGGGCACATGTAGCTCCGCATGCAACGATTCTGGGAGGAGCCAGAATTGGAGATAATACCTTTGTCGGAGCCGGGAGCGTAGTCCTTCAAGGAGTTACAGTCGGAAAAGACTGTATCATCGGCGCAGGCACGGTAATTTTAGAAGATGTACCTGATAACTCGATTGTTGTTGGTACTCCCGGAAGAATAATTAAAAAAAGGTAGAGGATATGAAGGATTCATTTCTGAATAGAATCAAATCGAATAAAGATATAATTTACTATGTATTAGTCTTGATCGGATTAGGATATATTGCGTGGTTTTATTTTTCTCCAAATGGCTTGGCAGCTTTGCACTCGGATGCTACAGCCGGTATTCAGAAGATGGAAGAGGCTTTGAATGAGCATAATTTTATTCCACATAATTGGTATTATGCGAATACAATGAATATTCCTTGGAGTATGGCAATTCAAATCCTTTTTTACCGGATCACCGGCGATTATATCTATTCAATTGTTTGTTCTAAGCTGATTCGTGTTATAGCGATGGTGTGCGGGTTAATGTTGTTCTGCCGTAAAGTCCTACAATTAAAACGCTCATTTGCATCCGGATGTCTGATAATTGTTCTATCCCCTATTTCATATGTATATTTTAAAAGCATGTATGTGGATGGTTATTCATTACGAATACTCATATGGTTTGTACTGTTGATGCTGGGATTGTACTCAATGGATGGGAATACTTTGAAACCGAAATGGAGATATCTGTTGCCGTTCTGTGCGTTATTAGTCGCATTTATGACGGGAGATAACAGGTATATTGCAATTATGATCATTCCTTTATTGGTATCATTTATGTTGTGCTATGTATGGGGGCATTGGACAGAAGAGGCATCATCCTTAAAAAAACCTGTGTTATATTACGGCGTCTTTGTATTATGTATGGGCGGATGTGTCCTGCTTTGTTATGGGATAGAACATTTGTTAAAGAAATCTCATACTGTTATAGGTGGATACTATGATAATAATATCCTTGCTGTTGATAATATCAAAGATCAGTTTGTGAATCGTACTGTTGCTGTGGTCAAGGAGTTCATGGAAGGCTTTGGTTATATTGGAGATGCACCGCAGATCTCGAGGGCTTCCATACTGTCTTTTTGTGCGATTATATTCATGATCTTGATAATTATTGTGGTGCCTTGCTTGATGGTATATCATTTTTCATCATATGATGTGATGATTCAGAGATTGATCGTTATACGTTGGACGGGATATCTTGTAAGTGCTTATTTTGGAATCTTTGCGTTGAATGGGGTCAATTTCCGTCATTTTCTGACATATATCATTCTGGATTTCTTTTTGGCAGTGTATTATATAAGTACTCGATATATGATTAATAACCAGGTTGGATATATGTTCAGCTGGGGAGTGCTGATTCTGTATATTCTCATGAATTGGGCGTATATTCCTGAGATTGCGCCGGCGTCTTTGGTAGATGACCGTTATGCTGTTATTGATGAACTGAAAAGCAGAGGTCTTACCTATGGCTATGGAGAATACTGGTCTGCCAGCGTGATTCAGACATTCAGTAATGATGAGCTTCGAATCCTTCCGTGTAGGATTGATGAGAGAATGAACTGGTACTGCCCGAAAGAATTGTATTTGCCGGCAGATGAAGAGGAAGCAACTTTTTATATTAGTGAGAAGGAGACGTACAATAATAATTCCGGGAATGATACTTTTCGTAAGTTGTACAATGACTATACTGAGAAATTGGAGATCGGCAATTATGTTGTTCTAATCTATGATTACAATATTGTTCACAATTTTAAGGAATATCGCGCGGCGGGACAGTTCAATCTGCTTAAATATATGTACAGCAGTGTCCCTGATGAGAGAGATTCTTCCGATAGTATGTATCTTGCGTCAGATGCGTATATATACGGACCATATATCACCTTATTGTCAGGAGAGCATCAGTTGCTTATTAAAGCAGATGGTGAATATGAATGTAGAGTATATTCTGGAGAGAATGAAATCCTTCCTGCTACATTGCTTAAAGCGGGAGAGAATCAAATGAAACTGAGTGTTGAGAATGATATGCAGGACGTGGAGATTTGGATTCACAACACAGGAATTAAAGAAATGAAAGTGGAAGAGATTTCATTAGAATGGTAAAGATGATAGTAGTATCTCATGCGTTGTTTTTTTTCGGATATCGGCTTATTATATAGATCAATTGTATTCAGTATAGGAAACTTCTTATTTAATAATAAAATATGCCTTCTATTCGTAGATTAATTAGGTTATTGTCACTGAAATGTCTATTTTTATAGATTGCTGTTGAAAAAACGCAAAACAAGTTATATAATATTAAAAAAATAGAATACGAGGAGAAAGACATGAATAGATGGTTATGTGTGTTTACAATTGATAATAAGCAGGATAATTATGCAAGGCTATTGAAAATGATGTATTGGTTAGAAAGTATTTCAGGAAACGACTCAAATGCCGGCAGTAATATTGATGATTCATTCTTTAATTTTATTATTTCACGTGCTCCCAAAATCATTAATAATAGCAGAGTATTATTGACAGTTGAGAATATTCTTAGTTCTGGAGAGTCTGATATAATTCGGGAAATAGTATCAGAGCAGCATTTACTTAAAGGTTTTAGTAATAATAAAGAAAACAATGAATTCTGTTACTATATTAGAGTAATGCTGGATAATAATGACCATGATCTGACGGAACTTCAATATCTTGTTTTAATTCTTCAGTCCATTTCTAATATAACGAATCGTATAGCAATACGTATTATGAAATCCGATGATGCTCAATGGAATAGTGGAGATTACTTTCGTGTCTCCAATTACTTAAGGTTTATTCAGAAAAAATACTCATGTTTTCATGCATGCGGAGATAACAGCCTTTCTTCTCTGCGCTCATTAAAGGAATCTTCGAATGGCGTTCAAAGTACATTTCTTCCATTGTTGGAAGTGGATGCTCAGCTTTGTCAGTGTCTGAACAAGACATGGTTCGTTAAATATAATTATAAAAAGGAAGCATATGACAAATTATACTCCTCTTTATATTTGGCCGATTCGGATTCTGATGCATTTCCAAATGATTTATTCATGATTGCCATGCGGATTATGTTTAATAATTTGAATGGAAAAAAATACAACACCGAAAAGACAAAAATAGAACTGCTTGATATGATTTGCAGTGTAATTAATGATTTACATGGTGTTACAATTATGGATATGCTTTTGTTTGGAGCTCTGATTAGTGATAAAGGGAAAAAACTATTATATGAAAACGCAAAAGTATTAATGTCAAAGGTTCAGACACTCTCCATTGCAATTAGTCAGATTCAGGAGAATATTGTTAATCATTCTGAACACAATATAGGTGTTTTTACATATCGAATTCAGCATAACCACGGTTATTTAGAGGAACAATATCCGGATTACGGCTCGGAAATAAAAGATAAGTGTTTGGAATTACTGATTGCAGATGCTAATCAGCAGGATGGAATTATTACACATTTTGTAAATAGTAATAAAGCAGATATCACATTGAAAAATAATAGTAAAGATATTTCTCTTGAACATTTTTTTGGCGAAATAAAAGACAAAGAAATGAGAGAAATCTGGCAGAATGCACGTGCTAAAAGGCCGGAAATGTGTCATGGCTTGCTGGCATTTTATAATGGCGTCAAGGATTTGAAAGGGGCTGTCAGGGTTCGCAGTTCCTCTGACTATGTAAGTAATGATTTTAAAAATATATATTATTATAATGGAAAAGAAAACAGCAAAAACAAAGATATATTTTTGCAGGGGATATATATCCCCGGAACTCAGTTTTCCATTGTTATAGATCCTGCTATTCTGAATCTGGAAGATGAGCATAAGGAAGAAATAGCTGATTGGGCATTTAATTATGATAAGTTAGTATATGCAACTACATATAAAGAGTTGGCACAAGCACTTGTTTTTGATTCTGACGTCAGAAAATTAGATATTTACCATGCTGCGGAACAACTGATTAATAATAAAGCTGGGAATGAATATGATCAGACCCAAAAGGATACTATGGTTCTGGGTTGGAAAGAGTGGTTTGACTCTAAGATACCGGCTGAATCAGATGCGCGAATTGTTTATCAGTGCGATTTAGAAAGTATAAGCTCTGAATTTAATAATAGAACCGAGTTATGGGAACCATTTTGCAAAGGCTTTTTGGGAAGCCGTTTTTTCCGTGATAAGCAGAAGAATGTGTACTATAGCGTGATTTTGCAAAACCCGGATGCTCGTTTTAGTCTTGCTTTTAAGCAAACTCTTATGGTTAGTATACTGCAGAAGGATTTTGATCCATCGTTCAGTTGCATTTATTTCTATCCAAAACGATATCATGATAATTATATAATTTATTCCGCGGCTACTATGCATGATCTGATTGACAGTAATTTGACTCCCGATGTATTTCCTCGGGTTTTTCCGTATACCTTGTTCTTGAATAATGAAAAAGGCATGACTTTGTTTGAAGAAGAGATTTTTAATCAGGCAGGAACAGAAATATACAGTAGAGAAAAGCAGGGTTTTAAAATTCCGGATACGCATATGCGTATAGGCAATAAGGTTCATCTGGATTCTTTTTATGAGATGGCATTATTCTTTGAGAATCCTAATTATGCTTATTATACTGCTTTCTTAATCTTGCGTGATTTCTTATTAAACAAACCGGAAGTATTTAAGAAAAACAATCATTTATTATTTTACGGATACGCGTCTTATTCTAGAGCCATTATATGGGCAATGATACAGATTATAAATGAGTATAAAAGTCTGGTAAAGGATTTCAATAAACCAGAAATTGAATTCGTAATATATCAAAATGATCTAAAATCGGAAAGCGATCAACCGCAGATCCAAATGTATTACAGCAGGGAGGAATGGCAGAGAAAACATACAAATATATGGGATTCTGAAAACACGACATTAGTAATGGTAGTCCCAATCAGTTCTTCCCTTACCACCTTTAATAAAATGAAGGCTGAATTACAGAGAGAAACGAATAAGGATTATTCAACAGTAGAGAATTATACAGCCTTCTGGGTTCGTAACGAATATAATGATGACGAAGTATCTAACCCAACCCCGGAGGAGGAGGATTTTTGGAAAAGTGTTGATCCTATAACCAAAACAATACAAAGTAATATTGTACAGGGGGAGATTAAATACTTAGTTTATGAGAAATGTAAATGGAGAACACCTTTGGATTGTAAAAAATGTTTTCCGGACGACCCTATAATGGAGTATCCTCTTGTTGAGACAGACCCTACCTCTACAGTTCCAACTCAGCAATATTATCTTACCCATAAGGATAACAAGAATAGCCAAGAAAAAAAACGTGAAAAAGAGAACCAAAATGATGAGAGAGTCAGAAGACTGAAGAATAATCTGATCTACGGACATATATCAAAAGGTAACAATCATTACCAGTATTACATTAAGATCAGGGAATACTTTCAACAGGAAAAACAATATGTCAAGATATGGCTGGAGAAGCTTCGCGAGCAGGCACTTCTCGATTATTCGCCGGAAGTCTCTTCGCCGAATTGTCTTAATATATTGATTATTCCGCAGCAGGCGAATAATGTTGAATTTGGACAATATGTTTATGAGTATTATTTTAAAGGTTGTGCAGAATGTATTATTATTAATACAGAGAAGGAATTCAGAAGTAATCTTCAGGCGGAATATAGTGGATTATTCAGCCGGCTGTATTCTATAGATAATCCGGAAGATAATATCAGATTTCATTATGTTGATGTATCGGTACATAGCGGCGCAAGTTATAACCGTGCTGTATCATTGGTCTCTTCGTGTTTGAATTTGAATTATAACGGCAGTGAAAGGAATACTGTTTCATTGAAGATTGATCACATATTTTTGCTAGTCAGTCGTCTTTCGGATGCTTCAAAGCAAGTATATGTGAATGTGCCTGAAAAGAAATTCCATACCTATGCCGAGATTAAAATATCTGCCATGCGTACATTTGGAGACAGCTGTGTTCCTTGTAAACTTCAACATGAAGCGAATTCTTATTATAAAAAGTCTGCAACAAAATCCATAAGTGCATATTGGGAGAATAAGATATACGATCGTAAATGCGTACCATTTGATCAAACACATCATTATGAAGGTGAAAATCGGGATTTACAGGAAGAAGGGTATCGGCGCATGATATGCTCACACCGGGCTGCTTATTATATTCGGCCAATACAGGGTGGAGAGATCGAAGATTATTTTCAAGCAATCAGGAACTTTTTGAATGAGATATGTTTTGTAAATACAAGCAATAATTATCATGTGGTTGTATATGACGAAGTGACGGATGCGGATCGAAGCAAATGGCTGGCATCCGGATTGAAAATTATAGCTCGTCCATTCTTTTCCTATGATTATAAGATGCGTTGCGTTGTAATGGATCTTTATTTACTATTATCAGAATATTTAATTAAAAAAGTTACAATTAATGATTTGAAACATCGATTAAATAATGCCACGGAATCATCAAAAGGATATCTGCTAAAAAATGGCAATATGGAGTGGATAAAAACGTTTGCGGATAAATTATTGGATTCGGTTGATCCAAAAGCGGATCCTCTAACCGGAAAGCAATTGGAATTCATTCGCAATAATATTCTGAAAGGTTTGGCAGATATTAAAAGCAATTATATTCTTCGTAAGGATACGATACTGTATATCAGCAGGCAGATATCCAAAGCATATTTGAATCATAAGAAGGAGGATATATCCGGCTTCTATGAACATTATCTTCGGTCTATCCTGCGAATGACACATAGCAGCAGTGATGAAACCAAAAGCGTCTGGTTAGAGCATCTGCTGCAGTATGGTGAAGAATATGATAAGGATCAAGTCAGCGATAATAATGGGAATGGTATTGATTCTCTGACAGGGCTTGTTCCGAATGAGATCAAAGAAGAATTCCGCCATTTTCTTGAAGTTTTATTGGTGGAGAATAATAGACCAATCTATCAGGCGGTTATTGATCTTGATAAAAATGTGAAGAGCAATGGGGAAGATGCGGATCATATGTTAATAGCCCGGAATATGTTGAGCGAGTATCATATGAGGAATGCAAATAAATTCTTATCTATGCAATGCAATCATAATGCTATTGAAAATCAATTGATTGTATTAAGGGATTTTTATAAAGAGCTAAACAATGAAGAAGAAACCGGTATTGACCGATATCTCATTCTGGGTGAAAAAATACAGTGTATTGTGAATCTAATGGCTAAAGGACCGGGAACAGTAATTTTATTTGGTGATAATGTGAAAGAACAGTCTCCCGTGATGAGATATCTGAAGATGCCTGATTATTTTGCCCTTTATCCTGCTCAAATAGAAGATGAGATGGAGAGGGAAACGTCCAATGAAAAGAGATTGTTTGAAGAAAGCTGGAATCAAATAAAATGCAATGATACTTTGTATAAGTCATTGAATGAAAATGGTTTTTATTTAATGAATTCAGAATCAAAATGTGATGAATATGATATCTTTATTAAACTGGATAATAACTATGAGGCTCTTAAGAAATATGATCATGATATTCGTCAAGATGGGGTGCATCAGAAAATTGAACCAATCTATATATACATTTCGTGTAATATAAGACGTAATCATGCATTGAATCTGACAAGAATGATTCTTATGTTCCGGCAGAAATTGATAGAGTGGCTGGAAAAAGACTTTAATAATGAGGCAATAGCTGTATTGTCACAGCAGAAGCATCTGGCAAGATTATTATCTACGGATAAAATGGGAGATCATGCGGAAAATGATTTTGTTCAATGTCAGCAAAGACTGCTAATGACAGCCACACTAAAGGACTATAAGGAAGAATTCGAAAAATCCAATTGGAGATATGCCATATCAGAGATGGGAAAAGTGGAGGAAAGATTTATTGTATTGCAGTCAGATGAAAATAATGATTTCCTAGAATATCTCGATGATCTGCATGAGTGGTTTTTTGTGCGGTCTTACGTGAATTCAAGGATTTCCCGGCTTTTCAGAACAATGGTAAGAACGGGCAATGAGCTGTCGAACGATAAGATCATAGATGAGAATGCATTTTATCTTTGCCGTGAACAAAGCTTGTCGATGCGTCCTGCCCGCAATCTGCAAACGATATTTTTTGCACCGTTAAAACCAGGATATTATCGAAGGTATTATTTGAGAGAGATTATGAAAACCATGACATTCAGCGTTGAGAATATCCCAGATTATAGAGAGAATGAAGATGCGGATATCGATGAACGCATGGAAAATATATCTCAGTTGTTTAAAGAATTTGAGTTCATATTCTTTGAATTAGAAGATGGCAAAAAGCAATATTTCTATTTGTCGGAATACTTAGTCATAATATTATTGGACTGCTTTGTGAGCGGTTTGAAAGCGGGAGAAATATGGAACCGATCTGAATGGGGCGGTACTGCCTTTGTAGAATTATGCAAGAAAAAGGCAAGTGAAAAGTGCCATATGGCAATATACCGGGAACCGGGTTTGACCAAAGACAGTGCGAAATATGAATATCTTGTGATAAAAAACAAAATATTCAGACCATTGCGTACAGAAAAAAAGGGACCGGGCATGTCGCAGGCGGCAAAGATATGGTATATTGAAGGACTCTGGAGAATCAGATTGAATGAGGGATGTGAAGATTATCCCAAGGTTCAGATTGAGGAAAGTGAAACGGAATACATAATTAAATTACCAATTTTAAAACCGAAGGAGGAATAAGGAATGAGTAAAACAATAATATTAGTGGAAGATGAGATGCATAAACTGCGGCCGATTCTTACATATATTCAGTCATTACTATTCTATGCTGTTGAAACAGAAGAAGGTAATGCTCCTCAGAATAATGATACGACGATTGTATTGTTATATGTTTATTGGGGGCGTTTTTTTGGATGTCAAGCTATGCCATCAGAAGCGGAGCGTGAATTTCTAGATTATAAACTAGCTCTGGAATCCAGAGAGCAGAATTTAAAAAAGAATGGGCATTCTATACCTAAGCTGAATTATAGATTTGATTCTGTGACTATGAGAAGCGAAAATTATCCTAATAATTCTACTGAGTGCGCGGATTTGATTTTGAATAGAATATCGGAGATACATGGAGAGAACCAGCCATATGCGGTATTAATTGATGTCATATTAAATAGATCATTGGATACACGTATAGTATTAAATGATGATAAGAGTATAAAAGTTCTGTCTGAATTATTATATACTTCTTTATCATCCAAATGTATTCCATATACGACATATGATGATGGCGGGGCTGTATTTCGACAAAAATGGTGTAATAGAGTTGAAAGAGTCCAAAAACTATATGACAGGGCTGAACTGGAAGGTAATGATATTAATATAAAATCTCTAAAAGAATTCTATACAATGCTGAATATCGGAGGAGCAGATGATGAATGAATATGATAAGATTATCCGAACCAAAAAGAATTTGCCGCATTTTCCGGATCATCCGGGACAATCAGCGAATCCAAAGAAGGAACTATTGGTATATCAATACAGAAATTTGGATAATTTCTGGCAGATTGTAAAAAACGATTCATTATGGGCTACCAACGCGCGTTTTTCAAATGATGAGGCTGAACAGCGTTTTGGAATGGAAGTGATAGCTTCTTTATGCGATGGTCAAATTGATGACAACGATTTGGAAAAAGCAGGGTTAGACGAGAACTACATTACATGTTTTTGTCTGGACGATGATAAGTTAAGTCAATGGCGGGGATATGCATCGGAATGCGGTGTTGCCTTGGGATTTGATTTTGGAATGCCGCGAGCATTTTCGGTACTGCATAAAGAAGTAGACGATAATTATGATTCGTCACAGTCCGAATTAATGTACATCGGATTGAATTCGGTGTGTTACCTTGATCCGAAGAATAACCAACAGAGCAGGGAGGACTATATAGAATATTGCAAAAAAGAACTTTCATTACTTAATCCGACAACAGATGAAGATAAGAAGGCTGTCTATGAGAGGGAGATACGTAAAAAAGCACCATATATTAAACACAGCGGTTTTATGGAAGAGGCTGAATACAGACTTGTATTCCAGAATGAAGATGGCATATTGGATAAATGTGTGCGTTATAGGAAAGCAGGGAATTCTTCTATAGAATATCCGTATATTGTTGTTAAGGCAGCACTGCCAAAGGATATGATCAACTCTTGTGTTGTGAGGGTGTGTATTCAAAAAGAAAAGGAAGAAGAACTGGTTCATATATTGGAAGATAAGTTAAAGATTACAATTCCTACTCCTATTCAAGGCTGTCATTTGCAAAAAAAGGTTCAAACGGATGCAGGCGAGCCGTTCTGTACCGGCTGTGTTCTGAGGCGTTGGGCATCTCTGGGAGTCTCCCAGAAATGTCGATATAAATATGATAATGATGATATTGAATATGAATACTGTCTGGATAATAATGCACAATGTGTAATAATATCCCAAGGAGATAACCAACAGAAAATATACGATGTTGTACATAGATGCATTCAGGAGTTCAATCAGAAAGAGAATACTAATATTACTGTATGGTGTGAAGGCCATCTGCCATTAAGGAAGATTACGGTTGGACCATGCATGAATCAGGAAAATGTGATTCAGTCTATCCGGCATTATTGCAAGCATACATATTGGCTGAGAGACGTTGAAATCACTGCGTCAAGTATTCCGTATAGAAGGGCATTATAATGAATGCAGCTAAACCAGCCGCATATTCCGCGGCTGGTTTTTGTGTGTATTATGTCATTTCCCTGCCCCCTCTTGATAATTTTCTCAACATAGTATAAACTAATATGGACTGGGTTTTACTATATTTGAAAATAGAAGGTAAGGATAATGAAAGCGTTAAGGGAATTATATGACTACCGGGAAATGATTTCAGGACTTGTGAGGCGGGATCTGCGTGGACGGTATAAAGGCTCGGTTCTGGGATTTCTTTGGACATTTATCAATCCATTGTTGCAGCTTCTTGTGTATACGATGGTTTTTTCTGTTATCATGAAGAATGGTATCGAAAAATATTATATCTTTTTATTTGTGGCATTAGTGCCATGGATGTTCTTTAGTACTTCGATCGCGGGAGGCAGTACAAGCGTTCTGCATTCCGAGAGTATGGTCAAAAAAATCTATTTTCCAAGAGAAGTTCTTCCAATTTCATATGTTACAAGCTCCTTTGTGAATATGATTCTGTGTTTGCTGGTGGTATTTGCAGTTTTGATCATATCCGGGTTTGGGGTGAGTTTGAAAGCATTGTTATTTCTTCCGATTGTTATGATTGTGGAATATCTGCTGGCATTGGGATTTACCTTGATGAGCTCCGCCCTTACGGTGTATTTTCGGGATTTGGCATATATTCTTAATATTGTAACAATGGCATGGCAGTATCTGACTCCGGTAATATATTCCGTAGATCAGGTTCCGGACGAATTCAAATGGGTGATGCAGTGGAATCCTATGACATCCGTAATTGTTGCATATCGGGATATTCTGTATTATAAACAGGTTCCGCATATGTCTACGCTGATTATGGCAACGGTGCTGGGTATTTTCTTTGTTGTGATCGGGTATATTGTCTTCCGGGCACTGCAGAAGGGATTCGCGGAAGAGATGTAATAATTATTTCAGAATTACTTAAGTAAAATAATAGAATTATAGGATATCATTTAAGCAGGAGATCAGAATGGATACAATTATTGATGTTAAGAATGTAAGCAAGAGCTTTAAAGTATATATGGATAAAGGAAATCAGCTAAAGGAACGGGCTCTGTTCTGGAAACGGAACCGGTATGAAGAGCGGCAGGTGCTGAAGGATATCTCATTTCAGGTGGAGCGCGGAGAAGCACTTGGCTTAATCGGCAAGAATGGCTGCGGTAAGAGTACGACATTAAAATTACTATCCAAGATAATATATCCGGACAGCGGGAATATTGAGATTAAAGGGCGGGTGTCCAGTCTTCTGGAGCTGGGTGCCGGTTTCCATCCTGATATGAGCGGACGTGAGAATATCTATACGAATGCATCAATCTATGGACTGACCAAGAAAGAGATTGATGAACGAATGGATGATATCGTGGCTTTTTCTGAGTTGGAAGAGTTTCTGGACAATCCCGTAAGAACGTATTCATCCGGTATGTATATGCGTTTGGCGTTTTCCGTTGCTATTAATGTGGACGCAGATATTTTGCTTGTGGATGAGATATTGGCGGTTGGCGACAGTAATTTTCAGAAGAAGTGTTATTCCAGAATGAAAGAATTGAAGACGGAGGGCGTTACGATTATACTTGTGACTCATTCCGGCGAGACAATATCCAAGTTCTGTAATAAGGCGATCTGGATTAATGAAGGAGAGATTCTGGCGGATGGTCCGGCCAAAGATGTGGTGGCACAGTATCAGCAGTACATGGATGACCAGCAGATGCAGCAGCTGTTAAAAGAAGAAAAGAGGCAGAAGCTGCTCAAGAAGGAACAGGATGAGAAGTTTCAGAAGGAGTATGCGGTTGACACCAGTGGCATCCCGACTCCGGATGAGATTCGGAAGGCTTTGGCTGAAGCGCGGATTGATATCACACAGAATCATTTCGGCTTGGAATATATACAGATTGAAGATGCTGTAATTAAGAACGGCAAGGGAGAAGAAACAACGGTTTTTAAGAACGGTGACAGTTTTGAACTGGAGATTTACTATAAGGTGAACCGCCCATTGGAACAGTATGTATTCGGGATGGGATTTTATACACAGGATAAGGAGTGGATATTCGGTAATAACACTCAGATCGACCGGATTGAGATCCCGCACACGAAGATGAATGGTGTTGTAAAGTTCCGGATTCCGAATCTGCCGTTGTTAGAAGGAACGTATTTATTAAATGTATCCATTGTAAATGAAGACGGCGTACCTCTTGATTTCTATCATTGTTATTGCAAGATTCAGGTGGTCTCCAGTGATCGGAGTATAGGTGTATGCTCCATTCCTCATGAATGGATTGTGGAATAGGAAGGAGACAGAATGTTACTTAATTTTTCCAAAAGAAGTATGGTGCAGATCTACGAGCGTAATGAGCGCCAGAAAAAACGGGTACAATATACCAGAGATCGGTTTGAGTATATGAAGCTTCGGGTGGAACAGCAGGAAGCAGCCTTGAATCAGATCAAGGAATCCAAGTTATCCAAGCAGGAGCGGCGTTTGCTGGAGATACTGGAGCCGTATTTTGAACAGCAGAGGATGATGAATGCCTGCATGCGGGATGAATATGCAACCTTAGGTGATGTTTTGGAGGAGAATGCTGCGGAACATGACAGTATTCTTTCATGGCTGGGATTTACGCCGGAGTATGCAAGGCAGTATCATATGCTGGATGAACGAAGAGATCGAATTATGAATTCTGATGTTCGTGTGATACAGGTCTGTTATCGAATACAGTACGGTGATGCGATTGGTAATGATATTCTGTCCATTCAGCGGGCGTTGGATGAAGAAGGAATCGTGACAGGAATTTATTCCGAGCATATCTGTGATCGATTGCTGGAAGCAGGAGTTGCTTTTCCGTTAGATGAGCTTCCGCCATTAACGGCTAAAGATGTGATTATTTTTCATCCGGCAGTAATGAATCCGTTTGCTGCCAGACTTCCGGAATTGGATTGTAAGGTGATTCTACGGTATCATAATATAACTCCGCCGGAGTATTTTGAACCCTATGATCCGAATCTGGCTAAAAGATTGGCACAGGGGCTTCAGGAAATCCGGGATATGAGACCTTATGTGGATTATGCCATGACGGATTCTGAGTTCAATAAGCAGGACTTGATCAATATGGGTTATCAGTGTGAAATGTCCGTGGTGCCTGTTCTGATTCCGTTTTCGGATTATGATCAGGAGCCGGCAGGTGATGTGATTGCCGGATATCAAGACGAGTATCAGAATATTCTATGTATTGGAAGAGGTGCTCCCAATAAGAAAGTGGAGGATGTTCTGGATGCATACAGCACCTATAAAAAGAGATACAACCCCCATTCCCGCCTGTTCCTTGTGGGTCGATATAATGATGATCCGTATGTACGGAAGCTTCGGGAAAAGATACAAAAAGAAGAGATTCCGGATGTTGTCTTTACAGGGCACATTTCTTTTTCAGAGGTATTGGCATACTACAGGTTGTCTGATCTGTGTATATGCATGAGTGAACACGAGGGCTTCTGCGTCCCTTTATTGGAAGCGATGTATCTTCATGTGCCAGTACTTGCTTATGCCGCTGCAGCTGTGCCTTATACAATGGGCAATGCCGGAATTCTGCTGCAATCCAAACAGGCAGATTATGTTGCTAAGCATATGGACCGTATTATGAAATCAGATCTCCTGAGGAATGCGGTATTACGAAGACAAAGAAAACGAGTGGCAGAGATGAGTTATGATACTGTTAAAGATAGAGTATTGCAAAGTGTTCAGGGTGTGATCAACTCCAATCCGATTGTTGAGAGTTAGTAACTTCAGATAAGTATAGTTTATGGAGGCACAAGAGATGAAAAAGGGATTCAGACAAATAATAGCATCAGCTATCATAATGGGGATGGCTGTAACGTTAGCCGCAATTCCGGTATACGCGGCAGATATTGCAGTTGCGTCAAGTGGAAATGTCATGGAACAGAAAGGGCAGGGATACAGCCTGAATTATGTCTATGTAGATGACGGAGAAATCTTTCTTGGAGATGAACAGGCAGTTGTTGTTAATGTAGAAGGTATACAGGACTCATTTGATCAGATAGCGGATCTTCGACTTGGATGTTTGTCGGATAATATATCAAAAGAATACACATATTCGGAAGTGGTTGATGATATGATTGTATTTCGTTTTACTCCGGAAACGAGTGGAAGCTATGATTTGCAGTATATAGATATCCGGCTGAAGACCGGTTGTCAGCGAATTGCATTTTCTGAGTCTCAAATCCAGACTACATTCCAGGTAATTGACCTGTACGGAGATGCAGATGCTATCATGATGGGAAATGAGATCGCGTATTCGTCAGATGATTTGGCACGGGATATGAATGAAATGCTGTCAAAGGAGATGTACGGCGGTACCGGACCTGTTGTTGTGGTGCTTGATCCGGGACATGATTCTCTTCATTGCGGGGCAGCAGGAAACGGACTTCGTGAAGAGGAACTGACTTTGAAGATCGCGCAGTACTGTAAGGAAGAATTAGAGAAGTATGGCAATGTGAAGGTATATATGACAAGAAACGACGGAAGCTGTTTGAATCCTGCCAGTAATGCTGAATGCATGAAAGCAAGATGCAGATTTGCGGCTAGTGTGAATGCTGATGTGCTGGTCAGTATTCATATTGATGCGGGCTCCGACAGCAGAACCGGTGCGATGGCTCTTGTTGCAAAGAACGGAGTATACAGGGATGATCTTAGTACTGTAACGCAGGATGTTGGACAGCAGATTCTGGATGAATTGACGAAGATCGGCTTTGCGTCTCGCGGCTTATATATTCGAATGTCCGATTCTCAGGGAGAAGAGTTCCGATATCCGAATGGAGCAACGGCAGATTGGTATTCGATAGTGAGGAATTCCATCAAAAACGGAGTTCCGGGTCTGATTATTGAACATGGATATATATCTAATCCTTCTGATGTTGCCAAATACTTAAACAGCGATGATAAATTGAAGAAAATCGGTATTGCTGATGCAACAGGGATTGCTGAATATTTCGGACTATCCGGAAGTGCTTCCATGTATAAGGTCATTGAAGCAATGAGCGACAATTCTTCAGAGCCTTATATAGATGATACAGAGAATATATCCGGATTTGTTGCAGGTTTGTATCATAGTGTACTCGGACGCACTCCGAGTAAAGCAGAGGTGTCAAGCTGGGTTGGAAAGGTCTGCTCGGAGAATCTGACAGGATCCCAGCTTGTTATTCGGTTTTTGAATAGTGAGGAATTTCGGAACAAACAATACAGTAATGAAGAATATGTGGAGAGATTATATAATATTTTCTTAGGCAGATCGTCAGATCCTTCCGGGAAAGCACATTGGGTTTCACTCTTGGAAGGAGGTACTTCCCGTTTAGAAATTGCGGAACGGATCGGGAATTCACCGGAATTTGAGGAACTCTGCGGAATATACGGTATGCAGCAAGGAAACCATGCCATGCAGTATGTAAAGATGTATCCGGAAATTGCTGAATTTGCAACGGAATACTATCAGGGACTTTTGAATCGGGGACCGGATCCGTCCGGCTTGGAGCATTGGACGAGATCTTTGATTGTGGGGGATAAGACGGCTGCAGATTTGACCAGAGGATTCATCGGCAGTCCTGAATTCCAGGGACGTAATTTAAGTAATGAGGATTTTGTTGAAGGACTGTATTATACATATCTTGGAAGAGCATCAGATCCATCCGGAAAAGAACATTGGGTCGGAATGCTTCCAACGATGAGTCAGGAGGAGAAAGAAGCAGTCATTGCAGGATTTCTTCGCTCACCAGAATATAAGCAGCATTGCGATGCTTATGGAATAAGTGTCGGAAACTGGCAGTAGGAGAATATAGATGGATACGAGTATATATGAATCATTATATGATATTGTTGAAATGAATATGAAAAAGGGCGATGAGAAGATGCCTTGTTCAAAAGACGCGTTTATTTTTTCTGCCCGGATGGAACCCGGCGTCTGTGACAGTCAGGAAATGCTCGCTATGTATAATGATGCCTTTTTTGAAGCTGCATACATGGGGCTCTTGAACCGTCTCCCGGATGAAACGGCAGTCAAAGGCTGGGAGGTTCATATGGAGCAGCCAATTCCGAAGTTTAGAGAAAAACTGATCAATGCGCTGGTATGTTCTCCGGAAACGATATTGAAAGGATCTAGTTTTCGCAATAACCGAGTGGTGACTCCGGAAATGCGCGAATGGTCAGCCTTAAATGAATATATAGAGACTCATCGCAAACTGTATGCAGTCCGGACAGATGGACAGGTTATGGAAGGGAAGCCCGTTAAGCCTGGGCTTAAGGATCATTTATATGCGATATATATAAAGCTTCCGCTTTCATTTCGCAGATTTGTTCACAAAGTTTTAAGAAGGGAATAGATATATGAGGATCTATATTGATGTTACGAATTTAATCAGAGTAACCTTCGTTACCGGAATTCAGCGGGTAGTACGGGAGGTTGTTCTTCGTATGCTTCGAAAAGAAGAATTCGATGTTGTATTAATGAACTATAACGAAGGATATCAGATCTTTGAAAGTGTAGATGTATCCAGATTTACGGCATATTTTGAAAGAAATGAGGGTGAAAAATCAGAGATTGTCATTAACAGAAAGATCGATCTGAATCAAATGCAGCCGGGAGATGTATTCTTTGATATTGATAGTGTGTGGAATCTTCCGTTACGGAGAAGTGTTCTGCTTCCTGAACTGAAAGCGAATGGAGTTAAGATTGCGGTATATGTATATGATATCATACCGATCACTCATCCGCAGTATTGTCATGGACAGACAGTATATAAATTCATGAATTATATTGGGGCATATCTTCAATATGCGGACTTGATAATTGCTTCGGCACAAAGCACATTGGATGCAATTGATGAGTTACTTGATCAGTTGGAACTTCCGCATATTCCGGGGGTTGTATCTTGGCTCGGATCGGATTTCAGCAGTAAGACATTTCAAGCAGAGGATGTAGCGGAAGAAGCCCAAACTGCAGTAGAGGCTGGACGGTATGTATTAATGATTGGAACCATAGAGCCAAGAAAGAATCATACACTGGTACTGGATGCATTTGACAACCGTCTGTTTGATCAGGGAGTGAACCTGATACTTGCAGGTAAGATTGGGTGGAATGTGGATACGCTTCAGAAGCGAATTGAATCCCATCCTATGCTTCACAAACAATTATTTTTCTTGGAAGGAATGAATGATGCAACGATTGACTATCTTTACAAGCATGCATTTTGTGTTGCGTTTCCGACCTTTAATGAAGGATTTGGACTTCCGATTATTGAAGCATTTCAGAGAGGAACGCCTGTGTTGGCTTCTGATATTCCGATTTTGAGAGAGGTCGGGGGAGAGAATTGCGCTTATTTTGATCTGGCTTCTTGGGAGAACTTTGCGAATGGATTGGAGCAATGGATTCAGAATCCGGAACAATATGAGATATATAAGAACCGGGTGAATCAGTATCAGCCGGTAACATGGGATACTGTCAGTGATACGATCAGTGATGCTTTGATCTCGGTGATCCGTCCATATCCGTACTCTGTACCGGATCGGGTAAGGCAGATGGTATATCTGACAGCACGTATTGATGATCTGCTTGCATCGCTGCCTTTTGTTGAACATTTTATGCCGTTTATTGAAGAATTGGTATTGTGTTGTCCGGATTCCATGCCGGAAGAAATGAAAAAACGTTATACCGGACGGATGCAGATTAAGTATCTGACGGACTCAGAGCTTTTAGACGGACAGGAGCTGCCGAAAGATCATGCAAAGCGTAATTTTTTCCTTCGGTGTCAGGCAATCCGGAAGGATGTACTGGATGATGTATTCATCATGGCAGATGATGATTACCGTCCACTGTATCAGATCACGTCTGAGATTTACCTTCATGATGGAAAGTATATTGGTTACTACTGCTATAATCTTGAAGATTGGAAAGGTGACCAGAGTACTCCGACTTCCTTTGATTTGAGTATGTTCTATACCAGAGATTTTCTGAAGGAACATGGCTATTCTACGCGTATGTATGATTCACATATGCCGCAGATTATAGACAGAAGAGGCTTTTTAGAGATGCTTGATAAATATCCGGGCATTGATTCGCAGGGGCTTAGTGACTGGAGTATGTACTTTAATTATATGAGTACCACCTATGGCGATGTGATTGAGAATCGTCCGTATGTAACTATGAGCTGGCCGGGAATGCCGTCCGGATGGGATATGATGGTGTATCCGGAACAATTGATATTTGAAAACTATTATAGTGAATTATATGAAGACGGCGAGTTGTTTGCGGATTGTTCAAAGACTTATTATGATGGAATTGAACATGAAAATATGGATAAGATTGTCAGATATATGAAAATTCAGGCGGATCATAATCATGCGAGAGTTATGTTTAAGTCCTACTGTGCCGGATATGAGATGCGGTATGGTGAGTATCCGATGTTTTATATTCATATGACAGAGGAACAGTGTGTGATTATGATTCCGCAATATGTTATGATCAGTGAGAATAATTTTACCCGGATTCCATTTATGGCGGAGACTCTGATAGAAGAAGAAGGAACATATGAATTGTCATATAGGATTTTGGACTTTCAGGATTCGGTTCTGTTACAGGGCGAGACTATGGTCATGCCGCTTCAGCAAAAGTATTTTGAATTGCCAGTTAAAGGAACTTATGGAGGTGTTCGCGGAATTCTGGAAATCAGCGTAAAGTATGGTGAAGTGGAACATAAGGAATATACGAAGCTATTTATAACCAGAAAGGGGATATAATTCAATGAACCATCAGAAACGGAAAGACATATTAACAACGCTGATAAGCTATATTTTTATTATTGCTGTTATAGGAATAGTGTTATACAGATTTCTTGGACTATATAATGTTCAGATCAGTAAGTACCCGATGTATCATCAGGCCGGGGATGCCGTGACGGGAATGGTTACAGTCAAATCTATGATGGAAAATGGCTGGATATATGACAATCCTTATTTATCTGCGCCCGGAACCGCGGAAAACTATGATGCCATGACAATGGAAATATTTTTGAACCTGTTAGAGAAAATAATTGTGACAATTACGGGTAACTGGGTTTTGACATATAATCTTTTCTATTTAATGGGATATTTTCTTGCGGGTTTTACCGCATTTTATACTTTACAGCAATTGAAGATACCTGAAATAATCGCTGCGCCATCGGCCGTATTATATGCGTTATTGCCGTATCACCAATTACGGGGAGTGGGGCATATGTATCTGGGAATGTACTTTATGGTTCCGATCAGTGTGTTGTTCCTGTATCGATTGATGAGTAATGATCTTTTATTTCAAAAAGGAAAAAAAGGATATATTACAATACCTAATGTACTCAGAGTTCTGGCACTTATGATAATGTCGTTAACAGGTGTATATTATACATTTTTTACCTGTTTCTTTTTATGTGTAGTAATTCTATACTCGTTATTAAATAAAAGGAATTGGAAGCAAATCCGGCAGGCATTCTTCAGTTTGCTGGTTGTTGGCGGAACAATCATACTTACATCTTTGCCGAATCTGATATATTGGCATAATAACGGTAAATCGGGCGCAATTAGCAAAAAGGGACCGGAAGGAGCAGAGATATATGCATTGAAGATCATTCAGTTAATTCTTCCACGTCCGAATCATCGATATGTTTTTTTTGATAAGATCAGCCATTTTTATCAAGTGGTGTTTCCTCTTGTAAATGAAAATTCGACTGCGTCTTTGGGAATCTTTATGTCAGTCGGTTTTATCATTCTATGTGTTGCTCTGTTTATGAGTAAGAAACTGTCCGAGGATTCCTATATAAGAATTGGTTCTATATTGAATCTTGCAGCACTATTATTTGGTACTACCGGAGGATTTGCAGTTATTATTGCTTTTTTTACTGGCGCAATCAGATGTTATAATCGCTTTTCGGTCTTTATTGCTATGTTTTCATTGATTGCGATTGATTCCGTGATAATGCTAATATGGAAAAAATGGTTTTCTCAAAAGAAATGGAAGACTGTACTTACCGCGATAGGAATGGTTGGTATTATGTGCTGTGGTATTGTAGACCAAATTATTCCGGAAAATCCGGGAAATTATGATGTGTATGCTGCACAATATGAAAGTGATGAGGCTTTTGTGAAAGCAATTGAATCAATGGAAGCCTCCGGAGCGATGATCTATCAGCTTCCATACATGAAGTATCCGGAAAATGGAGGAATTAATCAAATGCCAGACTACTCTCATATGTCTGCCTATCTTCATTCAAGCAGTTTGCGTTGGTCTTTTGGTGCTGCAGAAGGAAGAGAGGTGGATGATTGGCAGAAGTCCGTTGATTCCCTTACAATGAAGGAGCAGCTTCCAATTATTAAGGAAGCCGGTTTTGCCGGAATCTATATTGACTGGAGAGCATATCTCCCGGATGAGAGAGAAGCTCTGGAACAGATTTTTAATGAAGAAATCTCCGGTGATCCCATTCTGAATGCGGATGGAACAAAGGCATATTACAGTTTTAAGGAATAAGAAGGGAAGGAATTCAAATGAGAAAAAAATGGAAACAGATGATTATCGGAAGCTTTGCTGCCGCATTGATGATCAGCAATTACGGTTCTGCATTTTCAATGGCATTAAATACTGATGATAATTATGCTATACGGTCTGAATCTGAAGTAATCCGGGAACTGCTTTCTCAAAATGATGAAGGAGATAGTGAATCGGCAAGCCATATCAAAGCAATTCTCTATGGTATTGACGAGTATGGACTTCGATCCGCACCGGGGAGTGAAGATCAAATAGCAGTTATTAATTCTGGTCAGCAGATGATATTGAAGTCCAGAACCATGCGGGAGGATGGTGCAATCTGGTATCAGGTGTCTGTGGGAATATCGGATGTCAGCTATACCGGATATATACCGGAGCAATATGTTCTGTGTATTGATTCCGTGAATCTAGAGTGTTTGAATGATCCCGGAATGTCTGATATTTATGTTGAGACGGATGACGAATTGTTCCCGGATGCTGTCAGTATGTATGGCGCAGATGACTTTGAGTCTGCTATTGCCGCATTTCCGGATAGTTACAAGGATAGTTTAAGAAAACTTCATTCCGCCCACCCGAATTGGGTCTTTGTTCCGCAGATTACGAAGGTCGATTGGAACAAATTCATTACGGCGGAAATGGTGCAGGACCGGAGTCTGGTGGAAAGAAGTATGGATGATTCCTATAAAGGCAAACAGTCCTGGGCGTATAATCCTGAAACCGGAGAGTATTATGGAAGAAGTGGATATAATTGGGTACAGGCATCTCAGGAGGCAGTCGAATACTTTGCGGATCCGAGAAATTTTTTGAAAGAAAGAGACATCTTCCAGTTTGAACTGTTGACCTATAATAGTAATTATCAGACAGAAGCCGGAGTAGAGGCAATTATCAGCGGGACATTCATGTCGAATACCATGATGCCGGATGATATTGTTACATATGCCAAGGGCTTTTGCCTGGCAGGTGCTCAGACAAATGTCAGTCCATATATGCTGGCGGCAAGAGTTCGTCAGGAACAGGGAGGAGCGGGAACCTCTCCTCTGATTTCCGGTAATTATCCCGGTTATGAAGGATATTATAATTTCTTCAACATTCATGCCTACGGAAATACGGAAGAAGAGATCTATATAAATGGTCTGAGTTATGCCAGAGATAACGGTTGGACATCCAGATATAACAGCATTGCCGGTGGCGCGAATGTTCTAGGAAGCAGTTATATTACGAAGGGACAGGATACCTTGTATCTGCAGAAGTTTGATGTAGATAATTCGTATTATGGGCTGTTCTCGCATCAGTATATGCAGAACATCCGCGGAGCATATAATGAAGGGAGAACCGCATATCAGGCTTATTCTAATATGGGGATTCTTAATAATAATTTTGTATTCAAGATTCCGGTGTATCAGAATATGCCTTTGACAGCCTGTCCAATGCCGGAGAATTCTTCCAGAAAAAAGCAGATTGAAGATTTTATAAGCAGATTATATGTGAATATTCTTGGACGGCAGGCAGATGCATCCGGAATGCAGCATTGGTATAATTGCCTGACAATTGGAGGTGAAAGTGCGGCAGCTGTGTCTGTCAGATTTGTGTTCAGTCAGGAATTCATTGACCAGAAAGTAACGGACGAAGATTTTGTTGAACGAATGTATAAGACTATGCTGGGACGTGGGTCGGATCCTTCGGGAAAAGCACATTGGTTGGAGGTATTGAACATAGGATATTCAAGAAGATATGTTCTTGCCAGATTCGTTGCGTCTCAAGAGTTTGCGAACATTTGTGATTCATATGAGATTGAAAAAGGTTCTGTGGATTTGACGGAGCCAAGGGATATATATCCTGGAGCTGCAGGATTTGTCAGAAGATTATATCTGGCGACATTAAAGCGCAATGCTGATGTTGATGGTCTGAATCATTGGGTTTCACTGATTGGAACAAAAAGTGCATCTCCGTATGATGTTGCGGAGCGAATTGTGAATTCACAGGAATTTAAGAATTATCAATATTCGGATGAAGAGTATGTGAAGATCTTATATCGCGCATTTTTAGATCGAGATCCGGATCCTTCCGGATATCAGCACTGGTTGAACCGATTGGCATCCGGAGCAAGCAGAGAGGATATTCTCCATGGCTTTGCAAATTCCGCTGAATTCAAGAATCTTGCTGCAAGCTATGGGATATAGGAGTGATAGAAACCGAAACAAGCAGGGAACACTATGGAAGTTTCAAGAAGTGATGCAAGAAAAAACATATGGCAGAACGTAATAGTATATCTGTTTTTTTTGATATATTATATTCTGTATTTCCGGATAGTATGTAGTAGTAGTTTATCTGCGGATGATATGTGGAACAGCAATATATGGTCTTCAGTATATACCGGACAGGATCCTGCATGGTCAGTTGTGCGGCAGCAGTTTCCAATTTGGCTTCATATGGGGCGGTTTTTTCCGTTTTCGAATCTGGCTCCCTTTATCTATATGATGCTGCCCTCGGTTTTTTTATATAAGCTTGCTATTGTGCTTACTACTTATCTTGATAATCTGGTATGCAGTTTGTGTATTCGGGATCTGACGGAGAATCGGGTGGCAGGATATCTGTACATGCTCCTGTTTCCAATTCTGATTCAGTTGACGCCGGAGTATGACAGTGGATTGTATTGCTATCATATGTTGATCCAATCAGTAGTCTTATTTGGCTTCCTAAGTGTATGGGGACTTATTAAGTATACCGAAACGGATAAAAAAAGATATGCAGCTGTCAGCTGTATCTCGTTTCTGATCGCTTTGGGAACCTATGAAGTTGCGTTTGTTTATATCTTTGTGTTAGTCTATGCGGCATATAAAAAGACTGGTAATATCAAACGAATGTTTCGATATCTTATGCCCGATTGTATTATTTTTTTGATTATGTGTGCTGCTAATGTAATAGTTCGAAGATTCTTTCAAACGGCAGCTTATGATGGTATTACCGTTAATTTGGATATAAAAGCAGTCATAATAACTCTTTTAAAACAATGCTCAACCTGTGTGCCGTTAGGAAGATATATATGTGTCGGTATTCGTAAACTGCCTCCATATTCGGATATATATACGTATTCAATATCGCAATTGATCGGCAGGCTGACTGCTGCGGACTTAATTGTATTGGCAATATATATAATGATGCTTGTATATCTGTTATACCAGATTAGAAAAATGCCGGAGAATGTTTTTTTTGAAAAAAAAGTATATATGCCGATTATTGTTTGTGGGTTGATCATATGGATAATACCCGGCTCTCTGATCGCGATATCTTCAAAATATCAGCAGATTCTTGGATGGTGTTCCGGGCATTTGCCTGCTTTTATGCAAAGTTTCGGATTCACAATGTTGACAGCAGGTTTGTTGATTTTTCTGTTCCGTGTACTGAAGAATAAAATAATTCAGCGGACTCTTTTCTGCTGCTGTGGATTACTTTCAAGTATTATTCTTTTGTTAAGTCAGATTTCCGGAAGAGATGCTGTGGAATTCATGAACACATTTCGAAAATATCCTCAAGAAAATATCAGCTATGCTTCCCGGGCGGGGATACTGGATGACTTTGAAGATTGCGCGGATCGAATGATCGTCGGGACAACCTGTTATATATATGATCAGAGTGCCAGCAGACAGTTCTATACGAAATTTGCTCATAAGAATATCTATGCGGAGGAAAGGCAGATCTTTATTGATTCTGTGATTGGCACCGATTCTTCAGTTCCGTACAATATGGGGATGGATGATGAGGGTAGAGAGTCTGTCAGAGAATATGATCTTGCACAGATGGATCGGGAATACTATGGTATGTTTAATATGGCTGATCATAACTCAGGGGCTTTGATTCTGGGAAAGTATACGGAATTGGATTATAATGAGGAAAGCGGATCAGTGGAGCATATATGGATTGAGGAGCCGCTTATATATATTCGGGGAGACGGCAAGGAACTTGCCGGTGTTGATACATCGAACTGGATTCTTGTTCGTTCGGAACAGACATATGATATATATCGATTGACGGATATAGTGGATATTCTGCAGGATACAGAGTATTACAGTTCGGAGATGGGACAGGGAATCTTATACCGTAATGTAATGGATTGAATTCTTATCGCAAGTTGACAAAAAGTATAAAAACTGCTATCTTCATTATAGCATTCACAATGATGAAATGTATAATTATGAATGCAATGCTGATGAATATAATATTTAAAGTGAGGAAAAAGTATGAGTAAAGTTGCTTTGATTACCGGTATTACCGGTCAGGATGGTTCTTATCTGGCTGAATTACTGCTGGATAAAGGATATGAAGTTCATGGTATTACAAGACGTGCCTCTTTGGCGAATACAGCAAGAATTGATCACCTGCTTGCTAAGAATCTGATTACTCTTCATGATGGTGATTTATCGGATTCTGCCTCTTTGATCCGGATCATTCATGATACAGAGCCAGATGAGATCTATAATCTGGCAGCTCAGTCTCATGTTCAAGTATCTTTTGATGTTCCAGAATATTCCGGTGATGTAGATGCGATTGGTGTACTTCGAATCTTAGAGGCTGTCCGGATGCTGGGACTTACAAAGAAGACGAAGGTTTATCAGGCATCTACTTCAGAATTATATGGTAAAGTGGAAGAAGTTCCGCAAAGTGAGAAGACACCGTTTCATCCGTATAGTCCATATGCGATTGCGAAGCAGTATGGTTTCTGGATGATTAAAGAATACAGAGAAGCATATGGAATGTTTGCGGTTAATGGAATACTGTTCAATCATGAGTCTGAACGACGTGGAGAGACTTTTGTCACCCGTAAGATCACATTGGCGGCCGGACGGATCGCGGAAGGACTTCAGGATCACTTAGAGCTTGGTAATATGGATTCCTTAAGAGATTGGGGATATGCAAAGGATTATGTGGAATGTATGTGGCTGATCATGCAGCATGAGACACCGGACGATTTCGTAATTGCAACCGGCGTTCAGCATACAGTACGTGATTTTACGGAAAAGGCATTTAAGGCGAACGGAATTGATCTCCGGTGGGAAGGAAGCGGAATTGATGAGAAAGGCTATGATGCCAAGACCGGTAAGATGTTGGTATGCGTGAATCCGCAGTGGTTCCGTCCGACAGATGTTGATAATCTTTGGGGAGATCCTACGAAAGCGAAGACAGTACTTGGGTGGGATCCACAGAAGACTTCTTATGAGGAACTGGTAAAGATCATGGCTGAACATGATCGTGAATTGGCTAAACGAGAAGCCGGAAGATAATAATCTTGCTTATATAAAAAACCTGTTTGATTATGTATAATCAAACAGGTTTTTTCGCATACAAGAACATATATCAGAGCTGCTGTCTCCAATAAGCAAGGACATCCTCAATTGTATCATCTATGGAAATTGTCGGTTCCCATTCGGTGTCTGTTTGAAGTTTGCTGATATCTGCTTCAATGATCGGTACATCAACCGGGCGCAGTTTGGCTGGATCAACTTCTACCTGAATATCAGCAGAAGAGTGGGCAATGATCTTATGAAGGATTTGATCAATCGTTACTGCTTGTCCACTTCCTACGTTATAGGTTTCTCCGGATCTGCCCGTTCGAATCAGCATGGCATATGCCCGCACTACATCCCGGACATCCGTGAAATCTCTGGCGGCGGAAAGATTGCCGACATGAAGAACCGGTGCTGACAATCCGGCTTCGATCTGAGCGATCTGTTTACAGAAATCGGATACCACAAACAAATCAGTCTGCTTAGGACCGATATGATTAAATGCTCTTACAGACATAATGTCCATTTTATACGCATCACAATACAGTTTTCCAATCATATTCTGACATGCTTTTGTTACTGCATAGATATTCCCCGGACGAATATGATTCGTTTCCTTGATTGGTGTTTCATCCGGAAGGATATGTCCATACTCTTCTCCGGAACCTACCAGCAGAACTCGGGGAGAATAATCAAGATTACGGATTGCCTCCAAAAGATACAGGGTTCCTTTAATATTAATATCAACGGTTAAGTCGGGTTTTTTCCATGAGACACTGACGGAACTTTGTGCTGCCAGATGAATGACTGCGTCCGGATGTATTTCCTCAAGCAATGGAGATATGGTTTCCGGTTCGAGTATATTAAGGTCGTATATTCTTGCTTCATCCGTGTCCAGATGTTCATGTGGAAGCTTCGTTGCATACACAATATCGGAAAGATCGGTATGCAGATGATGGATCAGATATCCGCCGACGAATCCGGCGGCACCGATAATTAATATTTTCATAATTGATTACCTCTTATTCCACAATATTTATTATAACAATGGAATGCCGGATTATATATATTCATCCCTGTTGCAGATTTTTAAGTTCTCCAACACTTTTTTAATATCACCGGCACTGTTTTTGTCACAGATTAAGGTAGCATCAGGAGTATCTACAATTATCAGATCATCAAGTCCGACGGTGGCAATTAATTTGCTGCCGCCTTCTATAATACAATCTTTTGTTCCTACGGTAATAACATTGCCGCTGACTACATTACCCTGCTCATTCGATTTGCGTATTCTTCCGACAGCCAGCCAGGAACCGACATCATCCCAGCCGAATGTGCCTGGAAGAATATAGATGTTCTTTGCTTTTTCCATGATGCCGTAATCAATGGATTCTGAAGGGAAAGCGGTGAATTCGGTTTCCAATACGGAATCTTCTTCTTCTGTTCCGATGGCCTGTTGAATCTTCATAAGTCCCTGATAGATAACCGGCATATACTGCTTAAGATTATCCATAATAGTTGACACTTTCCAGATAAACATACCGCTGTTCCAAAGATATTGTTCCGTAGATAAATATTCTTTTGCAACCTCGAGACTAGGTTTTTCCACAAAACGGTCAACTGCATATGCGATTCCGTCCGTTTCTTCCGGAATGAACTTGATATATCCATAGCCGGTTTCCGGGTAATCCGGCGTGATTCCAATGGTTACAAGGTTTGCGTCTTTTTCCGCAATAGAGTAGCCCTGTTTTAATGTGTTTACAAACATCTGATTGTACTTGATCAAATGATCGGAAGGAAGTACCATCATTATTGCGTCTTCATATTTATGAGCGATATGGACAGCTCCCAGACCGATACATGGAGCTGTATTACGGCCGATTGGCTCACATAGTATATTCTTTTCCGGAATATCGGGAAGCTGCTGCATTACAAGCTGTTTATAATCCCGGTTAGTAGCAATGTAGATATCTTCCATATCAACAAGAGGAGAGATGCGCTCTACAGTTAACTGAATCATTGTTTTACCATCTCCGGTCAAAGACAGAAATTGCTTTGGAAGATTCTTTCGACTTTTAGGCCAAAAGCGTTCGCCTCTGCCGCCGGCCATGATTAATGCTGTTTTTTTCATAAATAGCCTCCTAAGTCTTATTAAAAATATACAGAATATGAGAATAATACTCGCACATATGAAATAGTATATTTATTCCTTATATTATAATAATCCTCAAAAATATGCAAGAAATATAACACTGACTTAAATTTGTACTCAAAATTGTAAGATTTTCAAGAACTCTATGAATTGACAAAAATCCCCTCATATATTACACTATATCTATATGTTTAAAAGACAGAGAATAAAATGATATACGTTTGGAGGAGAGAATATGAAGGTTGTTCTTTTAGCGGGTGGTTTTGGCACGAGAATTAGTGAAGAAAGCTATTTAAAGCCGAAGCCGATGGTGGAGATCGGCGGTAAGCCGATCATATGGCATATTATGAAATATTATTCTTCGTTCGGGTATAATGAGTTTATAATCTGTTGCGGATATAAACAGCATGTGATCAAAGAATGGTTTGCTGATTATTATATGCATACCAGTGATATTACTTTTGATTTCTCTATGGGCGGAGAGATGATCGTTCATAAGAATTACACGGAACCATGGAAGGTGACATTGGTGGATACCGGACTTAATACCATGACCGGAGGGCGTGTAAAACGGATCAAAAAATATGTAAATGATGAGCCTTTTATGCTGACCTACGGAGACGGTTTGTCAAATGTTGATCTGGATGCGTTGGTGCGCTTTCATAAATCTCATGGAAAGACTGCCACGATTACTGCGGTTAATGTTGGACAGCAATTCGGTGTACTGGAAATTGATGATACAGGAACTATTCGTAAATTCCGGGAAAAACAGGATTTGGACGGAAGTGTGATCAATGGAGGATTTATGGTTCTTAATCCGGAGATTTTTGATTATATTGAAGGCGATGATACCGTATTTGAGAAAGTGCCGTTGGAGCGATTGGCGTCGGAAGGAAATCTGAAAGCTTTTGAGCATCCGGGATTCTGGAAATGTATGGATACGACCAGAGACCGTAATCAGTTGGATGCAATGATAGCAGAAAACAGGGCACCTTGGATCGTATGGAATGAATAAGGATGGAGAGTATATAATGAAATCGGATTTTGATATATCATTTTATAAAGGCAAACGTGTATTATTAACCGGACATACAGGCTTTAAGGGTTCTTGGATGAGCCGGGTACTTGTGAATGCCGGAGCGGTGCTTACCGGCTATTCACTGGAAGCACCTACCAATCCCAATCTGTTCTCTATGTGTGAGGTGGAAGATAAAATGACCTCCGTGATTGGGGATGTCCGCGACTTGGAGCATCTGAAGAAAGTGTTTGATGAGGCAAGACCGGAGATCGTTATTCATATGGCGGCGCAGCCGATTGTTAGGGATTCTTATAAGAATCCGGTATATACTTATGAAACCAACGTTATGGGTACAGTGAATGTTCTGGAATGTATTCGACTTAGCGATACCGTGAAGTCTTTTGTGAATGTGACTACGGATAAGGTCTACAAGAATAATGAATGGGCATGGGGGTATCGAGAGAACGAACCTTTGGATGGATTTGATCCGTATTCCAACAGTAAATCCTGCTCGGAGCTGGTAACTCACAGTTATAAATCTTCTTTTTTTGAGGATGGAAGAGTGGCAATATCTACATCACGCGCCGGAAATGTAATCGGCGGAGGGGATTTTGCCAATGATCGTATTATTCCGGATTGTGTGCGCGCGGCAGAAAAACGACAGGATTTGATTGTACGTAACCCGCATTCCACCAGACCGTATCAGCATGTGTTGGAGCCGGTCATGGCCTATCTGATGATTGCCGCAAGGCAGTATGAGGATCATGGTTATGCCGATTATTATAATGTTGGACCGGACGATGTGGATTGTGTGACTACGGGAGATCTCGTAGATATGTTCTGTGAAAAATGGGGAGATGGCATGAAATGGATCAATCAGTATGATGGTGGTCCGCATGAAGCGAATTTCCTGAAATTGGACTGTTCCAAATTAAAGACCACCTTTCATTGGAGTCCTAGATGGAATGTATCTGAGGCATTGGATAAGGTAGTCGAATGGACGAAAGTATATTTTGAAAACGGCAGTATTCCGGAGATAATGGATCGCCAGATTGAAGAATATATATTTGGATAGTATACAGACAAAGATAATATATAAGGAGAGTAATAAAATGTTTGAAAATATGACGGAAGAACAGGCAAAGAAGCAGATTCTGGACATGGTTGCGGATTATTGTGATACCTATCATAATCAGAAACCACCGTTTCAGGAAGGGGATCGAATCCCTTATGCATCCAGAGTATATGGACATGAAGAGATGTGTAATTTGGTAGACAGCGCATTGGAGTTCTGGCTGACTTCCGGAAGATATACGGATGAATTTGAAAAGAAATTTGCAGATTATTTGGGAGTGAAGTTCTGTTCGCTGGTTAATTCCGGATCCTCCGCGAATCTGAATGCATTTATGGCACTGACCTCACCGCTCTTGGGCGATCGTGCTATAAGGCGTGGTGATGAGGTGATTACTGTTGCGGCGGGATTCCCGACCACTGTAGCCCCTGTGATTCAATTTGGGGCAATTCCGGTATTTGTGGATGTAACAATTCCACAATATAATATTGATGTTACAAAGCTTGAAGAGGCTTATACGGATAAGACTAAGGCTGTTATGATCGCTCATACGTTGGGAAATCCGTTTGATTTGAAGGCGGTCAGGGAATTCTGTGACAGACACGGGCTTTGGCTGGTGGAAGATAACTGTGATGCATTGGGATCCAAGTATATGATTGATGGAGAAGAGCATTTTACAGGTACGATCGGTGATATCGGTACATCCAGCTTCTATCCTCCTCATCATATGACAATGGGTGAGGGAGGTGCCGTATATACGAATAATCCTCTGCTTCACAAATGTATCCGGTCTTTCCGTGACTGGGGACGTGACTGCATTTGTCCATCCGGACGCGATAATATGTGTGGACACCGGTTTGACGGCAAACACGGAGAACTTCCGGAAGGATATGATCATAAGTATGTATATTCTCATTTTGGGTATAACTTAAAGGCTACCGATCTTCAGGCATCCATCGGCTGTGCTCAGATTGAGAAATTTCCTTCCTTTGTGGAACGCCGCAGACATAATTTTGATCGGTTAAAAGCCGCACTTGCAGGTACCGAAGATCGACTGATTCTTCCGGAACCATGTGAGAACTCTATTCCGAGCTGGTTTGGTTTTCTGATCACCTGTAAAGAGGGCGTTGACCGGAAGAAGGTTGTTCCGTATATTGAATCAAAAGGAGTTCAGACACGTATGTTATTTGCGGGCAATCTGACCAAGCACCCGTGCTTTGATGAAATGCGAGGTTCCGGTGAGGGATACCGGATCGTTGGATCGTTGGATAATACGGACCGAATCATGGAAGATACCTTCTGGGTAGGAGTATATCCGGGAATGACGGATGAAATGATCGATTATATGGCAAAGACTATTCGGGAAGCAATTGAGGTATAGAGCGGTCATGGATGATACACAGGGAATTAATACAGCGGAATCTTTCGAGATCGAGACAATTGGTAATCATCAGAAACCGGAGGATAATATCGAGAATACGGATATTGATAAGGCAGGCACTTCCGAGAAAAAGGGATTGGCTGCCTTGTGGCAGATTATTAAGTTCGGATTAGTCGGAGTCTCCAATACTTTGGTTTCTCAAGTTGTGTACAATGTGGTATATTATCTGATTCATAATGTGGTATCATATGACGCTGCTGTACAGATTGGCAATATTGTTGCGTTTATTATTAGTGTACTGAATGCTTTTTTCTGGCAGAGCAAGTTTGTGTTTAAGGAAAGTGAGGATGGAGAACATCGGGTTTGGTGGCAGGTTCTGATCAAAACATATGTGGCTTATTCATTTACCGGCTTGTTCTTAAACGCTGTTTTGTTGTGGTTTTGGTCAAAAGTTGTTCATATTGATCAATATCTCGTAAGCCCGGTCAACTGGCTGTATAACAATTGGGGATGGAGGATTACGGCGGAAGATCTCGGCGCATCTCTGTCCCCAATTCTGAATATGTTCATTACTATTCCCTTGAATTACATCATTAATAAGTTCTGGGCATACAGACAGAAAAAGAAGCAGCCGGAATCGGAAGACTGATAAGAAGCAAAGGAATTGGATAAGAAAGCAGAATAATAAAAAGATATAGAAGAATGTCGTAAAGGAGAAGCGGATAGCATGGGAGAGATTAAATTACTGGATTGTACACTTCGGGATGGCGGTTATGTCAATGACTGGGAGTTCGGACATAATAATCTTGTCAGTATTTTTGAGCGGGTGGTAGGTGCCGGCGTGGATATTATTGAAGTCGGTTTTTTGGATGAACGTCGGGAATTCGATATGAACCGCAGTATTATGCCGGATACGGATTGTATGGAGAAAATCTATGGCGATTTGGATCGGAAGAATACCATGGTAGTAGGAATGATCGATTTTGGAACCTGCAGTCTGGAGCATATCAAGCCTTGTTCGGAATCTTATCTGGATGGAATCCGTGTGATCTTCAAGAAACATATCCGCTGGGAAGCGATTGATTTTTGCAGAAATCTGAAAGAGTTGGGTTATAAGGTTTTTGTTCAGCTGGTATCCATTACGAGCTATAACGATGAAGAACTGATGGATCTGATCAATCTTGCTAATGATCTGGAGCCGTATGCGGTTTCCATGGTTGATACCTATGGACTTCTTCATCAGAATAACCTGATGCATTATTATAATCAGTTAAATGCGCATTTAAAGACGTCGATAGGACTAGGCTATCATTCGCATAACAATTTCCAGATGGCATATGCTAATTGTATTGAGATGCTTTCTCATGAAACCGAGCGTATGGTATTGGTTGACGGTACCATCTACGGCATGGGCAAGAGTGCCGGCAATGCTCCGCTGGAACTGGTTGCCATGCATTTGAATCATCATTACCACAAGAAGTATGATATCAGTCAGATCTTAGAAGCTGTGGATGCGAATGTAATGCCAATCTACAAGATGACACCTTGGGGCTATAATATGTTCTTCTTTATTGCGGCTTCCAATGACTGCCATCCGAATTATGTGGCATATTTAATGGATAAACGCACGCTTTCCGTTAAGTCGATTAATGAGATATTATCTAAGCTCGAAGGCGAGAAGCAGCTGATGTATGACCAGAAGCTGATTGAACAGCTGTATCTGGATTATCAGGATATCGAGGTAAATGATACGGAAGATGTGGATGCATTATCCAAGACATTTGAAGGACGGGATGTACTTCTGCTGGGTCCCGGGTTAAATGTTCAGAAGCAGACAGATAAGATTGAGGATTATATCGCGCGAAAGCATCCATTAATTGTAACGATTAACTTTATTTCTGGAGAATTCCGTTCAGATTATGTATTTTTAAGTAATGCCAAACGATATGTTCAATTATCAACGGCACTTTCCAAGAATCCGGATCTGAAAGTGATTGCTACATCAAATGTAACCAAGACGGATGGGAGGTTTGATTATACACTTCAGTACAGCTCTCTTCTGGATATGGATGCGGAGATTATTGATAATTCCTTTATCATGTTATTAAAAGTTATGAAGAAGATTGGTGTCAGACATGTGGCATTGGGGGGCTTTGACGGATATACCGGCGATAAAAAACAGAATTATATTAACGGATATGTAGAATACAGCTTTACCAAGACACAGGCGAAGGATCTGAATTCTTATGTTGCAGGGATTCTTAAAGAGATGCAATCGGATCTTGATATGGAATTTATCACAGATTCCTTATATACAGAGAATTTGTAAGGATTCTTCCGGGAAAGGAAAAATGATGAATCGATATGATATAGCAGTATTTGATGTGGATGGAACACTATTGGATACCAGTGAGGGAATATTAAACTCGGTAAAGCATACCATAGATGTGTTCGGAAAGCCGATGCCGGATCCGGAGACGTTAAGAAGCTTTATTGGTCCTCCGATCCAGAATTCATTTCAAAAGGAATACGGTCTCAGCAAAGAAGAAGCGGATACTATGGCGGCCGAGTTCCGAAAAGTATACAAGGATATCTATTTGTTTGGTGCTGTTCCATATGAAGGTATTTACGAATGTATGGATACTCTGCGTAAGGCAGGAGTGAAGCTGGCGGTTGCCACTTATAAACGTCAGGATTATGCGGAAAAGATTCTGAAACACTTTGCGTTTGATCGGTATTGCGATGTGATCTATGGATCCGACTTTGAAGGTAAATTATCCAAGATGGATATTATTGAGAAATGTATGAAGGACTTGGGCTCCACGGATTATAAGAATGCGGTGATGATCGGGGATAGCTGGCATGACGCTAATGGCGCGGAACAGCTCGGAGTGGATTTTATCGGAGTTACATATGGGTTTGATTTTCGGACGGAAGTAGATGTGAAGGAGCAGGGCGCAGTCGGCTGTGCTTTTGCTCCAAAGGATTTGATTTCCTTAATTATAGGGTGATAAGTAGAGGAGATAAAATAAAATGAAAATGAAAGTTGCAGAGTATATTGCTGATTTTTTTGTAAAAAAAGGCGTAACGGATCTGTTTACGGTTACGGGCGGCGGTGCTATGCATCTGAATGATGCATTTGGTCATAAAGAAGAGATACACAGTATTTATAATCATCATGAGCAGGCTTGCTCGATTGCCGCAGAGGGATATGCCAGACTGACCGGGCGTGTCGCGGCAGTGTGTGTGACCAGCGGTCCCGGCGGAACCAATGCCATTACCGGTGTTCTCGGCGGATGGCAGGATTCTATTCCTATGTTTATTGTGTCGGGACAGGTAAAGCGTGAGACTACGACATGGTCTACGGATGTTCCGCTCAGACAACTCGGCGATCAGGAATTCCAGATTGTAGATACCGTTAAGACTATGACCAAGTACGCACATATGGTAACAGAACCGACGGAAATCCGTTATCATCTGGAAAAGGCATGGTATCTGTGTATGAATGGCAGAAAAGGACCGGTCTGGCTCGATATTCCGTTGGATGTACAGGCGGCTCCGATCGAGACAGAAGAATTGGCAGGCTTTGATCCGACAGAGGTAGAAAAGAAGGAGAATCCAATCTATGATACATCACTGAATGCGGATATCCTTGATAAGATTTCTAAGGCTAGAAAACCTGTTATCTTAGCTGGAACCGGTATCCGTCTGGGTAATGCCTATGATGAATTTCTTCAATTGATTGATAAGCTCGGAATTCCTGTTGTGACGGCATGGAATGCTCATGATCTGTTGTGGGATGAACATCCGTTATTCTGCGGAAGACCGGGAACCGTCGGAACCAGAGGCGGTAATTTTGTGGTTCAGAATGCGGATCTGTTGTTGGTATTGGGCTGTCGTATGAATATTCGGCAGATCAGTTACAATTATCATGATTTTGCAAAAAATGCCTATAAGATCGTGGTGGATATTGATGAAGCGGAGCTGCGCAAGCCTACCGTAAATGTTGACCTGAAGATACATGCGGATGTCAAAGATATGATGAGATCCTTATCTGAAGCCGATTATCAGGGTGCTACGGAAGAGCATAAGAGTTGGCTTAACTGGGCAAGGACTATTAATCAAAAATATCCGGCGACACTTCCGTCTTATTATGATAAGAAGACTCCGATCAATCCATATGTGTTTATTACCAAGCTTTCTGAACATCTTAAAGAAGGCGATGATGTGATCTGCGGTAATGGAAGTGCCTGTGTTATAACGTTTCAGGCTATGGAGATAAAGAGAGAACAGCGTTTGTTTACCAATTCCGGCTGTGCGGCAATGGGGTATGGATTTCCGGCTGCTCTCGGTGTATGTGTTGCTGAAAAAGATAAGCGCGTGATCTGTATTGACGGAGACGGAAGTTTCCAAATGAATCTGCAGGAATTACAGACAGTTATGTATAACCGGCTGAATATGAAGCTGATCATTATCAACAATAACGGTTATCATTCCATCCGTCAGACACAGACTAATCTATTTAAGGGAAAGCCGTTGGTTGGGGTTTGTGACGGTAACGGCTTAAGCTTTCCGGATTTTGAAAAGTTGAGTTATGCATACGGTATGCCTTATATCAGAATTGATTCTCTGGATAACGTGGATGTCGGACTGGAACAGCTACTTGCATCGGACGGACCGGTCATGTGCGAAGTGGTAGTGGATGAGACACAGAATTTTGAACCGAAGTTATCGTCCAAAGTTCTTCCGGATGGAAAGATCGTATCTCCGCCGATTGATGATATGTATCCGTTCCTTCCGAAGGAAGAATATGAACAAAACCATAGGGTCTAGCAAATATGAAAAAAGCGATTATTACCGGCGGTACCGGGATGCTTGGAAGTGCCCTGATCCGTCTGTTGTGCGAAAAACAAATACAAGTTTTGGTACTGGTACGTCCCGGTTCCGAGCGGATCCGGATGATCCCGGACAGTGAATATGTGACGATTCGGGAATGTGATGTGAATCATTTGCTGGAATTAAAGGATTCTATTGATTCTGATTATGATGCGTTCTTTCATTTTGCCTGGGGCGGTACACACGGGGATGCCAGAGATGATGTAATGCTTCAGAACCGGAATGTTCAGGCGACGCTTGAGGCTGTAGAACTGGCTCATTCAGCCGGATGTAAGACCTTCCTTGGAGCAGGTTCCCAGGCAGAGTACGGCAGGGTAGACGGGATTCCTCTTGCACCGGATACTCCGGTACATCCGGAAACAGGATACGGCATTGGTAAGCTCTGCGCCGGACAAATGAGCAGGATCCTTTGCAGAAAGTATGGGATTAAGCATATCTGGGTTCGAATCTTAAGTACGTATGGTCCGGGAGACGGACTGCACACCATGGTCATGTCCGGGATTCGGCAGATGATCGCCGGGGAGCGTCCTCAGTATACGAAGGGGGAACAGATGTGGGACTATCTGTACTGTGATGATGCTGCAAGAGCATTTTATCTTGCTGCCCAAAAGGGACGTGACGGGGCTGTCTATCCGATCGGCAGTGGACAGGTTCGCCCTCTTGCGGAGTATATTCGTATGATCCGGGATGCGGTTGATCCGTCCATTGAGATCGGGTTCGGAGAAATACCGTATTACGATAAGCAGGTTATGTATCTGTGCGCGGATATTCATACCTTAACGGAAGATACCGGGTTTGTTCCGGAGATTCCTTTTTCGGAAGGGATTGTACGGACGATAAAGTGGTATCGGGAAACGATGATATAGAATAATGCTTATTGGTTTATCAATGAATTACTATGATTTAGTATAAGAGGTAATAGGATGAGTGACAGAGTGGATGAAAAGAAAACAATCAGTATACTGATTCCTTGTTATAATGAGGAAGAGAATGTGGTTCCGATGAGTGAAGCAATCGTGAACCTGTTTGAAACAGAACTGACCGATTATCATTATGAACTGGTTTTTATTGATAATGATTCCCATGATAAGACCAGAGAACTGCTTCGGGAGATCTGCAGCAAGAATCCGAATATCAAGGCAATCTTTAATGCCAAGAATTTCGGTCAGTTCAATTCGCCGTATTATGGCATATTACAGACTACAGGAGATTGCACAATATCCATGGTCTGTGATTTTCAGGATCCGATCGATCTGATTCCCAAGTATATTGAAGAGTGGGAGAACGGATATAAGATCGTAATCGGCATTAAGACCAGCAGTAAAGAAAGCAAGATCATGTATCTGCTCCGAAGCATCTATTATAAAATGATCAAAAGATTCTCGGATGTGGAGCAGATTGAACATTTTACCGGTTCGGGATTATATGATCGGTCGTTTGTTGAAGTTCTGCGGGAATTAAAGGATCCGAAGCCATTCATGAGAGGAATTGTTGCGGAATTGGGCTTTAAACGGAAAGAGATCCCGTATGAACAGCCGCAGCGGCGCGCTGGCAAGACACATAATAATTTTTATACCTTGTATGATGCTGCCATGCTCAGTATTACATCCTATACCAAGATTGGTCTGCGACTTGCTACTTTTCTTGGGTGCGGTGTCGGATTAGTAAGTATTCTTGTAGCGTTTGTCTATCTGATCTTAAAGCTGATCATGTGGAATGATTTTCAGGCCGGGACTGCTCCAATCCTGATCGGGATGTGTTTCTTGGGTGCCGTTCAACTGTTTTTTATCGGTTTTATTGGGGAATATATTCTGAGTATCAATGAGAGGGTAATGAACCGCCCACTGGTGGTGGAAGAGGAGAGAATTAATTTTGAGATTCAAAAATGAAAAGTCAGGAGAAAGGGATAATGAAACAACGTAAGAAGATTATTCTGATTTCGGGAATTATTCTGGCAGGATATTTGGCGTTCGGTATATTTTCAGTGATTGTACGTAAAAACGGAATGCAATACCCATATGGGTCATTTCTGTTTTTCCCGGCGGATAAAAGGATGGATTTTTATAATGTAAATCAGATGATGAGTTACGATGATCCGTATTTTGGATTCAATTCCTCATATCCGCCCCTGATACTTTGGATTGCTAAGTTATTCTCCTTTGTGTCGGATTACAGACATTATGATCCTCATACGATTGCAGTTTCGGAAACAGGGATCGCATCCTATTGGGTGTTTGAGCTTAGCTTTACATTGATGATAGCAGGGTTATTATATTATGCGTTTCGGCGGAATTCTGCTTGCATAAAGTCCAAGATTGGAACTTTGCTTGTGATTTTAGTCCTGATCTTTACGGCCCCTTATATCTATATGCTGGACCGCGGTAATTATTTAATTGTTGCATTGGCATTTTTTTTGGGATTTGCGTGTTTTTATGGTGAAAAGGATATTCTGGCGGCAATTTTTCTTGCACTTGCTGCTTCGGTTAAGATCTATCCCCTGTTTTTCGGATTATTATATCTAATTGACCGAAAGTGGAAGGAACTCGGAATTTTTTTGGTAACGGGAGCGGGGATATCAAGTCTTTCCATATCATTGTTTGTAGGCGATTTTTGGGAGAATTTAAAGCGATTCGGTATTTGTCTGCTGGGATTTGGCGGCGGATACGGTAATGAGGTTCCGAATGTATATTATGGTGTGGGTTTGACTTCGGCACTGCGTTTTCCGTTTGTCGTATGGAATAATCTGACGGTGCCGGAAAGTTTTCCGGTTATGAAGATTTATCTGATTTCCGGAACCGTACTCACCCTGTTCAGTTTATGGTGTATGAGACACGAAACTTCATTTTATAAAAAGCTGATTGTTCTGTCCGCACTTATGGTATTTTTGACTCCGAATTCTTATGTATACAATCTGGTCTATATTATGCCGGCCATTCTAATGTATATGATTGCAGATTCGGCAAAACACAAATGGAAGGATCTGGTATACGGAATACTTCTAGGATTGATGATGGTACCTAAGAGTTATCAGTTCTATATTCCGGGAAGTTTGATCAGTATTCAGGTCATGATCGATGCGGGTTTGCTGCTTGCTATTGTTCTTTTTTATGATTTTGCCGATAGAGATACACGGGTCAAAAGAAAAGTTTGTTCCAGACTTTCATGACAGATAGAAGGATTCAAAAAATTGTATTGGGGCAACAGCATTCAGGTATTTGAAAAAGGTGATATTAGTTATGCAAAATAATAAAAAAATCAGTCAAATTCAATTTTGGTCATTCGTAATAATCTTTGCTTTTCTTTACATTATATGGCTTTGGTTTGGTATATATGGACTTCCTGAAGATCAGTACGGAGTATTCTTTAAAAAAGGCAATAACTATATGGCGGATCTTTTTAATGTAATGTTTTATTCCAAAGATCGGGACCCATATAATAATCCTATAAACGGAATGGCTGAAAAAGCGTATTTTCCGTTGTCTTATGTAATTTGTTATGGGTTATCCGTTCTTTCTAGTCTGAACTGGTATATTGAAAAAAATGAAGGCATTACTTATACAGGATCGGTTCAGTCCCTGCAGTCCATGCCTATTGTTATCGGAGTTTTTTTCATATCTGTTTTATTAGTGATTTTGGCGGTTCAGTTCTTCGAAATGGTTGAAGCGGACAAATGGAAGAAATATTTGATTATGCTAATTGTTATGGGATCGGGAACTATGATGTTTACCTATGAACGAGGAAATCTGATTCTTCTTGCTTTGATTGGCGTTTTACTGTTTTTGATGTCATATGATTCTGATGTTAAATGGTTTCGTGAACTTGGATATTTGGGACTTGCCATAGCAGGAGCATTGAAAGGATACCCTGCCATCCTTGGAATTCTGTTGATCTACCGGCATGAATGGAAAGAGGTAATACGTCTTCTGATTTATGGAGTGGTGCTGGCATTTGGTCCGTTTTTACTGTTAAAGGGCGGGTTTTCCAATATCCCGATCTGGCTGGATAATCTCCGGGCAAATTCGGATTTATATATGTTTTTACGGTATCCTAGAGTTGGTTATTATTACTTTATTGCCAATACTGACGGAACAACAAATGAAGATAAAATGGCATTGGTACGAATTTGGAAACCGATTATTATGGGAATTGGGATATACAGTGTCGTTTCCTCTCTTTTTCAAAACAGAAAATGGCTTCAGATTTGTACACTATTAACATTTATAATTATATATCCTGCAAACAGCGGTCTTTATTGTTTGATATATCTGCTGCCGGTGATCATTCTGTATTTGAATGATAATAAGAAACGGTGGACAGATATGTTATATCTTCCAATCTTTATGTTGGTTCTGACACCTTTGCAGATTATTATTAGAGAAAGTAATTATACGCTTTTTCTTGATAATACTGCAATCATATTACTGATTATGATGTGTTTGGTGGAAAATACGATCTGTCTGGTAAGAAGTATCCGCGAAAAAACTTTTTCTGCTCGAATCCGGCAGGGAATCAAGATATGAATCTGTTTGACTTTCGTCTGATCATGGCATAATATATTGGTATTATTATGAATAAAGGAAAAAAAGATATGGGCATTAGTGTTATGCTCCTTGCTTACAAGGAGGAAGAAAACTTAAGAGTATTATTTCCGAAGATTAAGGAAGCACTCGCAAAGACCGGTGAGGAATATGAGCTTTTAGTAATCGATACAAAGGAACCATTGGATCATACAAAAGAGTTGTGCGAAGAAGTGGGAGCGAAATATTATAATCAGGAAGAACCGGGATTTGGCGGCGCTTATCGTAAGGCGATAGAAGTAGCTTCCATGGATAAGCTGCTGGCTCTAGATAGTGACGGTTCTCATGGTCCGGAATATATACCGGCAATTTATGAGATGTTCTGTCAGGGATATACCGTTGTGATCGGTTCCCGTTATGTAAAAGGCGGGCATACGGATGACGCCAAAAGCTCCCAGATCATGTCTGCCATGCTGAATACGGCATACAGAGTCTGCCTTGGATTGAAAGCGAAGGATCTTTCCACTAATTATCGGATGTATCATACCGAACAGATGAAGCAGCTGACACTGACCTGTACGAATTATGATGTGTTGGAAGAGATTCTTCTGAAACTAAAGATGTTAGTCGGCAAGAAGGAGTTTTCCATCGGGGAAAGCCCGATTTCTTTTAGTAAACGATTGTATGGAGAATCTAAACGAAGATTGATCCCATTTATTGTCAGTTATATTAAGACTTTATTCCGGTTATTTTTGATTAGAATGAAAGGATGATTGGAATTTATGACTGATGATAATAATGATTTGAAGTATAATTTGAAGACGGAAGATCAATAATAATCGGCAGATTGAAGAAGGACCGGGATTTTAGGGTTTTCATTTGAATGGATTTATTATATAATAAATAAGATGTTTTTATATATGAAAAAGATTGAAAGGAGATTCAAACATGGGATATCTGGAGGAGTATAAGCTGTGGTGTGAGGATCCTTATTTTGATGAGGCCACCAGAGAAGAGCTTGCGGCAATCAAGGATGATGAAAAAGAGATTAAGGAACGCTTCTTTAAGGAATTGGAATTCGGAACCGGAGGTCTTCGGGGGATTATCGGAGCCGGTATCAACAGAATGAATATCTATACTGTAAGAAAAGCAACTCAGGGACTTGCTAATTATATTAAGCAGGCACATGGGGAGAATAAAGGCGTTGCTATTGCATATGATTCTCGAAGAATGTCAACGGAATTTGCTGATGTGGCTGCACTTTGTCTGAATGCGAACGGGATCAAGGCATATGTATTCCCATCTCTTCGTCCGACACCGGAGTTGTCCTTTGCGCTTCGGGAGCTTGGCTGTATAGCGGGTATTGTAGTGACAGCCAGCCATAATCCGCCGGAATATAACGGTTATAAGGTGTATTGGGAGGATGGTGCTCAGGTAACACCTCCTCATGACAAGAATATTATGGCAGAGGTTGCCAAGATCACAGATTTTCATGATGCACTTACCATGGAGAAAATGGATGCACAGGTGGCTGGTTTATATAATGTGATCGGTTCCGATATGGATGATAAGTATATGGCGGCATTAAAGAAGCAGATCATTCATCCTGAGATCATCAAGGAAGTGGCAGAGGATATCAAGATTGTTTATACACCGCTTCATGGTACAGGTAGTATTCCTGTCCAAAGAGTGTTAAAGGAATTGGGATTTGTTCATGTATATCCGGTTCCTGAGCAGAAGATGCCAGATGGCGAATTTCCGACTGTCTCTTATCCGAATCCGGAAGATCCGAAGGCATTTGCGCTTGCTCTGGATCTGGCAAAGAAGGTAGATGCGGATATTGTGCTTGCTACCGATCCGGACGCGGACCGCTTAGGTGTCTATGCAAAGGATGCAAAGACCGGCGAATATGTTAGCTTTACAGGTAATATGTCCGGTATGCTGATCTGTGAATATATTATGAGGGAGCGAAAAGCAGTCGGTACGCTTCCGGAGAACGGCGCACTGGTTACTACAATTGTAACCACAAATATGACCTTCCCGATCGCCGAAGATTATAATATGAAGCTGATCGAGGTTCTGACAGGATTTAAGTTCATCGGCGAGCAGATCAAGTTATTTGAACAGAATCATTCTTATGAGTATGTATTCGGACTGGAAGAGAGCTACGGATGTCTGGCTGGAACCCATTCCCGGGACAAGGATGCCTGCGTGGCTGTTATGATGCTGTGTGAGGTTGCTTCCTGGTGCAAGAAGAATAATATGACGCTTTGGGATCAGATGATCAATATCTATGAGAAATACGGATATTACAAGGAAGGTTTGCAGACCATTACCATGAAGGGCTTAGACGGAGCAGAGGCAATTAAGGGTATTATGACCAAGTTGCGTGAGAATCCTCCGAAGCAGATTGGAGATTTACAGGTGCTTGCCATGCGGGATTATGAAAATGATATCCGTACGGACCTTGCAACCGGTGAGACCTCGTCTACCGGACTTCCGAAGTCCAATGTGCTTTATTGGGAGCTTTCTAATAATTCATGGTGCTGCGCAAGACCATCCGGTACAGAGCCGAAGATCAAGTTCTATATGGGTGTTAAGGGTTCTTCTCTTGATGATTCAGAACAACAGTTACAGGCTCTTACAGATGCATTGATGGCAATTGTGAATGCATAGAATATAATAATATTAAGAGTATAGGGACTGCTTTACATAAGTAGTCCCTTATTTATAAAAAGGAGATCAGAATATGTGTGGAATTGTAGGTTATGTAGGGGAAGAACAAGCTGCTCCGATCCTTTTGGACGGACTTGAAAAACTGGAATACCGTGGATATGACTCTGCCGGTATTGCCGTATATGATGGAACGGATATTAATGTTGTTAAAGCAAAAGGAAAGTTGTCTGCACTTTGTGACCTGACACAGAATGGTGAAGCAATGAAAGGATATTTCGGAATTGGACATACCCGTTGGGCAACTCATGGAGAACCTTCGGTAACGAATGCACATCCACATTATAATCAGTCAAAGTCCATTACGGTTGTACATAACGGAATCATTGAGAATTATCAGCCGCTTCGGGAAAAACTGATCCGGAAAGGATATGAATTCCATTCCGAGACGGATACGGAAGTCATTGCTCATTTGCTGGATTATTATTATAAGGGAGATCCGAAGGAAGCCATTATTAAAGTGCTGCACCGTGTTGTTGGTTCTTACGCGTTGGGTATTATGTTCAAGGATCACCCCGGTAAGGTCTATGCGGTTCGTAAGGATTCTCCTTTGATCGTTGGCGTATCAGAACATGGTAATTATATTGCGTCAGATGTTCCGGCAATTTTAAAGTATACACGTGATGTATATTATATTGATAATCAGGAATTGGCAGAGTTGTCCATGCATGAAGTCCATTTCTTTAATTCAGATCTGGAAGAGATCGTAAAAGAACTGGTTACGGTGGAATGGGATGTCGAAGCAGCTGAAAAGGGCGGTTATGAGCATTTTATGCTGAAAGAAATCTATGAACAGCCGAAGGCAGTTGAGAATACTATCCGACCGAGGATTAAGGATGGTAAGCTTGTAATAGAAGAATTAAATATGTCGGAAGAAGAGATTAAGGCTATATCCCGAATCTATATTATTGCCTGCGGTTCTTCCTATCATGTAGGTATGGTAGGAAAATATGTGATTGAAAAAATGACCCGCATCCCCGTAGAGGTGGATCTGGCATCTGAATTCCGGTACAGAGATCCGGTTTTAGAAAAGGATTCCATGATGATTGTAATCAGTCAGTCTGGTGAGACTGCAGACACTTTGGCGGCACTCCGTCTGGCTCAAAAAATGGGTGCTAAGGTTCTTGGAATTGTGAATGTTGTGGGCAGTACCATTGCCAGAGAGGCTGATAATGTTATGTATACTTGGGCGGGACCGGAGATTTCGGTTGCGACTACCAAGGCTTACAGTACGCAGTTGGCATCCATTTATATGATTGCTGCTCTATTCGCAAAGACGAGAGGTCTGGTTAATGAGGAAGAATATGCGGATATTATAAAGGAATTATGCGATCTCCCGGAGAAGATTCAAGAGCTTTTGGGAGATAAGGAACGGATTCAGTGGTTTGCTTCGAAATATGCCAGTGCTGAGCATATCTTCTTTATTGGACGAGGCGTGGATTATGCGTCTTCTATGGAAGGCTCCCTTAAATTAAAGGAAATATCTTATATTCATTCGGAGGCCTATGCAGCCGGTGAATTGAAGCATGGAACGATTTCGTTGATTGAGAACGGAACTTTGACGGTTGCGCTTTCCACACAGCCGGATCTTTACGAAAAAATGATCAGTAATGTGGTGGAGGTAAGGTCCAGAGGAGCGTATGTTTTTGCTCTTGTGAGTGCTGATAATCAGGGAATGAAGGAAAGTGCGGATTTTGTCGTGGAGATTCCTGAGACATATGATTGTTTTTCTCCTTCATTGACTGTGATTCCGTTGCAGCTATTTGCGTATTATGTGTCGGTAGCAAGAGGGCTGGATGTAGATAAACCGCGGAATCTTGCGAAGTCTGTTACTGTAGAATAGTCTTTCGTTGACATTTCATAATGAAAAAGGCCTTTCGACAGGTTTGCCGGAGGGCTTTTGTTATCTGTATATTTATATGTCTTATGAATATATCCTGTGATGTATAATTGTAGGAATCAGAAAGAATTTTTTAAGAAAAAACCCGCCTTAAATGGTTGTACTTTGTGATTTTTTTTGGTAATATGATACTGTTTTATTTGTGTAAAGAGTTATATAAATAGTGATAATAATTTTCTGTATTTAGTCATTTGGTTATGCATTGAGCAGCTATAGAAACAGAGGAAGAATCGAAGAATAGATGATTATGAAATATTATGGAAAGTGAAGGATAGATATATGAATAGATCACAATATGAAGATAACGAATATATGGATGATTATCCAAATGAAGCACAACAGAGTATTAATAAAAAGCAGCCTGCCGGAAAGACAAAGTATCAAAAGAGAATCCGGCGTTTATGGGCAATACTGGGTATAGAAGTATTGTTATTTGCTGGTTTATTAGGACTTTATCTGCTGCACTATACTGATCAAAAATTCGAGGAGATCAATTATGAAGATTTGGATGAGGAAGAGTTATTTATCAGTGAAACCGTTTCGACGGAAACCAGAGAGAAATATACGACTATAGCGTTATTTGGCTTGGATGCCAGAGATGTAACAACGGACACCGGTAATCGCAGTGATACAATTATTATTGCCAGTATTGATAAAGATACCAAGGAAGTAAGGCTTCTTTCCGTATATCGGGATACTTATATGCAGTTTGCCAATCCGTCCGGGCAATATGACGGCTGTTATACTAAGATCACACATGCCTATGCATATGGTGGCGCAAAGGGGTCTATTGCGACATTAAATAAGAATCTGGATCTACCGATTACGGATTATGTTACGGTTAATTTTCTGTCGCTGGCGGATATTGTGGACGACCTTGGCGGAATAACTGTAAATGTGGATGCCGATGAGATGAATTCCATCAATACATGGCTTCCTGAGACTGCCCAGATCGCCGGACGCAGTTATACAGGACTATATGCAACAGGAGATGTAACTTTAGACGGTCTTCAAGCAGTGACATATTGCCGAATTCGTAATCTTGGTGCCGGAGATATTGACCGGTCTGCAAGACAGAGAGAGGTGCTGTCGGCTATTCTTGCTAAAGCAAAGCAGTCTAATCTGTCTACACTTAATAAGATGTTGGATGATGTACTTCCAGAGATTTCCACCAGTCTCAGCAGGTCAGAGATTTTGGGACTTATGAAGGATGTCATGTCTTATGATCTGGATAATAATGAAGGATTTCCATTTACATATCATGGCGGAATGTATTACGATGAGATAGCAGGACAGGATCTGTCGATTCTTGTCGGGGGAGATATGAAATATAATGCGGAACTGGCGCATCAGTTCTTATATGGATCTCAGATTGGTGTGACAGATAATGGGGAAGATCCTGCTGAATACAAGGAGGAGACTTATACTCCTTCCGCAACGGTAGAGGATATCAGCAATACCATTGTAAATAAGACGGGTGTATATAAGCCGGAGGATCCAGAACTCAGGGGACAATTTTAGAAGTCATTAGATAAGGAGTAGAGAAGTATGGCAATCCGTAAGGATATATCATTTCAATCTGCAGATGAAGTAACAACGATTCACGGATATGCATGGCTGCCGGATGCTAATCGTCCTAAGGCTGTAGTGCAGGTCTGCCACGGTATGGTGGAGTTTATTGACCGTTATGAGCCACTGGCAAAAGCTTTATGTGATCAGGGATATGTGGTATATGGTGCAGATACACTTGGACACGGGAGATCCGTCCTGAATACCAAGTGTTATGGTTATTTTGGGGATAAGAACGGTAATTGGAAGCTGTTATCGGATATGGTGACATTGCATGATCTTGCAAGGCGGGATTATCCCGGTTTGCCGTATTATATTCTCGGCCACAGCTTTGGATCCTTGATGGTTCGTGAATTTGTGCAGCGCTTTCCGGATTTTGCTGACGGGATGATACTTGTGGGAATTGTGAATCCGAGTATTGCATTATCTGAGACGGCTCGTATTATTTGCGAAGTGGCAGCACATATACAGAAGGATGGATACCGTTATCGCTCTACATTTATCAATGATATGGCGATCGGAGGATATGATAAACATTTTAAAGATGAGAATCTTCGAAACAGCTGGATTTCTAAGGACAGAGATAATATCATGTATTATAATGGCCGCCCTGAATGTAATTTTATCTTTACGGTGGGGGCATACCGGGATATGATGACAGCATTTACGGAGGTCAATAAGCAGAAGAATCTCGAACGGATGAACCGTGAAATGCCGGTTTTGATCATGTCGGGAACCGATGATGCTGCTGGTAATTTCGGACGGGCTCCAAAACATTTGTATCGTATTTACAAGCATCGCGGTATGGATTGCCGTCTACGGATGTATCAAGGATGCCGGCATGAGATCCTGAATGATTTTGACAAAGAGAAAGCCATGCATGATATTATAAAATGGCTGAATTATTATACGGAGAAAAAAAGGTGAAACATATTAAAGTGTGGATTGTCATAATTATATTGGAAATTCTGGCAATCTTCGGATTATTGATTCTGATCAGTACGATGCGAAGCCATTCAAAGGCACTTCCGTTTGAGATCGATCAGAGTCTTCGTATGTCTTATGATCTTGATCTGGCAGACAAAACGGAAGAGAATTACTGGCAGTTTGTGAATCAGAGATTCATCCTGATCAATGATGATGAAGGTATCCTTCAATGGGTAAAGATCGATAATGAGTTCGGCAGAAATGATTATGAGTTTGAGAATGCTTTGACGGAGGATGAGTATTTCCGTTATTATTCGGAAGATGGAGTTGTTACTTCATCTGTCGGCATTGATGTATCCAAGTATCAGGGGAATATCGACTGGTCACAGGTTAAGGCTGCAGGTGTTGACTTTGCGTTTATTCGCCTTGGTTTCCGGGGCTATGGTAACGGTAAGATCGTATTGGACAGTACGTATGCGCAGAATATGGATGGCGCAATTAATAATGGCATTCATACTGGAGTCTATTTTTATTCCCAGGCGGTATCTTATGAAGAGGGTGTAGAAGAAGCCCGGTTTGTCCTGCAGAATGTCCGCGGCTATGCGTTTGATCTTCCGATCGTTCTGGATACGGAGGATGCCGAGGATGATAGTGCCAGAACTGCGGGATTGACAGTAGAACAAAGAACCGATGCATGTCTGGGCTTTCTTGAAACTATCCGTGATGCCGGGTATCCGGTAATGTTCTATGCAAATCTCCGTTGGATAGCATTATCTCTGGATATTACCAGACTGCATGGTTATGATATCTGGTTTGCCCAATATGCAGACGTACCAAAACTCCCATACAGATATCAAATATGGCAATACAGTAAAGACGGATATGTGCCGGGAATATCAAAACCGGTAGATTTGAATATCGGATTCGATCATTATGGGATTCCGTAGATGATCGGACAGACCATTATAATGGAGAACAGATCTGGAATGAATAGTTCCGGATCTGTTTTGTATTCGATGTATTCTATCGACAATTATTCATTTAGATTCAGATGGACAGCATAAAAAAAGAATCTCACATGGAGATTCTTGCGATAGTAGCGGAAGGGAGATTCGAACTCTCGACACCACGGGTATGAACCGTGTGCTCTAGCCAACTGAGCTATTCCGCCAAAACAAAGCGTTGTTGCGTTAAGCGTCAAAAAAATATGGGACCTATAGGGCTCGAACCTATGACCCTCTGCTTGTAAGGCAGATGCTCTCCCAGCTGAGCTAAGATCCCATAGTCGCTTGACACATTTGCTATTATATTGCAGTTAAAAATAAAAGTCAAGTGGAAATTTAAAAAAGTTTTCCTATTTCTTGAAGGTGTGGTATAATGAGCGATAAGCGACTTATAAAGACGAAAGGCGGATATATTCATGAGAGTCGGACTGGGATATGATGTGCATAGATTAGCGGAAGGACGTAAGCTGATCATTGGCGGGGTTGAGATCCCGTATGAAAAAGGATTGTTGGGACATTCGGATGCGGATGTTCTGACGCATGCGGTTATGGATGCGCTTCTTGGGGCAGCTGCGCTGGGAGATATCGGAAGGCATTTTCCGGATACCGATGAGCGCTATGCCGGAGCAGACAGTATCAAACTGTTGGAACATGTGAGAATCTTGTTGGAAGAAAAGATGTTGTTTATAACGAATATTGATGCGACGATCATAGCGCAGCGGCCGAAGATGGCACCATATATTCCGGATATGACGGCTAATATTGCAGCGGCACTTAAGATAGATAGCTCGCAGGTTAATATTAAGGCTACCACAGAGGAAGGTCTCGGATTTACCGGAAGCGGCGAGGGAATCAGTGCCCAGGCGATCTGCGCACTGGAGACGGCGGCCAACTACAGTTATGAGGTTATGAATGATACAGCAGCGGCTTATACACCGGGAAATGGATGCAGTACCTGTCAGGGCTGTCCAAGATTTAATTCTTAATTAGCGATATAATGATTAGACATTGATCCGGATAATAATAAGAGCAGGAGGAACAACATGAAAATCTACAATACTATGACCAGACAGAAAGAAGAATTCGTACCGATCCATGAAGGGAAAGCGGGAATCTATGTATGCGGACCTACGGTATATGATTATATTCATATCGGTAATGCACGCCCGATGATCGTATTTGATACGCTGCGGAGATATCTCACTTATAAAGGATATGATGTGAATTATGTATCTAATTTTACGGATGTGGATGATAAGATCATAAAACGAGCCAATGAAGAAGGCGTTGATTCTACTGTGATTTCCGAACGATTTATTGCAGAGGTCAAGAAGGATATGGCAGCGATGAATGTTCAGGAGGCAAATACCCATCCGAAAGCGACGGAAGAGATTCCGGATATGATCGAGATGATCAAGACGCTGATCGAGAAAGGGCATGCGTATGAAGTAAATGGAACGGTCTATTTCCGTACCAGAAGCTTTCCGGAATATGGCAAGCTCTCTCATAAGAATATAGATGAGTTGGAGTCCGGACATCGGGCGGATGATCATCAACTGAAAGTATCCGGCGAAGACGAAAAAGAGGACTTTTTGGACTTTGTTCTTTGGAAGCCGAAGAAGGAAGGAGAGCCGTATTGGGATTCTCCTTGGGGACAGGGACGCCCGGGCTGGCATCTGGAATGTTCGGTAATGTCAAAGAAGTATATAGGCGATATCATTGATATTCATGCAGGCGGAGAAGATCTGATTTTCCCTCATCATGAAAATGAGATTGCGCAAAGCGAAGCAGCTAACGGAACCGAATTCGCCCGTTACTGGATGCACAATGCATTCCTGCGTATTGATGGGGAAAAAATGTCCAAGTCTCTTGGTAATTTCTTTACCATACGGGAGATCAGCGAGAAATATCCGTTACAGATCATACGGTTCTTTATGTTAAGCGCACATTACAGGAGCCCGCTGAATTTCTCGAAGGATCTTGTAGATGCGGCTAAGAGCGGCTTGGAACGGATCCAGACAGCGTATGAAAAAGCGGAGATGGCGGCGGAAGGTGCCAAGCAGCAGGAACTTAGCGAAAAGGAGCGGGAAGAGGTCGGAAAGCTTACGGATTATGTGAATAGATTCGAAGCTGCTATGGATGATGATCTGAATACGGCAGATGCGATTTCCGTGATCTTTGAATTGGTTAAGTTCTCAAACACAACCATAGATGGTGATTCCTCCAAGGCGTATTGCGACGCAATGAAGGATACTATATATCAGTTATGCGATATTCTCGGAATATTGGTAAGGCAGGAAAAAGAATTGCTCGATGCCGACATCGAAGCTATGATCGAAGAACGGAATCAGGCTAGAAAGAATAAGGACTTTGCGCGGGCGGACGCAATCCGGGATGAATTACAGTCGCGCGGGATCTCTTTGCTGGATACCAGAGAGGGTGTAAAATGGAAGCGGGTATAGACCATATGATTGAGTCTGAATATCGGAACTGTAAGAATGATGGCGATCAGAGTAATGATCAGACCGGCGGTAAAGATCTGATCGGGTATTTTTATGAAAGACTTGATCTCCCCCGGAAGGATATTCGTTCTTACTCGCCGCTTGCTCTTGCCTATATCGGAGATTCGGTATATGATCTTCTGATCCGGACGGAGATTGTTGCGTCCGGCAATGGTCCGGTCAAGAATTATCATAAACAGGCAAGCAGTATTGTAAAAGCGGATGCTCAGGCGGCGATGATCCATGTTCTTCTGGATGAACTGACAGAAGAGGAGCACGAGATCTTTATGAGAGGCAGGAATGCCAACTCTTATACCAAGGCGAAAAACGCGACAACCGGAACCTATCACAGAGCAACCGGATTCGAAGCACTGTTAGGCTATCTGTATTTGACCGGACAATATGAAAGGATAACGGATCTGATCATTCTTGGGCGGAAGAAACTGTCTGAAACGGATACAGGCGGGACACAGTGAGATATAGCTGTTTCCGCAGTGGATGGAATATAAAATAAGATAGGATGATAGAATGAGATACGAAGAATATATGATAGAAGGACGTAATGCGGTAATAGAGGCATTTCGTGCCGGTAAGCCGGTGGACAAGCTGTATGTCCAGGACGGATGCAGGGATGGCGCAGTTCAGACGATAACCAGGGAGGCTGCCAAGCATGATACGATTGTAAAATATGTATCAAAAGAAAGATTGGATCAGATGTCTGTTACCGGCAAACATCAAGGTGTGATCGCGCAGACAGCGGCATTTGAATATGCGGAGATGGAGGATATCTTCCGGAGAGCGGAAGAAAAGGGAGAACCACCGTTTGTTATTCTTTTAGATGAGATCGAAGATCCTCATAATCTGGGAGCAATCATACGTACGGCCAATCTTGCGGGTGCCCATGGTGTGATCATTCCGAAACGACGCGCGGCAGGACTTACGGCTACGGCGATGAAGGCATCTGCCGGTGCTTTGAATTATACTCCTGTAGTTAAAGTAACGAATCTGACCAAAACGATGGAAGAACTAAAGAAACGGGGGCTTTGGTTTGTCTGCGCGGATATGGATGGGACAGAAATGTACGATCTGAATCTGACAGGCTCAATCGGTCTGGTAATCGGCAACGAAGGTAAGGGAGTCAGCCGGCTGGTTCGCGAACAATGCGATTATATTGCGTCTATTCCCATGAATGGCGATATTGATTCTCTGAATGCATCGGTAGCAGCGGGGGTTCTTGCCTATGAGATCGTAAGGCAGCGAAGACGGAATGGATAGCAGATCTTATAGTCTCCACAGATGGTGATCCGGATAATGGGACGGAGTACAGAAAGGTGAATGAGGATAATGACAAATACAGTACCAAATGACAAGTATCAGGGGTTGTCAGATGAAGAAATGATTATAAGGATTCGGGAAAATGATACAGATGCTATGGATCATTTGATCGACCGTTACCGGAATCTGGTCCGGAAGGAAACCCGGGAGGTATATATGATCGGAGCGGATTCCGAAGATCTGGTGCAGGAGGGAATGATCGGACTGTTTAAGGCCATCCGGGACTATACACCGGATAAAAAAGCAAGTTTTTATACTTTTGCGTCCTTATGCATCAAACGGCAGATCTATTCTGCGGTCACTTCATCCAATCGAAAAAAGAATGCGCCTTTGAATAATTATGTTTCTTTCTATGCAGATGATAATGACGGATACAGCCGGCTGATCGACTCCTTGGTTGCCGAGGATGAGAGCGATCCGGAGGCATCTGTTCTTCTGCAGGAGCGTTTGAGAGGATTGATCGCTAGGATCGAATCGGATCTGAGTAAGTTCGAAAGGACAGTTCTGGATTTGTATCTGGATGGGCAGTCCTATACGGAGATTGCAAAGAAGCTTTCTAAGACTGAAAAATCCATAGACAACGCAATCCAGAGGATACGAAGGAAGCTGAGTCAGCCGTAAGATAAAAGAACAAATACCTTTCAGTTTTTTAAGGCAATAAAAAAGAGCTACTAACGGGAGTCGGACCCGTGACCTCATCATTACCAATGATGCGCTCTACCACCTGAGCTATAGTAGCACTTATATGTTGATATTGGAACCTGACGGTTTCACACAACATGTATAATGTAGCAAATTAAGGTTTCGTTGTCAATACAAAAATTTTAGTAAGAAGAATTTTCAAATGGTAGGAATTGTGGTATAGTGGGTTATGTACCAGTTCGGGGAGAGTATGGCGTAAGCTGTATTGCCGGTGTCCGGTCTCACATTGATTTATCCCGTGAACACGCGGCAGCTGGTACCTTAGTATGAAACAGGAGGATACTTTCGTGGAAGAACAGGAAGTAGTAAGTAAACATTTTATAGAACAGATCATTGATAAGGATCTAGAAGAAGGAACGTATACGAAGATTGTGACGCGGTTTCCGCCGGAGCCGAATGGGTATCTTCATATCGGACATGCCAAGTCGATTTTATTAAATTATGGATTGGCGCAGGAATATCATGGAACGTTCAATCTCCGCTTTGATGATACCAATCCGACCAAGGAGAAGACGGAGTTCGTGGATTCCATTACAGCCGATGTGAAATGGCTGGGCGCGGATTACGGTGATACGATCTATTATGCTTCGAATTATTTTGATCAGATGTATGAGGCAGCGGTGAAGCTGATTAAGAAGGGCAAGGCCTATGTCTGTGATTTGACACCGGATGAGATTCGGGAATATCGGGGAACCTTGACGGAACCGGGGAAGAACAGTCCGTATCGGGATCGGTCCATCGAGGAGAATCTGAACTTGTTTGAAGCAATGAAGAACGGAGAATATGAGGATGGAAGCAAGGTGCTTCGCGCTAAGATCGATATGGCATCGCCGAATATCAATATGCGGGACCCAATCATTTATCGTGTGGCACATATGACACATCACAATACGGGAGATAAATGGTGCATCTATCCGATGTATGATTTTGCGCATCCGATTGAGGATGCCATCGAAGGCGTGACTCACTCCATCTGTACCTTGGAATTTGAGGATCACCGTCCGCTCTATGACTGGGTGGTTCGGGAACTGGAATATCCGCATCCGCCGAAGCAGATTGAATTTGCCAAGCTGTATCTGAAGAATGTGGTAACCGGTAAACGGTATATTAAGCAGTTAGTTGAGGAAGGACTTGTGGACGGCTGGGACGATCCGCGTCTGGTATCCTTGTCTGCACTTCGACGCCGTGGGTTCACACCGGAGTCGATCAAGCTGTTCATGCAGCTGTCCGGCGTATCTAAGGCGCAGAGTACCAGTGATTACGCCATGTTAGAGTATTGTATCCGGGAAGATTTAAAGATGAAGGATAACCGGATGATGGCAGTCTTAGATCCGGTGAAATTGATTATTGATAATTATCCGGAGGGGCAGGTGGAAGAACTGGAGGTAGAGAATAATCCGGAGAATCCGGAGCTCGGAACCAGAACGGTGACATTTTCACGGGAATTATATATCGACCGTGAGGATTTTATGGAGGATCCGCCAAAGAAATATTTCCGCTTATATCCGGGGAATGAGGTCCGTTTGAAGGGCGCATATTTTGTTACCTGCGTGGATTATAAGAAGGATGCGGACGGTAAGGTGACGGAGATCCACTGTACCTACGATCCGGCGACCAAGAGCGGTTCCGGCTTTGAAGGTCGGAAGGTGAAGGGAACGATTCACTGGGTGGATGCGTCGACGGCCGTGGAT
>JAFUAW010000142.1 GCA_017460485.1 Lachnospiraceae bacterium | reverse complement strand
TTCGATATCCAACATTTCCAACCAATCTTTCATAAATCGAATATAATAGACTTCGCTATCCTGATCCTCACATATTCCTTTAAAAACAACTTCATTCAAACTACAACAAACTTTCGTTACTTCATGCATTTCAGAATGCAATACTTTTACCTTGTTAGAACTCACTTCTTTTATATCAAGTTCAATTTGACAAATACCATTAACGACAGGTGGTGTCTTCCCCATCCAGACCCCTCTAATTTGACCAATTTCCACATTACAAGTAACTATCATTTTATCATTTACACATTCTATATTTCCGATTACTGTTCGCATTTCATTTGTACCCTTTGCAAATCATTTAATACATAATCATCAAAATCATTCAATTATTGATACCATTTAAGCGATGATATGCTTTTCCTCAAAAGTAACTTCAGTAACAACTGATTCTAATCCTAAAGCATATGTTAGAGTCACTTTAGCTTATTGTATTACTGTACAACATTTATTATTATATTATCAAATTGATATTTACCACTACCTACATTAGGATTATTGACATTAATATAATACTTATATTTTGTATAAGAACATTTCTCATCCGTTTGAATTATTTCCTTTTTCACAATCATATTTGATGAACCACGAAATATATTTAAAAATTCCATGATTAATTCCAAAATCTGCTTATGGGTTTTTCCAAAAAGATTTCCTTCATAAACAATACAACTCTCAACATCACTCCATGTATAATGTTTCTTTTCTTCATCATCTATAAACATAATCTCTTCATTGTTAATAAAAATACATGTTTGAAATTTGTGTAGACTGATATAAAATTCTTGTATTGTTCCATCAAAGGTTATATATTCAAAGTCATCATTACAGTCATAACTAACATATTGATCATTAACAATACATTTAACATCAGTGAATGGTGTCATCTTATCAATCAAGTAACTTTTCAATTCAGCATTTGAAAAGTTCATACACAACTCTCTATCAGAACTATTCATTCAAATACTACTCCTTTTTTAATGCGATTTCTGCCAGGATCCTATCCCTCGATCTCCCCTTTCAGAAACAGCTTATTATTCGATATATCCCGCAAAGGCTGCAGACTTCCCTGCTTAACCAGCTGATTCATATACTGCCTGCTGCAATTCATCATATTAGCTGCCTCCGTGGTATCCACAACTCTGTGACGGACAAATGTCTCCATATCCTCCAACGATATTGGAACCTCTGCCCCACAAGTACGCAGCTCCTCTGACGCCACACTCCGTCCTTCTCCCCAAGTAATCCCATTGCCGCCTGCCTGCACACGCGCCTTTTCATACAGCTCCTGACGAGCAAGGATCGGAGTATATACCGGCCGGTCTTTCAGATAATCCTGTATATCTACACATCTTGTTATATCATCCTTAAAGAATATCATCATTTTCCGATTATTCATCGGCAGGATCTCCCGAATTTTCTGATTCTTTCGCTCCCTAACATATTCCGGCAATTCCGTCTCTTGACACCTGACCAGATAATTATCATCCTGCGCACATCGCCCCTCGCTTAAGACCAACAATCGATACGGATCATATTCCGTCATACCATTCTCCTTTAAGATCATGCCAAGATTCTGACGATCCGGCGGAATGATTCTCTGGGATACCCATTTTGCAGACCAATCCGCATCCACAGAAAACCTTCCATTTTTAACGAATCCCTGTAGAATAAATGGTGCGCTCCACGCATCTAATTCCGGATTCAGCTCGATATAGAATTCCTTGACATGCGCATAATAAAACAAATACCCCAAAACAAATTCATATCGATATGACGCATCATGAATTTCGAATAGAATCATAATACTCCCACCTTTTCCATATCATTTCCCAGATCTTCTCCTGATGCACTTTCGACAGAATCCCGTCTAAGCCTTCCATGACAACCTTGCGATCCTTGCTATAGAGCTTAACTATACTCTTTCCGTACTCTTTAGGGATCCATTTCAAATTCTCTTCCACAGAATGATTATCCATAAAGGATTGTACTCTTCGATCCTCCATCACATCAAAGCTTCGGATCTCCTTCTCAGAATGGCACCTGCAAAGCAGTGACAAGCCATGATCAAAGAAAGGAGCAAGACGGATCATCTTCATCTTAGGATTACGAAGAACCTCAATATTCGCACCGTGCCGATCACGATTCAATATCAGATAATCCAACAGAAACATCTGATAAATACGCTCCTCCCACCCCATTCGTATACAGAAATCAAGCGGCAGCTCATCATCCTGCCGTTCCATCACATAATAATCTTCAAATGCCAGCTTACTCTCCCCCGGTTGTTTGAAATCCTTAGATTCACACAGATAGGTCTCATACTCCTGACCCTGAAGCTTGATCAGAGCGTGAACCAGAGTATATTGTATATGTTCCATATGCATGAGATCCATAAGTCTCTGAACGATAACCTCATTCACACATTCGTGTCCCACGATCCCCTGAACACTGTCATAATCCGACAGCTTATAATATCTCTTGCCGTCCGGAAGATCATCATAGGCTTTCAAAAAAGATCCTGCAGTCCCTGACGAATGACGGATCTTTGCCCATTCCAGATATCTAAAATCCTGTAATTCAAAAATAATATCCTTCATATATATATCAATTCCTTTGAAAAATGGTACATGATTGTTTGTTGATAAATACCTGCGTAATTCGTTCTGAATATTATGGTAGGGTGTGATATCAGTATAGGATATTACTTGACGAACGTCAAGTTGTGCTCAAAGTATAGATATACTTCTCATTGATAATTACATATTATCATTCAGATATTCGCTTTTAACTACTTTTTTCAACCCTTTTCTACTCTCATTTTAAATTAGACTTTTTCCCCCACATCATAGACAATATTATCACACCTATTTCACTATCATAAGGAGCACCGCCATGAATGATTTACATACACACATTGACCAGTATCTATTCTATTGTGAGCACCAGAAGATGTTGAATGATAAGACGCTTCACGCATACCGTATTGATCTGGCGCAGTTTGAGGATTATATCCGGAAAGATCGAATTGACGAGGTGGATTCCACTCTTATAGAGGATTATCTGGTACACCTTCATCAAACATACCAGCCTAAGACTGTCAAACGTAAGATTGCTTCTATTAAGGCTTTTTTCCATTATCTGGAGTTTCGGGATATTCTGAAGCAGGATCCATTTCGTAAGGTTCAAGTCAAGTACCGCGAGCCGATCATTTTACCTAAGATTATTCCCTTGAATGTTATAGAGACGCTTCTACAGACGGTCTATGCGCAGCGAAGAACTGCTACAACCAAGTATCAGAGAAGAAATGCCCTTCGGGATGCCGCCGTACTGGAGCTTTTGTTCGGAACCGGCATGCGCATTTCCGAGGTGTGCTCTCTGAAGCCGCAGGATATTGATTTGGAAAATGGTGTAATTCTGATTCATGGAAAAGGCGCCAAGGAGCGGCGCCTGCAAATCGGCAATCAGGATGTTGCCAATATCCTGACTGAATATGCCGATGATTATTCCCATGAAATAGATAAGGCAGGATATTTCTTTGTGAATCAAAGCGGACATCCTTATTCTGATCAGGCGGTCCGCAGAATAATCTCTAAGTATGCTTCCCTGTCCGGTATCGGCATGCATATCACCCCGCATATGTTCCGGCATACATTTGCTACAAGTCTTCTGGAATCGGATGTAGATATTCGGTATATTCAGGAAATGCTGGGGCACAGCTCGATTACAATTACGGAGATCTACACACATGTTGCAACTGCCAAGCAGCGGGACATTCTAAGGACGAAGCATCCGCGAAACCATTTCAAGGTATAAACCCTCTACTTCAGACACTCCGCAAATCTCCTGTCTTCCGAATCCGGTAATGCCTTGCGCGTTTCGCCAAGACATTTCTTATCGCCTAATTGATGGATGACAACCACCGGTTCCTGAACAACCTTATCTTGGTCCTTCTTTAGAACAAACTTGTATCGGAGTTTATTATGGAGTTCTTCCTGCATTCTCCTCTCACTCAGCAGATGAATATAGAATCTATACCGCAGATTCTTTGGATCGGTTTCACAAACCACCAGCCATTCACTGCATTTGGTATCATGTATGTCATTCGGCAGATTTACATAGTTCAAAAATGCAATTAAAAAGTCCGGAACCTTCCTCTCATCCACGGATATACTGATCCTTGTATCCTTTTCTCCAACAAGATAAGAGCTCGACACACCATTCCATAATTCCTTAACCTTCTTAGCAGACTCCCGTACGCGACTATTCAGCAGCAGCGGAAGCTCCTCCATTCGCTGCGACGGATCATCGTCCCTGTATGCAGAAGAGGGACCTATGAAAAGGTTCGGTCTTGACCAGCATAGATATACAATCAACGCAGCGTCATTTGCTCCGGTAATATGATTATTCCGTTTAAAAGCATCAATTAATGCTCTTATTTGCTCTCTCTTTGCCGCATCCACCTCCGGATCATCCCTGAATCGAATCAGAATCTCTGCAAATGTCCGCATAAATGGATAACTGATGATATGGTGTCTGGATAAGCGAGAATCAATCGCCGGATAATTATCCGGTGCGTTTGCTCTTTGATATTCATATGTAATGTTCTTCATAATTCATTACCTCCCTAAGCAGCTCGTTCACCCGCGAACGCACTTCTTTATAATTATGCTCTGCAGCCGTTATAGGAGCATCACATCCGATGCCTCTCGAACGCTGCAGGCATGCACAACAATCAATATGAGATCCCTATACATCATCCCTGCTTCCGGATATTACGGTTGTAATCCTCAATCATAGTCTTGAACTTGGATACGAAGGTAATGATAGACATATCATTATCAGAGGTGCTGTTGATATGGATACTCTTGTCTGCCGGAGTTGCCTGCATGTAGTAGCCCAGAATCTGCGGCTCGGTAAAGCGAACAGTGATGCTGTTTGCAGTGGAGTTCGCGGTTGCCGCTGACTGGCTGGAGCTGGATGCAGAGGAGCTGTTGCCGCTGAAGATCAGGAAGCCGCCGCCCTGCGAAGCATGATCCTCCACACTTCTTGCAAAGTCTGCTGACATCGAGGACTGGGATGTAAACCGGATCGTAACATCCTTTGCAATAACGAATGCCACCGGATAGGACGGCAGAATGCACTCGTTCATATCACGGAACCGCTCCATTACCAGATCCGTATTGCTGTCTGCAAAGCTGGTATCGTTCTCCGAAGCAATCTTATTCGCCGAGAAATTATACATATTATCGGTTAGCTGGAATACCCCCGGATTAAACCACTGCCGTTCGATCGTTACCTTGGCAATGTTCATACCGATCTGAACATCAATCTGTGATTCACTGCTCATAGAGCTCTCCACCGCCTCTTGATGAGAACGGTTGCAGGAATAACCGCCTAAGAAGAAGGAGACACCCCAACTGCTGTTAGAGGAAGAGGCTTCCTTGGATGACTTGGTATTGGCAGAGGACATCGTAGACTGAATAAGCACCTGCGTATACCCATTGTCCACCTTATTCGGAAGAACATCACCGACATTATTGCCGGAACTATCCGATAAGACGGATTTGGAAATGGCAATCTGATCCTTCAGATCTTCTATCTCATCATTGATATTCTCAAGCTGTACCTGAAGCGGCTGGAGCAGTCCCTTTAATTGCAGCTTATTATTGGCCTCACACCATTTTAACGCAGCATCTGCACTCCCTGCGGCAGCGGCAACCGCCTTTGTCTGGCTGTCATAGCATTCCACGCCGTTCTTTCCTAAGACATCGATCAGATCCCGAATCTTATCCTCCCTCTTCTTCCGGGCATCCGATCCTGTACCTTCCCCGAGCTCCCCTTCCGGAATGACACGATCAATCTCATTTGTTCCCGGAATATGCAGGGTCTTGCCATCCGACTCCTTACTGCATAAGGCAAGAATAGACTTTGCGGTATCCACCGTGGCAGTGATATTCTTCTTCACGCACTCGTCCACTAAGGAATGGAACTTCGTTTCCATCTCATCATACTGTTTGCGCAGCTCCTGCACTTCTCCTTCATCCGGAATCACAGTGGTTAATTTACTGATATTCAGCATAATATTATTGCGCTGCAAATGCAGATTCTTCATGTGCTGGGACAGGGCGGCAGGGCTCTCCAACAAATCGACGCCGGTAAATGATGTATCCAGCAGCTTGAACCAATTGCTCGGATAGAGATTCACCGGATAGACATAGCCACCCTCCGGACTCAGCTCCTCCACCATCTCCATGGCAGAGCGGGCACTCTCCACTTCTCCACCCACACTACAGTTCAGGATTGCATTAATGATATTCATATCTCCCGGCAAGAAGACATTCAGCACCTTGCCAAGCTTTTCCTCCAGATTCACGCGCTCCGCCTCGGCAACCAGACCATACCATTCCAGATAAGCATCCTTGCGCTCATTTGGATCAATAATGGAACGCTTAAGCTCTGCCTTCTTATCGACCTGCTTCTGATTCCACTGTGCCTTGGCAGCCACATACTCGCTGTACAGACGGTAAAATACCTGCTCTAAGGTCATTTCTTCCTCAACACCATCGCCGAAATCATACTGATATGGTGTCATCAGAATCTCCCGCAGACGGATCTTCATCTCGAACAGATCCCGATTCAGCTTCGGCGATAACATGTTAAGTGCCGTCCGATACTGATCAGATAACAGTCTTCCATTATCCGCTGCTGTCACAAAGCAGGCATCAAACAGCTTGTTGACAAGCTTGGACTCATTTGCCTTGACATGTGCCGGCTTGTCCGGTCCCTCATAGGTATAATCCTCCGGATTGATAATTGTCCCCGGAAGACTTAAACAAAAATACTGATTCGGATTATCCCCACCGATCACGTCCGTAATCTTCTCATAGATTGTGTCTAAGAAGCTCTTGTTGGAAGCCCCCTGATCCCCCTGTGCAATGGCATCATTGACAGAATCCTTAATGGATTCCTTACTTGTTACAGCTTCTGCCGCCTTAACAGGTGCCTCTGCTAATGGCTGATTATGTGTTTGATTCTTTGCATTTGGCATATATATTACCTCCTTGATTCTATTACCGGCCTATAACCGTAATCTAATTGTATAGAAATCATGAAGATATAATAACTTACATATATGAATCCGGCTCTTCATTCGATAAATAGAGGAAGTATTTGTTCACATATTACATATATGTAAGTTATAAAATAATATCTCTATAATTATAGTTTTAAGAAGGAGGTATTACATATGATAACTTTTGATCCATTTTGGGAATTGATGAGGGAACGTAAGATTACAGTCTATAATCTGGAATATTCTTATGGATTGAATCCTGCTGACATCAGCCGCCTGAAGCATAATCACAATTATACGATGAACTCTCTTGACCGCTTCTGCAATCTGTTTCACTGTCAACCAGGGGATCTAATTGTATACCAGAACCAAGGAGAAATCTATCTGCCGGAGGAGTTCCTTCTTCCTCTCCGGAATTCCTGATCCAGTATGATCGAAGAGCTGTGGGATATCGATCAGAATAGATATCTCTTAGCTTCCAATACGTGTAGAATATCTATACTGCGCGTAATGATTTCATAATAAAATACATAGTGATTTCCTTTTTCTGCAACCAGAATACCATTACAATATCTATATAACCCGCAATATAAAATTCAAAGTATCCGAAGAAAGGAAACCCACATGTTAGAAACCAATGTTAAACTATTAATTCAAACTAAAATCATTCATCTATTAAACAATAACGACATTTCCATGCGCCGACTTAGTATTGAGCTAGGATTATCCGACAGTTATATCAGCCAGATCTTAAACAACAATCTGCTTCCTTCCATTCGCACAATCATTCATCTATGTGATTATTTTGATCTCCCACTGAAGGATTTTTTTGACGAGAGTATTCATTACCCACCAGAATATTATCTGCTTCTCACAGAGATTCAGAAGCTATCTGCGGCAAAAATGAATGGACTGTATGTGGTACTGCATCAGGAGAATAATGAAGAATCTCAAAATGATTCTGATGTATGAGACATATAATAATATCCCTTTATGCCGACCATCCCCCGCTGCCGCCCCAAGTCCTGTTTCGTGGTTTCAGAACCTATAAGTACATGGTTCTATGAAACCACTGCAAATGGACTTGGACGATAGTGGGGGATTGGTCGGCTAAGACTGTAACTATATACCTATTGATTCATTATAGCCACAGTTATTCAATAGTAGGTGTTACCTGCTAACTTCAGCGATACTTCGGCATTCTGAGCAATATAAAGCTGATTTGAATTCATTGAACGAATTTTAGTCATAGAAAAACACCCCTAGTATTGGGTTCATTTTGATAAATACCACATATGTGGTTTTGTTACCCAGAGCGTCTATAACCGCATTGGTATTACCGCTTGGATCATATTCATAGCTGATGGATTCTCCGCTGTCTCTGGTAACATTTCTCAACTGCCAGTTCTCGTAATAGCTATATGTGGTTGTGCATTCTTCTGCAAATGTATAATAATTAAAGTGTATTCCATCCCAGAATATACTTTGCAGCATCATAATGGCAGATAAAGCAATTGCGGGAATTCTCTTCCATTTTCTATTCATCTTTATCCGATCCTTTCCCTGACAGCTTCTTGCGATAAGCGGAATATCCTATAAGTCCCGTTATAACAGCAGCACCCCCGATAACATAAGGAATCCAGTTATTTCCGGTATGCTCTTCTGACGCTTGACGATCTGATAGATCATCATTGGTATTCTGCATAGATATTGAATCTGAATCGGTAAATGAAATGAATTGATTATTGTCTGAAGGATCCGTTGGACCGAACAAGGTTTCAGAAGATATCTGCTCTGTAGTCGATGCTTCTGTACCGGTATGTTCTGTGGTAGTCTGCTCTGTGGTTGCTGCTGCAGTCATTGCCTCTGTACCGGCATATTCCGTGGTGGAATGTTCTGTCGTTGTATGTTCTATGGTTACTGCTTTTGTACCGGTATGTTCTGTGGTAGTCTGCTCTGCGGTTGTTGCTTCTGTACTCGCATACTCCGTCGTAGTATACTCTGTGGTTGTATGTTCCGAGGTTGTTGCTTCTATGCCGGTATGTTCTGTGGTTGTTGCTTCTGTGCCGGTATGTTCTGTGGTTGTTGCTTCTGTACCGGTATGTTCTGTAGTCGTATCTTCACTTGAAGGTATTACGGTTGTCTTCTTGATATTCCCATTTTTATCATATTCATATAATACAATGGTTCCATCCGGATACCGGACTTCAATGACCCGGTTCAACTCATCATATTCATATTCAATACTTTGAGAAGATTCTTGATTAATAATAGATATATTCATTACAGATGCATATACCTGAAGCCCTGTATATCCTGATATTCCCACACCAATTGCTATGACTGAGCTTATTAATCCGATGTGTTTTCCCCGCATACCTTATTCCTCCATTACTTCTTTCTAGTGTTATAGACAACATTCTTTAAAACAAGAATATATGATTTAATCTATTTTTTCAACTTATTTTTATCTTTTCAGACTTTTTAGGAATAGACATCTATATCCCCTCTGTCTTCATGCTTTTCGTTGATTTTTACATGTCAAGATGATACACTTTTATACAAGATGTTATGAGCAATCAGAAGCCGGATTTGAATATATTATTACATAGGAATATGAAAACTAAAGGCATATATAAGATATCAGAAAGGTCTTAGATAGATGAATATGGATGATAGAACTTCTTCTAATATAACCAATACAAGTACTGATGCTTTTCAGTTACATTCGGAAGCCGCTCCTGCGAACACGGATGAGGTTCTCGCTTCAACAGGAAACGAGGACATTCTCGCTTCGATCAAATGGATGGGCGAACAGATCCCGGGAGGCTTCTTTGTATACCGGGCAGATGCATCCTATGAGATCCTGTATGTGAATGACATTGTTCTTACTATGTTCGGCTGCGAGACCGGAGAGGAATTCCGACAGCTTACCGGCAATTCTTTTCGCGGAATGGTGCATCCGGAGGACTACGATTTGATAGAGCAGTCTATTCGCGCGCAGATCAATAATGAAGACAATTCCAACTTAGACTATGTGGAATACCGTATCATCCGCAGGGATGATACGATCCGGTGGGTAGAGGACTATGGACATTTTGCGGCTCTGCCGGAGCTCGGGGAAGTATATTATGTATTTCTGGTGGATATTACGGAGAAGCATCAGACCATGGTTGAGAACCGCCGGCGCGCGCAGGTCATCGAAGGTCTTAGTATTGATTTTAACTCGATCTATCTCATCGATCTTGAGACCGGTAATATGCAGCCGTATCGGATGCAGAATGCGTACTTCCGGCAGATTGCAGAAGACATCTATGATTCCTCTCACGAGATCCGGGATTTCCGGGATATTCTTCCGGAATACGCGAAGCGTTATATCTTAGAAAATGATCAGGAACGCTATCTGAAGGAGATTTCCGGAGATCAGATCCTTAAGCGGCTGAACACCGAGCCGTCTTATACGGTTGATTACCGCTTAAAAGGAAAGGATTCAGAGATCCTGTATATGCAGATGTCCATTGTCCGGATCGAGGATGAGAGCCACGGTCAACATGCCGTAATGGGCTACCGGGATATTACGGAACAGACACTCCGGTTACAACAGGAGCTTGCCGAGAAATTGAATATTGAGATGAATCTGGAACGGGAGAAACGTTCCAATGAGATCAAGTCTTCGTTCCTTTTTAACATTTCCCACGATATCCGCACTCCGATGAACGCGATCATGGGCTTTACCGAGCTGGCAAAGCGTCATATGGATGAACCGGAGCGGCTGATCGACTATCTGGATAAGGTAGATGATTCCAGCCGGCATATGCTGTCGCTGATCGATGATCTTCTGGAAATGAGTCAGATCCATGACGGCCGCATTGAGCTCAAATATGAGCAGAGTAATCTGACGGAACAGATTGAGACCGTATTAGACATTTTCCGTTCGGAGATCGAGAACAAACAGCTTACGTTATAAAAGAAGCTGGAGCTTCCGGAGAAGGCTGTCATGCTCGATGCTCACCGCTTCCAAAGAGTTCTGTCCAATATTATCAGTAATTCCGTCAAGTTCACACCGGAACACGGAACGATCCGGATATCCGCTTGCTGCACGGAAACATCGGAATCCGGCTACGCCCGTTATGAGATCAAGGTTGCAGACACCGGAATCGGTATGTCAGAGGAATTCATGAAGCGGATGTTCGAAGCATTTGAACGGGAAGTAAGCTCTACAGTCAATTCCAATTCCGGAACGGGACTGGGACTTACCATCACTAAGAATCTCTTAGATATCATGGGCGGTTCCCTTCAGGTAGAGAGTACCAAGGGAGCAGGCTCCGTATTTACCATTGGTCTTCCGCTGAAATCAGCAGACCATTCTTCCACCGCGGACGGTCAGACGGATGATACAGTTCCGTCTTCTGCTTCTGATACAAAATCACAGCATCGGATCTTATTGGTAGAGGATATTGAGATCAACCGCGTCTTAGCGGAGACTATATTAGAAGAAGCGGGGTATCTGGTAGCATCCGTTCCGGACGGATGCGATGCCGTAGATGCGATCACCAACCATCCGGAATGGTATTATGACCTTGTCTTAATGGATATTCAGATGCCTGTCATGAACGGATATGAAGCAACCCGTGCCATCCGCGCGCTTAAGCGTGAAGACGCCAAGACTCTTCCGATCATTGCATTAAGTGCCAATGCCCGTGATGAAGACCGGCAGAGAAGCATGGAAAGCGGCATGAATCATCATATCGCGAAGCCATTTGATGTAGACCAATTGATTCAGGCGATTCAGGATCATATCCGCCATTAAGCCAACAACTCTGCCAGCGCAATTTCAAATGTTCTCCAAACATACGTTACCTCTCAAGTATTCTTACTCTTCGGCATTCTCTTACAAAAACAGAATATCCACACACAGATTTTGTTCCTCCATGCGCGCCTCCACTCTCGCCTTCTGCTTCTCGGATAACAGCTTCACAATATATAAGCCAAGCCCGGCACCACCGGCCGGCCGCGCCTTATCCCCGCGATAGGTTCGCTCGAACAATCGCTCCACATCCAGATTCGTCTCCTTGCCAACCGGATTCGAGAATGTGATCCGGCAGGTTCCCATCTCCGATAATTCCTTTAACGTGATCGTAAATGTGTCTTTGGCGTATTTTAATATATTATTCAGCAGATTGCTGAAGATCCGCATCAACATCTTCTCATCCGCCATGACGAATACACTTTTCTCCGGCAGCTCCATGGTCGGCGTCAGCCCATACTCCCGGATCACCGCCTCATGATCGATCACAAATTGCATCAGCATCGCAGTGACATCCACACGAATCAGCTCTGCCGCATGATCATCGCTCTCTAAGACTGACATTTCAAAGAAATCATCCACCATCTCCCGAAGCAGATCTGTCCGTGTCTTGCTGACCCGTATATGCTCTTTGGCACGATCATCCAGTATATCTCCGGATTCTGCCTCCAGCATCTGAAGATTCCCCTTTACTACCGTGAGTGGCGTGCGCAGATCATGGGCAATATCGGATATCGATTGCTGTAACTGCAGTCTTGACCGCTCGGCCTCTAACTTCAACGACTTCTGATGATCCAGATTCCGATTGATCTCTGCAGCAAGTGCCTCCATATCCCGATCTATTAGCGGGATCGTAATCTGCCGGTTATACGACGACTGCCGTGTAGCCGTTAGCTCCTCCCGCATCTTACGCGCCTGGGATTTCATCGACAGAAGTATGCCAAGCAGGATCAGACAGACGATTATTAGAATGATACTAATGATCAGCCACATGTTTTTTCTCCCTCTGCCAGCCGGTATCCGATTCCCCATACGGTATCGATATAATCCCTGCCGGTCTGCTTCTTTAACTTGCTTCGCAGATTGCTCATATGCACATTGATCGTATTATCCTCGTAATAATACGTATCCTGCCAGACCGCCTCATACAGATTCGCCTTCGTAAAGGTCTTCTTCGGATATTGCAGAAATAACTGTAACAGCTGCAGCTCCTTGGCAGTCAGAGCAACCGCACGTTCTTCATTCCTAGCTTCTGCAGTCGCTCCATCATTCTGCACCGCATCCGAATCCTTCTCTGCCGATCCATCGCCGGAATCTATGGTATCCACATACACTACCCGGTGTTCATCCACATAGAGTTTTAACAACCCATCCGGCGTCTCTAAGACCTCCCCCTCTGTCTGCTCACTCTGTCCAAAGTGACCGCCTCCGTTCCCCGTAAAGCCGCTTCTTCGAAGCACCACCTGAATCCGCACCAGCACCTCACTTAAGTCAAATGGTTTGATAATATAATCATCAGCACCGACCCGCAGCATCTCCAAGCGGGTCTCCATCATGGACTTCGCAGACAACACGATTACAGGAGTATTGGAATATTCCCGCAGCTCCTTGATCAGATGATCTCCACTGATATATGGCAGCATCAGATCCATTAAGATCAGATCATACGTCTCCTCCCGCATCAGCTTCGACGCCGCGCGCCCCTCTGCTGCCTCATGAACCTCATATCCATTCTCACCCAGATAATCCCGCAGGATCTTCCGGATCTCCACATCGTCCTCGACGATCAGAATGCGGCCTGTCTTCTCCCCAAGTTCATTCATTGATCTACCTCATCTTTAAATTCCCGAAATTTTCAATTATTCATTCCCTAAATTTTCAATTTTCCCTTGAATATACTATCTTTGAATCTCATGAGATATCAAATGAATATCCAAAACAATTATTTATAGTATAGATACTAGTGATGATAATGATACATGCTCCCACCGTATTTTTCATTCAGGGTCTGTATGCTGGTGAATACGACACCGGCGTCCTCGCACACATGGAATTCATCTACCTCGCTCTTCATTCGCATGATCTGATCCTCGATGTCCTGCGAGAGACCGCTTGTCCGATACCACTCGATATCATCATCTTTTTCATAGAATATATGAACAGTGCCAAAGAAGAAGGATACTTTACAAATCACACTTATCGTGTTCAGGTATTCCCGAATCCTTCCCTCTGCCAGATCCTGCACCCGTTTCACCAGATCATCGCCAACCGTTGCCGGAACTGCAAGATACGCAGAAGGATCCTGATAGCTCTCATGCACCTGATTCTCCACACACAGTCTTGAGAACTCCTCCCTGACTGCCCGGATCCGCTTCTCATGATATCCGGATACCTTTGCTGTATGTTTGCAGAAACGCTCATAATCCTCATTACTATATACAAGAAACCGCAGCCGCAGCTTCCCCAAGGCTGACCGGTCACACAGATACCCATAGAGACGGCAGGAATACCGATCTTCAAAAAATGCCTGAAGTCCCTCCAGAACTGCATCCGGTTGTTGCGTTCCCCGCATTTGATCCATCACCTGATCTACTTCTTCCTTCTTCAAAAACATGGCTACTTTTCCTTTTCTTTATTATTCAAATACGATTTCAACCTTCTCATTCTCTTTCATGACATCTTCGCACATCTTTTTAAGCGACCGGATATACTTTGGCATCGTAATCTCCGCCTCTGTTAGATTTTTGAATTCGATCCGGCATGGTTCATGGAAGTCCGTCAGCACATCATGGAGCGCATCCAGATTATTCCCATAGAATTCCGGAACCGGGAGTACCTCTCGGATCTCCGAATGTAACTCATCGGCATTGTAGACACTATTCAAATCAATGGAATATGTTTTCATTTCTTTATCTCCTAACCACATCTACTTCTTTTTTAACCGATAGATCCGAAGACCATCATATAGTCGCAAAAGATCCAGCATACACTCCAAAGGCTCTATATCTTTTCCCTGATCCTTTTCCTGAAGATTATCATAATTCGCCTTTGCTGATTCCTCCCTGATCAACCCGTTCTCTACCGCACTATAACGCAGATCATCCGGAATCATATTCTGATGCCGTCTGTCCATTTCGCGATTCTCCGGTGTTTGATATCTTTTTTTCTTCACTCCATTCTCCTCATATTCCTTCTCAAAAGGAGTTCCAAACCAGTTCATCTCATAATATCTTTGCAGCCATCGCTGATGTTCAGATGGTGCCATAGCACTAACCTCTTCTTCTGTGAATTCTTTCACCATCTCATAGTCCACAGATCGATCCGTATAGAAGCAGCCAATCTGATCCAAATGCTTTGCAAACCCCTTGGCCTGTCCGATATTAGACAACTTATACTCTAAGGAGAGAGTCTTTGCAAACCTCTGTTCAAATTCTTTCTCATGCCGCATCGCAAATTCAATAACCTTACCGGACTCTCTGGCAGCCTTCCATTGATCATTATATGCTATTTTATAGCGGGCATCTAATATCACAGCAAAATTATATAAATGAATAAAATTACTATTTGATAAATAAGTTTGCTTTTTTGAATTATCTCTTTTCTTAACATCATATTCTACTTTCAGATGAATTCCGCTTTGATCTAAGTCCACAATAGCCTCAATATCCTTTTGAAAATCTTCGGAGTAAAAATCACCATAGGCTTTCATTTTGGGTTTTTGCGGTTCTATTTCCATTTGATCTGATGTTTTCCATACCTCATATCTTTTTTTGTAATTATCATATTTGATCTGATATTCTTCAATCTTTTCCTTTTCTTCTTCATCAAAATAATATTTTGCTGTAATACAATTGTCATCAAAGTTGAACTCACAATCCATAGGATGAAGCTCTGTCCGCGAATTCCTTCCATAGCTTGTTCGATCCCATGCCTGCAGTTCATCGCACAACATCAGCATATAAGCTAACGGATGAATATCCGGTTTAAGCGGTATATTTTCAACATTTTTATCCTTATAATATGCTACACTGAATTTGTACAGGCTGTTATGCAGAATAATTGCAGTCAAAGCATCCACAGTACTTCGATCCACTTCGATTTTAAGCTCTTCAAACATCTTCTTGAACAATATAGTTGCACTGAAATAACCATGATCCATGAAATTACCAAATTGATCCGGATGTATCGGCTTACGGGTAAGAATGTCTCTCATGGTTTCTCTTGACAAGCAATATGCGTCTGCAAGTTTGTCCGCCAGAGCAAACGCAAAAAGATCATTGGTGTTCTGAAATATTACATCCTTCATAGCATAATCTTCTATATAAAGCTTTGCCAATCTCCGCTTTAGATTTTCATCAATCTTGATATAATTATCTAATTGCTGATATGCCAGGAATGGTTTTCCTGCACGCTTTTCTTTATCTACTTCGAAGTAAGAAGCCACCTGCTCAAACGGCAATTCAAATGGATACCCAATATCATGAAACAAAGAAGCCAGACCCCAATAATGCAAAAAATGATGTGCAGGTTCTTCTCCTTTCTTTAGACTGTCTTTATACATATTCTCATAGCTCTCACGGTATTTTTCATTGGTCTCATAAATAGCCAGACCAAGAAGAAATACATACACGGAATGTGAATAATGATCCCGGTGTTTCATCAAAAGAGAACTGCCATTACTTTCAAATTCTGATAAAAGTTCTACCATGTAACGGCTTTTGTCATAATCACCAAAAAACATCTCCATGAAGCAGAAGTATACATCAAAGGCATCCTCTTTTCTTCCGGATTCCAGAAAATGTCTTGCGGCATTTTCCAGACATAATCGGTCGATATCCATCTCCATATTATAAGGAATCGTATTGGGTTTATTACTCTTTCCCAAATACTTTTTGGTTTCCTCTTCTTCCTTTGTTTTTTCCTTATCAAAGCGCAGATCTTCACAGCGTTCATATATAAAGCGTAAGGCTGCATCCTGAATTCCGTTTTTATTCAGATTCTCCGTAGCAGGGCTGCACTTTAACTTATTTCCGTCATGATTTTTCAACATTACATATGACATTTTTATCCCTCCGATTTTTCACGATTTGCTATTCATATAACAATGTAAAAGTCTCATAATGATCATCCGTATAATAGATTAGTCCGTCATTCGAATATACGATCCGCTTGGCTCCCCGGCTCTTCTTACCAAGGGTGTCAATATCGCACTCATGATATTCCCGACCTGCTGCCTCCGGAAGATTGCCCTCATAATTGCCAAAATAACTTCCTCCGATGCATTTGCCCGGCGCATATGGCTCTAAGGAGCCACCGCTCCAGCCTAATTGCTCCGCTTCTTTTTTCGTAATATAATTTGATGGCAGCTTACCATAGGTATGAATATAGAGTGCCACATCATCCTTAGAAGAATAAGTTCCGTTCTCATCGATCACGGACGCCTCGGATGCCTCACTGCCCGTATCTATGAGATCATCCGTAGTCTCTGCCTGATTGTCTTCTTTCACTGTCTGATCATCCGCCGTATCTGTGGGAACATCTTCCGTCTGTGTCTGATCGTCTTCTGCCTCGGGTTGTTCCTTCTTCTCAACCGAAGCAGGATTGTCAACTATATTGTCTTTGGTTAATTCCGCTTCTGTATCTGTCCCGCCCGCAACCGGATCTATACCTGCCATCTTCCGCATTCCACAGCCGGTAAGTCCAAGCAATAAGACCAGACATAATAATATGCCATACAAATAACGGATTTTTCTGCTTAACCTGATATTCATCATTATCTATCCTTTCTGTCTGCCTGCATAAACCTAAGCCTTTCAAACTACATTTTTACAATACCTCACAATAAGAAAAATCGCAAGCAGCCGTTACCTTTTTCTTAACAAAGTATGTAACGGTTACTTGCGATCATCCATTTTGTTTAATAATAACTATATGTGATTATAAATTCTGCTTTTTTTTGCGTGAGTAAACCGCAGTAATCACTGCCGCAGCTCCCAAAGAAAGCCCCATCAATACCAGATATACCATTGGTGTCAGCTTCATGGTCTCCCCAAAATACGGATCTGCCGTCTTCGGACTGACAGCTGCCGCATTGGAATCTGCGGACGCGGTTGTGGATGCTGCTGTTGTGGATTCAGCTGTTGTAGTCGCTTCTTCCTCCATAGCAACCAGCGCATACATAGAGAATTTGTCTGTATGCATAGACAGTGTTCCGTCGCCGTTGTCAACAAATCCCATATTCACACCGGCCACCTCGCCATACAGACTGTCCACTTTGTCTAAGTATTCCACCTCACCGTTATGATATCTGGCAATTCTGTATTCCTTTGAACTGTCATATCCGCTCTTCGGTGTAAATGTAATATGAAACGGTACCTTCGTCTCGGTAATCTTCGTACTTCCCGCAACTCCGTCAACAGATGCGGTAATATCGAAATCAAGGAACTGCAGGTTGGCAGCCGTCTTACCGGTTGCCTGTTCAATTGCTTCGATCGCAGTCTTTGCCTCAGCATCTTCCACTGCGGACGGATCGACCGTATCTACCTTCATATCTACCGTCATCTTGGCACCGGACTCTACGGCATCCTTCTGTGCATAAGACATCTCTGATAACGCATTCGGCTCCGGAGTGATCGCTTTCACACCGGATGCAGTACCTTCCACATCCAACGCGCTGTCAATCGCATAGGTACGGAAATTATATTCTCCGTCCCATAAATCCTGACCAACTGCTGCCTTTTCCGGGAAACTGTCCGGACCATTTATTTCATATAGAGCATTCTCATTCAATTCAACTTCTTCGCCGTTAATCGTAGTACCCCATCCCGAAAAGGCTACTTTATGATATTCTCCATCGGTCAAGGACTTATCCGGATAACCGATGACCAGATTCCCCATATTGCCATAGAACATCATATCACAATATACATTTACATGTAGTCCCTGGATCCATTCGGTATGCACAAGCCGAGGATCGAGACGTTCCTCATCATGTGCCTCTATATAGGAATCAATGGCATCAAAAATCTCGTCATCCGTATATTCACTGACAAAGCTGTCTGCGTTGGTAAGGGAATAATAATAACTGGTCTCCTCTCCCATATCCCGGTTCGTGAAAGAAGCCGTGTGGCGCGTCGCAGAATATATATTACCCTTATAGATCGCAAGACCGCCATTCTCTTCCATAATGGAGCGCATCTTGTCCTTCTGGCTGTCTGTCAGCATGTCATCCATTGCATTCAGTACAACATAAGGATCCATTACCGGCATCTCAATATACTCTCCCGGGAGATTGCTCTTACCGGTTACCGCTGTATAGACATCATCCACCTTGATGTTATACGGAGCTCCCGTTCCGCTGGAATTAAAATAGATTCCATTCAGATTCCCGGAGGAAGCCACATACTGCGGCTCGATCTCTTCATCGCCGGTATAGCTTGCGGAAACCATAATATATCCGGTATTCACAATATTCAGATTATCTGCCTTGATCGGATTGCCATCTGCATCATCAATATATCCGGTAGCGTTCTCTCCGATGGCAATCTCAGACAGCTTATCAATGACCTCCTGAATGGTAGGCGCGTGAACAAGGTACGTATCTCCCGGACCCGGCAGATTCCACATATACTCCGGATTCTCGAACTGCTCCTTTGAGAGATATTGTCCGACAAATCCGGAAACCGCGCCTCCGTCAAAGCAAAGCAATCCATTATTATCCGGTAATGTATTTCCATTGTTGTATAACGTAAGCCAATATTCATTCTCATAGGAATCACTATGAACTCCGTCCTCTTCTTCCCAACTGTTGGTTACCCGGGCTTCAACAACAATGTCGATATAGTCCGGATTCACCCTGCTGTCGACCACAAGCTTGTAGCCGGTCTCTGTCGGAGTAATCGTTATATAATTGCTCCACACTTTCTGTTCCACCCGGGCATTATTTAGCGTTACTTCTTCCGAATATCCCTCTCCGGATCTATCCAGCTTGTTGATATATACTGTCTTGTCATAGTTCTTATAAGCCACCCGGTTGCCGATCAATGTGTCGATACTCGGACTCTCACTGCTGTAGTATGCCACAAACGGTAATTCAGAATGCAGGGAGATCGAATCTGTGAACTCGCCATCCGTATAAGTCAGGGTATAGTTTCCGATCTGTTCAAAGTATGGAGTAAAGATTCCATCCATTGTGACCTCATCCTGTACTTCATTACTCCAGATCATTGCCGGCCGAATCTCGGCATCCTCTACCGGATTGCCGTCTTCATCCTGAATTGTGAAATTATCAATCTGATCAATCGGGATGAGTGTCAGATTCCCTTCTTCATCCATGATTCCGAAGATCATCTGCGAATCATCCATCTTAGCATCTACACCGGCATCCTTTCCGTACCAATCGCTTTCCGGAATAATGCTCTGCGTCTCATCATCCCAGCCCGGATATCCGACTACCAGTCCGGTCAGGACTTCTTCTCCTTCTTCATCCTCTTCTTCACCATACATTTCCACGCTGTCATCCGTTATCGCTTCCTCGTCTCCGACACCGGTTACTTCATCTGTGTCCTCCGCACTTACCGTAATTCCGGAACACATCGGACAGATCAATACGAATGTCAGCAGTACAGCCATCCATCGCTGTATTCTCAATCTCATATCCGTCTCCACTCCTTCCTTCTTAATCCTTAATCTTTCTCATTTCCAATACTCCCTGACTCTATTATGTCAATCTTCTTTTGCTGTGTATTCAGCCTATGTTCAAGTTCCATGTACGTATCTATGCTGAAATTTAGCAAAAATATTATATCAGTTTTTCTTCCCATATTACAACATAATAATAGTATTATTTGTAAAGAATCAATATTCCATCAGCATCAAAGAGCCGTCCTCTCCACTCTCTGTTACTGCGAATCTCCGATGCTCGCCATTGCTGTCTACATAAGAGATCCCATTATTCGGAATGGTCCCTATCAGATCCATGCCGACTACAAACGGACGCTCCGGAGTCAGTTGATCCTGATGATACAGCTCCGTCTCATAGAAGAGCATGTCTCCGTTCTGCGTCATATCCTGATACTCTAAGGAAAGCACTTTAAAATCCGTTACCGTACGGTCAGTCGTAATCAGGATCAGATGCTCATTATCATAACCGGCAAGATTATAATAATCATAATCATCCACTCTGCCCGTATAATCCGATGCCCAATATATATGTATCGCCACCGGTGTAAGCTCTACGGCTGTATTCTGACCGGCACCCGGATTGATTCCGTTATTCTGTCCGTCCGAAATGAGCCCGTTATCCTTCGCATAAGCAAGAAGGGTTGTATAGGGCAGATTATAGGTCTGGCTTCTGTAGTCATCTCCCACCTTCCAGAATTCATCCTCCGGGATCGCAAGCTGTTCCGATACGGATACATCGGATTCTCCGACCGTATTATGGTACATGGCATAATTCTCAAAGGTATCGTCCGTATTCGTTGTAAAATAATAATCCTGACAGATCAGATCCGTACCGTCCTTCGTAATATCATAGACCGCAAAGATGCCGTACATCGCTCCGCCGGAACCGGCATAGAAGATCTGTCCGTTATTCATCATCTGATAACTGCTTCGGTACCAGCCTTCCACCGAACACCGCGGTGCACCATTTACAATCGTATAGATAGAGAATATGTAAGAGCCGTAATCATTACCGTCATCCTGATCCGTGATCGAACCGATCAATAATTCCGGAACTCCGTCCCCGCTGATATCCTTGATCAGATATCCAACACTTGCCATTGCCGTTACCGAATCTCTTCCCGGCATAACATCATATAACCATCCGGCACCATCCGTAAGCTCCATATCATCGATGGAATCCAATCCCGCAAGCATAGCCGTACATAGATTATTAAGAACTCCGGAATAGATGGAGTACGCCTCTTCATCGGTCATACCCGCTGCAGAAGACGGCGTATCCTCCGTGGTCTTAGCAGCATCCTCGGTCGTCGGACTCTCCGTATCGCCGTTACTGCTTCCTTCCGTATCCTTGTTAAAGATTCCCTTCGGAATCTCTGTCTGCGAATCCGTGCTTGAAGAAGTGGTATTTCCCTCTCGTTCCGGTGTCAAAGAACAGCCTGTCAGCATGGCAAATACCAGCATGACTGCTGTCAGACTCACAAACTTACGTGTTCTCATACGTTTTCCATGTTTCATTTTTTCATCCTTCTTTCTTGGTTCCTCATCTTTTCTCATCTGATATTATCAGGGTCTATCCAATACCGTTATTTTTCTTATATTCCTGCAGATATGCATATGCCTTCTTATATTTCTCAATTCTGTCCCGATCATGCTGTGTCACTAAGATCAACCGGCTCTCATCCATATTATGCGTCAGATCGGCCAGCTTCACATTGATCGCGATCGGATTCTTCGCAACCCGTTCAATATAGGTAAAATAATCCTCCGATGCCAGATGTGTCATGGCAACCACAGCATCCGTGATCACATCTCCGAACACCGGACGAAGATCCGCCTCTAAGAGATAGGTATCTTCCAAGGTATCATGGAGCAATCCCACCGCTTTTTCCTCGGGAGTTGTAAGCTGCGCCGCAACCGCTCGCGGATGTTCAATATACGGTACTCCGGACTTATCAAGCTGTCCACGGTGCGCCATGGCCGCAACCAGCTCTGCCGCTTTTACTACATCAATCTCCATAGATACCCTCCTTCTTAATCCGTAATATCCACATCCCGGAAGATGATTACCGTATATCCCGGATAGAGTGCCTCGATCTCCTTGCCAAGTGCCGCAAGCTCCTCATCCGGATGCTCCTCATCAAAGTCGACTACGGCATCGAACTCAATCTCCTTGCCGATCTTATCTACATGAAATGCATGGATCTGTTTGATATACCGATGCTGCTCTACCTGCTTCAGCACAGCCACATGCATATTACTGATCTCCTCATCTCCGTGTTCCATCGCATAGATACTGATCCCGCCAATAAATACACCCGTCTCTGCATAGACCTTCTTCTCGATCTCGCGGATCAGATGATCGAGCTCCCTCGCCTGCATATCCGCCGGAATCTCAATATGCGCGGATGCAATATACCGGTCCGGTCCGTAATTGTTCATGACCAGATCATAGGTACCCTGTACACCCTCCACGGAATTCATGGCGTCCTTTACCTGCTTCGACAACTCGGCATCCACTCGCTCCCCCAGCAGCTCGCTGATCGTATCGCGGATCATTTCAACACCCGATTTAATAATAAATATGGAAATGATGGCACCCAGCCATGCCTCCAGACTCAGCTTAAAGTTAATATACACAATTGCCGCAACCACCGTTGCTGCCGATATGATGGAATCTGACAGAGCGTCCTTGCCGGACGCGATCAGGGAATCCGAATTCACTTTCCTGCCGTTGGAGACAACAAAGGTTCCAAGCAGGATCTTGGCAGCCACCGCCACAACAATGATTATAATGGAAACGATAGAATAATCCGGTGTCTCCGGAGTAAGGATCTTCTTTACCGACTCCACAAACGCGGTCATACCGGCATACAGTACGATCAGGGATATAATGATCGCCGTAAAATATTCAATTCTTCCGTATCCCATCGGATGCTTCTTATCCGGCCGCTTACCGGCTAACTTGGTCCCGATGATCGTGATGATCGAGGACATCGCGTCACTTAAGTTATTCACAGCATCCATCACGATCGCTATGGAATGTGATAACAAACCGATCACAGCTTTGAACGCCGCCAGAAGAACATTCACGATAATTCCGATAATACTGGTTCTGACAATGACCGCATCCCGGTTTCCAACCCCGGAAGCACCTGTGGCAGCACTCGCTGTTTCATTTGCCATATTTTCATTCATTACAATATCTGATGCCATATATTCTCCTTCTGTCTTCCGATCTTGTCTAAAGTATCATTATTTAGCCTGATCCATAACACCACCGGTTCCCTATCCGATCAGGAATCATATTCTCCGTATTCGCAGCCGATATGCTCTGCACGGATCTTATCGATCAGCTTCAGCTCCTCATTCTCAATCTTATATAACCGGATCACTCCGATGCCGTTACCGCCATTCCACAGCCGGTTGTGCCGCTTCGTCCCGTCCGGTGCTTCGTAATTCACAAACAGCATATCCTTTTTCAGACATTTTACCTTCGTATCCATAACGGTCGTCCGGTTCTCCTGCGTCACATGCCAGTACACCGCATCCTCCGTCTCATGGAAGAAGAACTTGGTCCTGGTATTCGTCCAGAACTTGGAGAAGTTATATTCATACTCCCTGCCTTCATACCAGAACGCGCTTAACAGCTTGCGATTAAGCGGAATGCCGAATACCTTCGGTCTTCCGCCGCCAATATCAAATACACTGTTGGTAAGCCGCTTACCTGTGATCATACTGGTCAGGTCATTGGAAGACAGCCACACCCATGGGCTTGTGAAGTTCCTTCCCCAGTTTTTATCCGCATATCCATAGGACGTCTCCGGAGTAACCAGGTAGGTTCTGCCGTTGCAAATAACCGTTCCCTCATATGAGCTTTTCATCCCCTCTGCATGCCAATACATCTCGAATGCTTTCATCCTGCGAAATGGCGCGCCGGCACCGTAGCCCACATTGAACGCGATGTCCTTATTAACCTTCAGATCCCATGACATACTGCCCGCATCGGACATATATTCCGGATGATCTGCTGCCTCTTCTTCGGACAAAGCAACCGTTCCGTATAAATGATCCTCTGAGGCATAGCAGTCACCGGCATTGATCTGATACGGAACATCTCTTGATACTTCCACATCATCCCAGCCGAAGTAACGATGAAGCTGCATATGATCTTCTCCCCAGCAGCCCGCCTTAACCATCAGATACGAAGGTTTACGGCCGTTTTGCTGATTTACGGGCAGCCTCCCGTAGATCGGTTCCGCCTCGCCATATGCGGGATTGCAGGTAAAGAATTCAATGAAGAAGTTCTTCTCTTCCCCGGTCTTTTCTTCATAGCCGGTAAAAGAATGCCACCACCAGTCATAGCCCTGATAGGCAAAGCATCCGTCTAACATAAATCCGTCTCTGGTATTATCCGATTGATTGAACATATATGATTCTTCCTTTCCCAATCTGTAACACTTATTTCTATTTTACATCATTTTTTCATCTGATAATAGCTCTTTTTTTACAAATAATAAAAAACAATCTTTTTTTTGAATGGGTTTGCGTCTGCCTATAAGTTGTACTATAATGTAAGGATGAGGGAGTCAAAAGAAAGGAATCGGATATGAAAGATAATATGATAAGTCAATTACAAGAACTGATCGCGGAAGCATCTCAGGCGGATTCTCTAGAGGCTTTAGATGCGATCTCCAGCAGGTATGAAGAACTTCTCTCCAATTATGGCAACGGAGAGTATACAGAATTGCAGACAATCTGGAATCATGTAGAAGAGATGGCACGAACCATTATCACATATAAGAATGCCGGTGCCGAAGCAGCAGAGAATCACATGTATCCGGATCTCTCGGAGCAGGAGCGTGCCGAGCTGCTTGAGACCGAACGTGTTATTAACCGGAATCTGTTCCACTATCATTTCCAGCCGATCGTTGATACCTTTAACGGAGAGATCTATTCTTATGAAGCTCTTATGCGTCCGCAGAGTAATATGTGTCCGAGTCCTTTCAAGATCTTAAAATATGCGGAATACACTGGTAAGCTTAACGATATTGAACGGGCTACGTTCTTAAATATATTAGATATTGTAGAACAAAAAAAAGATCTGTTGGGCGACCGCCGGATCTTCATCAACAGTATACCAAGAACCAAACTGGATCCGGAGGATGAATTAAAAGTTCATGAGCTCCTCGAAAGGAATTCCGATTCGGTTGTCGTGGAAATGACCGAGCAGGCAGAACTCGATGACGCGGAACTGGGTATCATCAAGAGCCAATTTCAGCAAATGAATGTTCAACTGGCTATTGATGACTACGGAACCGGATATTCCAATGTCAATAATCTGCTCCGTTATATTCCGAACTTTGTGAAGATTGACCGCTCTCTGATTACAAATATCCAGAACAGTCCGCAAAAACGTCATTTTGTCCGGGAAATCATTGAATTCTGTCATGATAACAATATTCTTGCTTTGGCGGAAGGAGTAGAGACATCGGAAGAGCTGCACACGGTAATCCTGCTGGGCGCAGATCTGATCCAGGGCTTCTATACAGCAAGACCGTCTGCAGAGATCATCGATTCAATCCCACATGCAATCAAACAGGAGATCTACCGCTATCATGCAGAACGGGCAGACGGCAAGAAACAGCACATCTATATTGCCGATAATGCCGAGCGTGTATTGCTGGATCGACTGAATAAGGAAGGATACAGTAATCTCATTCTCGGACAGAAAGGGAATGATGATGTTACCGTTACCTGTACACCGGGACTCAATACGAATATTCATATAGAAGTTGCCAACGGATTCAAAGGAACGATCATACTTGAGAATATTGACCTTACGAATGTCAAAGGTCGTCCGTGCATCGAGATCGGAGATGACTGTGATGTCACTTTAGTTCTCTGCGGCGAGAATTATCTTCACAGCGGAGGCATCCGGGTTCCGGAGACCTCAAGACTTACCGTGAACGGAGAAGGCCGACTCCGGATCATGCTGGATGCGCTGTGCAACTACGGTATCGGATGTGAAATGGAAGCTCGTCACGGCGATCTGATCTTTGAACAGATCGGCGGCATTTTCGTCGACTTAAACTGTACCGTGGGAGTCTGTATCGGATCCGGACAGGGCGGTAATATTAAGATCCTGCGCGGTCAGTATGTCTTAAATATGCATGGATCTTATGGTGTCGGTATTGGTGCCGTGCATGCGGATACCAATCTGGAGATCTCCGGCTGCGATATCGACGCAGATATTACCATGTCAAGAATGGTTGCCATCGGTTCCCTAGACGGCAGCAGCAGTATACATCTGTACAGTGCCTCCACCAAGATCAAGATGGCAGGTATCGATGTTGTAGGTATCGGAACCGTCGACGGCGAGCGGGCAGATGTTCATATCAATGATGCCAGTCTGATCTTCAAGATCATGGGAGATCACTGCTCTTCCGTTGCTGCGCTGGAGGGTATTACCCGCTTCAAATTAAGCCGTGCCAGTCTCTCTATCGCTATTGAAGGCGATAAGGTTCTCGGACTGGGTGGTTTCAGCGGAGATACCAAGTTCTCGCTTACAAATTCCAGCTCTGTGATCAACATGCTGACACCGGTTAAATTCAATGATTACATCAATATGGACAATGTGATCATTTCCGGGGGAAGAGTTGAATTATATGTCAACCGTGAAGAGGTGCCGATTAATGTCAATCCATAATCAATCAAACAGAAAGAATAAAGTATTCTCGGGTGTGAATGAACTTCCGACCGGTCACTCCTCCGATTCCATTACCAAAGGCTGTCTGGTATTGGAGGGCGGAGCATTCCGCGGAATATACAGTGAAGGCGTCTTAGATGCTCTGATGGAAGCCGGTATCAATATGCAGACTACCATCGGTGTATCGGCAGGTGCTATGAACGGAATGAATTATGTTGCCGGACAGATCGGGCGGTCTGCCCGCTTTAATCTGACCTATCGTCACGATGACCGTTATGTCGGATGGCAGGCATACCGTAATAACAAGGGACTGATCGGCTTTGATTTTGCATTTCAGAATAATCATTCCATCATAGATCCATTAGATACCAAGCGCTTCTCCGATCCGCGAAGACGCTTTATCGCAGTTGCAACCAATGTGAAGACCGGCAAGCCGGAATACTTTGACCGGGATACCTGCGGCAATATCCTGCAGGCAGTCCGCGCGTCCGCAACCATGCCGTATGTGTCGAAGCCGGTACTGGTAGATGATCATCCATGCCTGGATGGTGGATGCAGCGATAAGATCCCGATTCACTGGGCGCTTAAGCATGGCTTTGATAAGATCGTAGTGGTCAGAACACGAGATGAAGCCTTCCGCCGCAAACTGAATCTAAAACGGGATAAGCTGATAGCCCACATGTTCTACCGTAAGCATAATCCTTTCATGCAGGTGCTTGCCAAGAGCAATGCCCGTTATAATAAGCTTTGTGATGAAATGGATCGTTTGAAAAAAAAGAACCGGATCTTTGTCATCGCACCAATGAAACCGGTAGATGTCAGCCGGATCGAAGGCGACATGGAGAAATTAGGAGCCCTGTATTACCAGGGATATCATGAAGCCCAGAAGCTCATTCCGGCACTCAAGGTATATCTGTCTGCCTGACAATTGCTGATAAATAATAAGAACTCCATCGATATCTCATACCGATGGAGTTCTTATTATCAATCATTATTCTTGTCAAACCAGTGGAATCTTCCGATCAACGGCAATTCCTTAGCACGTCCCTTGGCAGCGAATATAATACCAAAGACTACAAGTCCGACAACCGCGAGATTACCAACAGATCCCGTCAAGCTTAACAGAACTCTGAATACAGCGATCCTGCCAAGAATTGCAGTCAGTATCGTCAATGCTACGTCAAAGCCTACAGCAAAGATGGAAAGCACGATTCCCTGATTCACATGGAACTTCGCATACTTAGAATCCTTGGCTGCAAACAGTCCGACTAACCATAAGATTCCAATATAGCTCAGGATTCCATACACACGATTGCTCGCGATATCCTCGTCAGTAACCTGAATTTCCGGTGTGTCTAAAAATGCTGGCATAATTATTCCCCTTTTCCTTTTTATTAAGTATCCGACTGCTCCTGCTGATCTGCCATCACTCACGGATACTCCTACACTTCTATATTTTAATGAAAAATCAAGAAAAGTCAACCTTATATATTACCATTTATCAAGGATTTTCATCCGTTTGTCGAAGAAGTACCCTATCCAAACGGTATTCTATAGCTTATCCATGATATACGGTATTAACTCCATAAGCCGTTCCGTCAGAAATACCGCCGCGCAGGCAAGCAGAGCTACAGTTAATAATTTCCTCTCACGGAACGCCGCAATCAGCGCGACAAGGAATCCTGCCGCTCCAGACCAGATCGAAGATGTTGCCGTAAAGATCGCCGGTACGGTCATAGCGGCCAGACAAGCATATGGTACATAATACAAAAATGAACGGATATAGACATTCGTGATCTCCTTCTTGGTAAGTACAAGCGGCAGCATCCGCACAAGATATGTGGTCAGAGCCATAACCAGAATATATAGATAGATATTATGATTCATGATCTGCTGCCTCCTTAATATCTAAGATATCGATCGGATGTATCCATGCCATAATTCCTGCAACCAGAACGGTCGTGATAATGATCACGAATCCCGGTGAGATCGTATTAAGAACAGGAATAACGGAAAACAATGTGCTGATGATCATAGATGCTATTACCACAATGAGAACAGCCTTATCCTTCTTGGACGGCGGAATAATGATCGCCATGAACATTCCATAGATGGCAACGGACAACGCGCTGACTATGAATTCCGGAAGCATATTGCCGGAAATCGCGCCGATCAGCGTTCCGAGTACCCAACCGGGAATTGCCACACACATAGCTCCGTAATTGTACCACGCACTGACCTTTCCCTCTCTGGCCGCGCTGATCCCGAAGATCTCATCTGTCAATCCGAAGGACACCAGGAACCGGTGGGCAAAAGACTCCTCCCGGCTTAACTTCTGTGACATGGAGAACGCCATCAGGCTGTATCGCAGATTGATAATAAACTGTGTTAAGATCATTTCGATATAAGTACCGGAAGCCGCGATGATATCCAATCCGGCAAATTGCCCGGCTGATGTGACGTTCGTAAGGGAGATCAGAACCGATTCTCCGATACTGATGCCACCGGACACGGCCATCATACCAAATGTAAAGGATACCGCAAGATATCCTAAAGCGATTGGTATTCCGTCTTTCATTCCCTGTTTGAATTCTGCTTTCCGATTCATGATTACCTTCTTTTCCGCAACATCCTATACTTCCTTCGCAACTGCCATGCTCTGAACACTCGCTCCGCTCCTGTTCATCGCTAAAACAAAAGCCCTAACCCAACAGCTCTTACGTCTGTCAAACTAGGACCTTTCCAGTGCGCCTCCGGGGGCTCGAACCCCGCACACCCTGATTAAGAGTCAGGTGCTCTACCAAATGAGCTAGAAGCGCGTATCTAATTGTTCGCTTTCAACGACAAAATTGATTGTATCAGAATGATATTTAAAAAGCAAGCACTTTTTTCATTTTTTCTCCTGTTTTTCTTATGATCAGATAGAATCCGCGGAATTTTCCAATAAATACTCTTAATTTTACAATAATAAGCGGAATATCCCAATTACCAAAGGATCATTATTTAACGAGTCTCTTCCGGCTTTGCGGTAATTACCATTCTGCAGATCGGATTCCCCTCCGCAACGAACTTGGTCTCATACTCCGTCATTACATTTCCTTCCGGATTGCCGTTTTCATGCAGATCATAGGTACAGGAAAGCATCCTCCATCCCGCCTCCGGTACCTGCTCTACGGAAAAATCAAATAATTCCCGGTTATCGGTCTTAAAGATCACTTTGCCCTCCGGCGCAAGGATCTGCTCATAACGATGAAGGAATTCCTTAGAGGTCAGTCTCCGCTTGGCATGCCGGTCCTTTGGCCATGGATCCGAGAAATTCAGATAGATCTCTCCCACCTCTCCCTGCGCGAAGACATCCGCAATATATTCTGCCTCCATCCGGATAAAGAAAAGATTCGGAAGCTTTAATTCTTTCTGCTTCTCAATTGCCCGGATCAGCACGCTGGAATATTTCTCAATCCCGACATAGTTGATCTCCGGATGTTCCATCGCCAGAGTCGTAATGAATTGTCCTTTTCCCATACCGATCTCTATATAGATCGGATGATCATTCCCAAAGACCTCCTGCCATTTACCTTTTTTCGTTGTCTCCTCATGAATCACATATTCATTGGCCGCGATCAATTCCCGCGAACCCTTCACATTTCTCAGTCTCATATTATCCTCTGCTTCTTTAATAATTATTCTTTGGCATATAGTAAGACTTCCCTGTCATTATAAGTATAACCGGAAGTCATATCTTTATTCTCCCCAATAATCCGTGGATTCCTGTGTCCATTTGCCAACCCAAAATACTAAAAACTAATTCTACATCTTCTTTTGTCGATTTGCAACATGCACAGATATCATGTTAAGATTTGACTATTTTTCCCAATTATAATAGAATAGTAATGTATATTTAAAATTAGAAAGAAAGTTCGTTCAGGAGGTTCATTGTGAAGCAGCTGCATACCTATCTCACAACTTCAGTTCTGTGTATTGCCGTGATTCTATCCGGCATGTTCGGCATTCAGACACCGGTTGTATACGCAGAAAGTATAACAAATGATACTTCCGCAAATGATAATAATTCTGAAGATAACGCCACTTCCGGTAATGAGGAAGCTTCTTCAACCGAAGCTTCTTCTGACCGGCAGGATACTTCCGACGCCAAGGCGGTTGTTACCACCATTGATACCAGCGTGAAGATCGTACAGGAAGACGGTACCGAGGTCGTGGATCCTACCGTTGGTCAGCCTCCGGCGATCATCAGTGATCCGGATGCTCCGGCGATCGTTTCCAATAACGCCATCGTTATGGATGCCAAGACCGGTCAGATCCTATATGAAAAGAATGCGTATGATGCCTGCTATCCGGCAAGTATTACCAAAGTTATGACCTGTCTGGTCGCGTTAGAGCATGTGAATATGAATGATACGATTACGTTTTCTTATGACTCCATCTGGGGGATCGAGCGGGACAGCAATCATATTGCGCTTGATGTCGGAGAAAAGATTACGGCAGAGGAATGCTTCTATGGAATACTGCTTCAGTCTGCCAATGAAGCTTCCTGGGGAATGGCTGAACACGTTGCCGGTTCCGTCAGCGCATTCGCCGACATGATGAACGAGAAAGCAGCCGAACTTGGCTGTACGAATACTCATTTTGTCAATGCCAACGGATTACATGATGACAATCATTATACATCCTGTTATGACATGGCGTTGATCACGCAGGCCGCGATCGCCAATCCGGTCTTTCGCACGATTGATGAGACCACCTACTATCAGATCCCACCGACCAATCTGTGCGAGGAGCCGCGTGATATCTGGCATTATTTGAAAATGATCTATCCAACCAGCCCATATTACTATGAATACTGCGAGGGCGGCAAGACCGGGTACACGGATCAGGCTCATAACACACTTACAACCTATGCGGAAAAGAACGGAATGGAACTGATATGCGTAGTAATGAATTGTGCCGGTGCCGCCAATACTTACAAGGATTCTATTGCGCTCTATGATTATTATTTTGATCATTATACCTATGCATATCCTCTGACATCCTACAATCCGAATCATCAGAACAACGAGAATTCCATTTTGAATAATTATTATCACGGACTGGATCATGATACATTCCATCTGGAAGTAGACCGGGATGTTACGGTTGTTGTTCCTTTTGATATGAAGGAAGATGATCTTGTTCTGGATGCCATCTATAATGACAATATTCAGGGAAATGTGGTCGGTATTGTTAATATCTTATATAAGGGCCAGCTGGTAGGCTGTTCGGATATTACCTATCAGGATATTACTGTTAATGGAGAAGTCTTGAGCTGGGGAGCCGTACACGAGGAGAAAAAGAATAATCTTGAAAAGGTATTGCGTATCTTTATCATTGTTCTGCTCTGCGGGATTGTGGCTTTGATCATCATCTTTTTCATCCGGAACCGGCGATACCGGTACTTGAAACGACGAAGCAGGAATAGCAAATTACATTTTTGATATGACAGAGAATATACTATATATTATTTGAACCAGATATACAAAGATACATAAGTGATACATTTCAGAGATACACAGGAGATACATTATGGATGAGTTGAATTCCAATGAGAACCGGACCGTTAAGCAAAATAGCAGTACATCCAATACCACGGATAATTTGAATTCCGCGGATGTTTCCGGTACTCCTGATATTGCCGCCATGCATGACAGTCTTAATACTGTATGGAACACTTACCGGGAGATGCTCAGTTATTTTCAGACTGCATATGTAACCCAGTCCGAGCAGGTTCAGTCCTTGAAATCTGAGTTGATCGAGTTGGATGTCAAGATTGAAGAGCTGCAAAAAACCCGGGATCTGTATTCCTTCCAGTCCGATAACAGCCGGACGATATTCTCTCCGATCCCGATTGATTCCGAGCACCGAACGAAAGGTCAGCTGATTCAGGATCAGATCCGTGAACTGCAGGAGATCCGGAATACCCTGACCGATCGGATAGCAAACGCCGACAATGAACTTGCTTCGATCATGAAACACATTGATTCTTTGAAGCAGACGAATACCTGTCTGACAACGTTATCCGATAATCTCCCGAAAGAAGAAGAACCGAAGGAAGTTGAAGAAGTCACCACCGTAGAAGCACCGCCGGAAGAACCGGATGATTCCGATATCCGTCGCGCATGGCATCTCCTGATGCTTCAACAATATGACAAATCACAGACCGCACTTCAGATTCAGAATTCTATCGTAGACGGATTAGATAATAATAAGAATAAATTAGAAGTATTAAAATGGCTGATCCAGTCCGATCCTACCCGCGCAAGGGTAACACTTCAGGAATTACAGGATGCCAATGACCGCCTGATTCAGAATTCCAATCGTCTGATTCGCAGATTGAACCGCAGCCTGACGCATCAGCTTCCGGTCTGGAAAGCGATTGACGAGATGGTACAGAGCTATCGAAGCCGGTATCCGGAGGTTACTATTAATTCCTCCGTGGACTGCCAGGATTACAATATTCAAACGATGCCGATCATCACGATCACTGTCCTGCAATTACTGCAGGAGATCCTAGACAATTCCTTCCGCTATTCCAATGCGAACCGGATCCTGATCCAGGTCTATATGAACAGCCGGATGATCGATATCTATATCAATGACAACGGAGTCGGTATCCCGGCAGATTATCTGACAGCAAGCAACTGGCATAGCGGATTACACAAAGTGCAGGATATCATTCACTTGCTGGACGGCAAATTACAGATTGACGGAGATATCATAAGCGGCACCAATATCCGATTCTCATTTCCGATCTGTCCGACAGAAACGAATAATAGCGAACCGCCTAAAACAAAGTCTTAAATACTCTTATCATTATCCGGATTATGAACCGGGTGGATGATAATTGCCATATTAGAAAGGAAATTCATTATGAAACAACAACTTGCAATTCTCATTTCACAGAATATAGAGGGCGTAACTGCGGAAGATATTCTCCCGCTGCTTGAGACGCCTCCAAAACCGGAACTCGGAGATTATGCATTCCCATGTTTTCGCTTTGCCAAGACCTTGCACAAGTCACCGAATCTGATCGCCGAAGAATTGGCAGATACTATTCGGAAGGCATCCGATTCTTCGAATCCAGAGAATACTGCTCCCGACAGCCCATCCTTCATTGAAGAGATCAAGGTACAGGGTGCCTACTGTAATTTTTATATCAAAAAAGACTATTATGTTCAGACGATGTTAGAGGAGGCAGCCAAAGAGAATTTCGGAGGATCAGAGATCGGTAAGGGTCAAGCAATCTGTATTGATTATTCCTCTCCGAATGTCGCCAAGAATTTTCATGTTGGACATCTTCGGACAACTATCATCGGTAATTCCTTATATAAGATCTATAGCAAATTAGGCTATCAGGTAAACCGGATCAACCATCTTGGCGATTGGGGAACTCAATTCGGCAAGCTGATCGTTGCATATAAGACATGGGGATCCAAAGAAGCCGTTGAAGAGCGCGGCATTGCAGAGCTCATGGATCTCTATGTGAAGTTCCACGCCGAGGCGGAGAAGGATGAATCCCTGATTGATCAGGCGCGCGCGTGGTTCGTGAAAATGGAGCAGGGAGACGAAGAAGCCTTGTCCATCTGGCAATGGTTTAAGGATATCAGCATGGTGGAGTACCGCCGTGTTTACAATCTTCTGAATGTGGACTTCGATTCCTTTGCAGGAGAGAGCTTCTATCGGGACAAGACACAAGCGATCGTTGACAGATTGGAAGATGCCAAGCTCCTCACAGAAAGCGACGGCGCATATATTGTAGATCTGTCTGACTATGATATGGCACCTTGTATCATTAAAAAAGCTGACGGTGGATCCATCTACGCAACCAGAGACTTAGCTGCGATCTATTACCGCAAAGAGACCTATCACTTTGTGAAATGCCTGTATGTTACCGGACAGGAACAGAAACTGCATTTCCGTCAGGTATTTAAGGTCATAGAATTATTAGGAAATGACTGGGCTGCCGATCAGCTGATCCACATTCCTTATGGTCTGGTCAGTCTGGAAGGTGCTAAGTTATCTACCAGAAGCGGTAATATCATCTATGCGGAAGATATCCTCTTAGAGGCCATCAGCAAAGTTAAAGAGATTATTGCAGAAAAGAATCCGAACCTGGAGAACAAAGAAGAAGCTGCCAGGATCGTCGGTGTCGGAGCGATCATGTTCCATGATCTATATAACCAGCGGATTAAGGATGTATCTTTTAAATGGGAAAATGTATTGAACTTCGATGGCGAGACCGGACCATATGTGCAATATACACATGCACGGTGCTGCAGTTTGCTTCGCGCAGTTCCTGATTTTTCCGAGGATGCTGCCATCGACTATTCCGTTCTGACCGATCCGGATTCCTTGGCATTGCTTAAGTCCATCAGCAAATTCCCGAAGGCTGTTCAGGATGCCGCCGACAAATATGAGCCATTCCTGATCTCCCGATTCGCAATCGAGGTGGCCCAGAGCTTCAACCGATTCTATAACAGTAACCGGATCAATGTCGAAGATACAACAGTTCGGAACGCACGTCTGAAGCTGACCGCTGTTACGAAGAATACACTTCGCGAAGCCCTTGCCCTGCTTGGCATCGGAGCACCGGAACAGATGTAAGTGATATTCCATCTAGAATTAAGGAGATTCTATGATAATAACAGACAATATGACCATAGAAACCATTATGGACGATTTGGCACATGCGTATGGGGAGGATTTCAATTGGCACATGATTCCATTCAGTGACAAGTTCTTTGTAAATGAGCTAAAGAAGGAATTAGAAATAAATGATCCTTTTCTATCAAATGATGTATATGCTGTAGCCAAGTGTGACTCAAATGATGATGTTTTATTTGTATCAGGAGATAACACTGGAACCAGAGAAATATGGAGAATCTATCATTTAACATACTCTCATAATATATCATGCGGCTTTCCTGCGTATCAAGAATTCGAAAGCAGAAAAGCCGCGGCAGAATATATCCAGAATCAATTTATTGAAGAATATCTTTCGTAATTCATACACATTATATTCCCCGATTGGCAGCTTCCTCGATCAATCCCTGTATAAGAATCTTACATCCGATCAGAATCAGAATAATTCCACCAACCAGTTCTGCCTTGGAACGATATTTGGTTCCAAACACACTACCGATCTTAACACCGGTCGCGGAAAAACCGAATGTAATAACACCGATCAGACATACCGCCGGAATAATCATCATTCCGATTTCAAGAAACGCAAATGATACACCTACCGCCAACGCGTCAATACTGGTGGCGACTGCCAGCAGCAGCATCGTACCTACATCCATCTTAGAATCTAATTCTTCTTCTTTTCCGAATGCTTCCCGAATCATATTGATACCGATCAACAATAATAATACAAACGCAAACCAATGATCATATTTGGTAATCCGATCTGCAAACAATCTTCCGACCACAAACCCGATTGCCGGCATCAACGCCTGAAATCCACCGAACCATGCTCCGGCAATACACATATGCTTCCAGTTGATCTTACCTAATGACAGACCCTTGCAGATAGATACCGCAAGCGCGTCCATCGACAATCCGATTGCGATCACAACCAATTCCCATATTGACATATCTATTATACAACCTCTTTTTCTTTGGTCTTACCATGCTTTTATCTATATTCTTTTCGGCACAATGTTTCACGTGAAACATTGTTCATTGATTTTTATTATCGACCATATCTTCTTTGCAGCTCACTTTTTAAATACTCATATCGCAGACGTTTTTCCTCTTTTGCAAAATGTTCTTCACGGAATTGTTCCGGATTATTTTCATAAGATAAGACCTCTTCTCCAAACTGCTCGCTGGTAAGATCAAATATGTGTCCATTTACTTCATTATAGCAGTGATAATTACCACCCGGGCGAAGAACGCCGTATACTCTTCCACCGCACAGATCCTGAACAAGAAAAGCTGTGATCGAACATTGTCCCAGTGTCGGATTACTCTCAGACCACTGTTCCCGCATTCTTGGAGCGCATGTATCTGCACACCAGATGGTGCTTAACGCATCATAAAGGTCCCGTACCGTCTGAATATCCCGCAGATCATTTGTTAGAAGCAGAACCTCCGAAGTCTCCTCCCATCCATAAAATTTGTAGATCTTATCTATCATATGTGCCATTCCCTTTCCCAACTAATATATCCCAATTCATAACATAAGTAATACTATTAACTATACGTTCAATCAGATACACTACAGTTCTCGGTAATATGGGCAGATATCCTCATAATGTCCATCCGGCATCCGAAATCCTTCCCGGATCGTTCCAAGCTGAATAAAACCCAATCGTTCATACAGATGTCTCGCAGTCAGATTGGTGGCAACAACCGCATTGAATTGAAGAACCCGGTATCCATGTTCCTTCCCCTGAATCAAACAATCTTTTACTAATTGTTCGCCTATATGCAGCCCCCTGCTGTCCTTCGATACAGCATAACTGGCGTTACAGATATGACCACAGCGTCCCACATTATTCGGATGAAGAATATATAATCCTTTGATCTCGCGTGATTCTGTATCAACAGCAACCCCGCAATATGTCTGTGATTCAAAGAACTGCTTCCCGGATTCTGTATTAAGAAGCTCCTCCTGAGGAAATGCTATTCCATCCTCCACAACTTCATTCCATATACGAATCATCTCTGTCAGATCTTCTAACTCATATTTACGAACCGTGATTTTCATATCATTCCCACCTTCAAATATATTCTCTACGCATTATAAACCATTTTACATAATTAAGCCACCCTTTTTTATTCTATTAATAACCCGTCTTTTATAATTATCATACGCTTCAATAGATGATTTGAAATTCTTTTATTAACGATTCTTCCTTCGACATTTTTTACCTTTTTCTGTCAAAGATTTCTTCGTCTAAAAAATCAGAAGTCTATTTGACTTCACAACACAATACTATTATAATTATACATACTTGTATTATATATATCTATCGTTTCTTTACTGTATGTTGGTGCTTCAATATAACTGTCACAATCATTACCAGTAAAAAATGATATAGCTCACAAAGAAGGGAAGGAAAGAAAATATGACAAGCAGAACAAGATCCAAATATATCATTTATTCCGTATTAGGCGTTCTCCTTGGTGTTTTACTTATGGTATTTGGACGAGTTGACTATAAAGCAAAGCATTCAACTCCCCGTACATACGAATATCTGACTCCGGATGATTTGGAACCCGGACTTGCAATCACCGGAACCATCCACGGCAACTACGGAGCCATCTTGGAATCGTACACAACGCAAAACGGCAGCCGGGTCGGTCTGTCCTGGTATTACTATCTGATTGACTTTGGGGATTATGGGTATATTGCCTATAAGACTCTTCCATCTACAGAGTTGGACGCACAAAGCGATGAATACTATAACTATCTTACTAAAGCATCCTTTGCGCAGCCGAGAGCAATAACAATTAACGGCGCAATCAAAAAAGCAACAAAAGCTGAACGGCAAATGACGATATCAGCCTTACAGCAAATGGGATTCTCCGCACAGGAAGCCGAACAATATTGTTATCCATATGTTATCGATGCAGACACCAGTTACACAATGGCATTTATGTATCCGGCCGGAATCATAATTATTATTGCATTTGTTGGTTTGATCATTTTCCTGATTATCTATGGAATTGTCAAAAAGGATGCTCCGGACATACCTGCATATCAGGGTACAATACCTCCGTCGCAGTCTCCGACCTCAGTTCCAACCGGTCAGGCATTTACTCCTTACGAACCCAGCCAATATCCTTCGATGTCTGATTTTGAAAAGAATATCAGTGATGATTCATATCCTTCCTCCAACGACAATGATTACTCTACGAGATCTGGATCATATGACTTTGATTCATCTGATTATGATGATCAGGAAGACTACGACGACACGGAGGACTCTTCAGATGATGAGACTCCATCTTCATCCGGTAAATTCTCACTTCGACTGGACGACTAATCAAAACACACATACAGTGATTCAAAAAGTCACGAATGTTTCACGTGAAACATTCGTGACTTTTTTGATCGTATTTATAAAAAAACAAATTTCCTATGGAACAGTCCATACAAAAATGCTATACTCTTGTTTAAGAAAAGATATGGGAGATACAAAATGGGAAGAATAATTGCCGTTGCCAACCAAAAGGGAGGCGTAGGAAAAACAACAACTGCTATTAATCTAGCTGCATGCATTGCAGAAAAGGGTCTGAAGGTACTGGCTGTTGATATGGATCCGCAGGGAAATATGACCACAGGACTAGGCGTCGATAAGAACAATCTAGAATATACCGTTTATGATCTGATGTGCGATGAATGCAATATCGGACAATGCATGATCGTAAATGTAATTCCGGATCTGAACCTGATCCCGGCGAATCGGATGCTCGCCGGAGCCGAAGTAGAATTCGTCGGTGTTCCGGATATGCAGTACATACTAAAACAGAATTTGCAGAAAATCCGTAATAAATTTGATTTTATCATCATTGATTGTCCTCCGGCACTTGGACTGCTTACCGTCAATTCCATGACTGCAGCCGATACCGTACTGGTTCCGATTCAATGTGAATTCTTTGCCTTGGATGGACTCTCCCAATTAATATATACCATTGAATTGATTCAACAGAAACTAAATAAGAAATTGACCATTGAAGGTGTGGTATTTACAATGTATGACTCACGTACCAACCTCTCTCTTCAGGTCGTAGAGAATGTCAAAGACAATCTGAAACAGAATATATACAAGACGATCATTCCAAGAAATGTACGACTTGCCGAAGCACCAAGTCATGGACTTCCGATCAATCTATATGATTCCCGGTCGGCAGGTGCGGAAAGCTACCGATTACTGGCTGATGAAGTGATCACGAATATATAATCAGGAGGAAATGTCGTCATGGCAGCAAAAAAAGGATTAGGTCGGGGCTTGGATGCATTGATTCCTACAGATTCCCCGAAAACAAATAAAAGTAAGAACACCTCAGGTAATAAGAAAGCCACTGGAAACGGATTAAAGACAAGTTCCGCTTCTTCGAAAAAACCGTCTGTTCAGGAAAATATTCCTGAAGGTTCCCTTGTTCAGACAATGAAGATTACGGACATTGAACCCAATCCGGATCAGCCGCGTAAGAATTTTGAAGAGGATCCCCTTCAGGAACTGGCAGATTCCATTAAAGAATATGGAGTTATCGATCCAATCATCGTAACCAGAAAGAATAAGTCCAACCTTATCATTGCCGGCGAACGCCGATGGAGAGCTGCCCGCCTGGTCGGATTAAAAGAAGTACCTGTCATCGTCCGTGAATATAATGAACAGGAAATTGCAGAAATCTCCCTGATCGAAAATATCCAACGGGAAGACCTAAATCCGATTGAAGAAGCACTTGCCTATCAAAGGCTGATTCAGGAATTCTCTTTAAAACAGGATGAATTGGCAGAACGTGTATCCAAGAGCCGTACAGTTATAACAAATACCCTGCGTCTCTTAAAGTTGACCGACAAAGTTCAGCAGATGGTAATCGACGAGAAGCTCAGCAACGGTCATGCCAGAGCACTTCTCGCACTAGAAGATCCTAAGCTTCAATACGAAGCAGCTTGTCAAGTCTTTGATGAGAATCTGTCTGTTCGCCAGACAGAAGCACTGGTAAAAAAATACTTAAACGGAGTATCCGACAACAGCAGGCAGAAACAGGAGCTTGACCATTCTTCTCTCTATACAGCAACAGAGGAAGAACTCAAGAATATTCTGGGCAGCAAAGTTACGATCCGCGCAAAAGACAATCAACGCGGCAAGATTGAGATCGAATATTATTCCATAGATGAATTAGACGGCTTGATCGATCATCTGAAGGAAATACGCAAATAAACTATACATACTAGAATTGGATATATAATAATATACTTAAACAAAAGATTCGAAGGAGGGCTCATTATGAGTTCTATATTTGATATGATCGGCATCGACCCGGGTTACATTATTATCGGATTGATCGTTCTGGTAATTGCCTTGATTGTATTATGTATCATCCTTCTTGTGAATGTTAAGAAGCTGGATAAACGATACAAAAAGTTCATGCAGGGCAAGAACGGAGATGAATTAGAACAGGTTATTTATGAACGTTTTGCGGAACTGGATATTATGCAGCAGATTGCGACACAGCATGCGTTGGAGATCAAGAATCTGAAGCGGCAATTCCGATCCTCCTACAGCAAGATCGGAATTGTTAAGTATGATGCTTTTAAAGAAATGGGTGGAACATTAAGCTTTGTTCTGGCCATGCTGAATGATCGGAATAACGGATTCCTTATGAATTGTATGCATAGCCGGGAGGGCTGCTATACTTATGTAAAGGAGATCATTAACGGCGAATCCTATATTGCCTTATCGGAAGAAGAAAAGGAAGCATTAAAGAATGCCATTAACATGAAGGACGCATTTGCGGAATAGACGAAGGAGAACCTATGAATCATTATTTACGAGCGATAGGTTACAATAAAATAAACAATCTTCTGGAGCTCAATCTGATCCTAAGGGAAATAATCAAAAATCCTACCTACCGATCAGTGCAAAGCACAAAATACGGATCCTATCTGGCTCAATTTCAAAAGGATCTCGGTAGCGGTTATGGAATCAGTGTGATAGGGGAATATCCGAATACTGCACATCCAGAAGAGTATTTCGTCATGGAATACTATTTTCCATATTACTACGGCTCCGGTCAGACAAGCGAAGAATCTATGTTCTTGGAATTATGTTCTGATCGTCTGGCATACACCGGTGTCAGCAACAATTCCAATCTGGGAATCCCCCTAATCTTCCATGTCCAGAATATCCTCGATTATAAGTTGTATGCACATCATTGTCCATATGAACCGATATTGACCGAAGTCGCATACAGCGGATTATCTACCGAGGGTGTGATTATTCTGGGCTTTGAAGAGAAAGGAGATCTAGAGAAAAACAAGCAGAAGTCCCGGGAGGAAAAACGAGGACGCTTGATCTCTGCAGCGCGAAACGGAGACATGGATGCAGTAGAAAGCTTGACATTAGCAGACATAGATCTATACTCTTCCGTATCCAAGCGATCCAAGGATGAAGATATCTATTCCATCGTGGATTCCTATATCATTCCTTTCGGTTCCAACAGCGAAGAATATTCCATTATGGGAACGATAACAAGATATTCGATGGAATTAAATCAGCTTACCAATTCCACTCTTCATACCATGACGGTTCAGGCAAACGGAATAGAGATCGATGTTCTGATCCATGACCAAGACCTTATGGGCGAACCGGCTGTCGGCCGCAGATTCAAAGGGATTATCTGGCTTCAGGGGTATCTCATCCTGCCGGATGATTATCCGCATCGGGATGAAACCATATCTTGACGATTGCAGGATTTTTATATAAAATAGAAATGATGTGAATGTCATTTGATATTTCATTATCTGTTTCTGTAGCTCAGCAGGATAGAGCGTCCGCCTCCTAAGCGGAAGGCCGGCGGTTCGAATCCGCCCAGGAACGTTACTGTGATCTTATTGTAATCTAAGATGAATTAATTGAAATCACATATATTAACGGGGGTAATTTCAATCATGAAACAAAGAATTAAGACAAATTTATTGATCAGTTCTGTTGCAATGATGGCAGCGCTTATGACCATGATCTATCTGGTTGCGACAATGCCGGAACGAATCGAATTGATCATTTCTTTTGGATTGATTGTCGTAGTAGATACGTATTTCCTCGTAGACAGCATTATTCGTAAGGTTGATGAGATTGCGAACCGTTCTTATGATAAGCAGTCTGAACTGACCAAGGTCGAGAAAGGACTGTATTCCGTTGCCAAGCGGGAAGAATTATCCATGAATCAACGCTTAGAGGAGCTGACGGCAGTTGTAGAAGCTCTGAAAGCGGATAATATACGATTAAATGAAGAATTAGTTGAACAGCAGAAGCTTTGTACGAAGCTGATCGTGAAAAAGAATCAGGAGAACATGGTACGCGTTGTGAACAGCAATGACCGAATTACCAAGCAGGTTGTTCAGATGGCAGGGGATAACAAGATCGCTACCGCCCGGACGAATGAGGCATTGACGAATATTCACAGATCCTTAGAAGGCGAGACAAATTCCAAGATTACGAGAATGCCTTCTTAACAGTACTTCGTACCCAACACAAAAGACATGAACTATATTCTGTTCGATCTGGAATGGAATCAATGTCCGCATGGTCCCGAGTATGAGAACCCACGCATTCCATTTGAGATCATTGAGATCGGAGCCGTCAAACTAAATGACCGCTTCGCGATCATCGACGAATACAACAGCATAGTAAAGCCTCGAGTATACAAAACTCTTCATCATCATATCCGCCAGATGCTGAATTATGATGAATCCGTCTTAAGAACCGGACGGCCATTTGAAGTAGTATGTAAGGAATTCAAGAAATGGTGTGGAGATGACTTTGTATTCGGCACATGGGGAACCAGTGATATCACGCAGCTCCAAAAGAATATGGAGTATTATTACATGGAAACCTCGGATGAGCCCTTACGGTATTATGATATTCAGGCAATCTTCGGAGAATACTATCCGGATCCGGGTCCCTGCCGTTTGGAAAAAGCAGTGGAAACCTTGAACATTCCACAAGAGGAATGCTTCCATACCGCCATCAATGATGCGCGATACACCGCCTATGTCTTCCAGAAGCTGTCGAAGCGGAATCTGAAAGATCAATATACCTACGATTACTATCACGCGCCGACGGACGAGGAACATGAGATACACTCTTATCACCGCAATTATGCGGAACATATCTCGCATGGATTTGATGATAAGATCTATCTTATAGAAGATGAGAACTTCGGCGAATTCCGGTGTTACAAGTGTAAACGGAAGTTAAACAAAAAGATTGACTGGTTCTCCAATAATCAGAATCAATATCTGGGCGTCGGAAAGTGCTGGTATCACGGATATCAGAAAGGAACCATCAAATTCAAATTATCGAATAAAGGTCAGACCTTCGCTGTAAAGAGAATCGCACCGATTCCCAAATCAGAAGTAGAGACAATCCGTAACCGTAAGTTAGAACTACGGGAAAAACGAAGGGAAAAAAGAAGAAACCACTAGACTTAAATTGTCCAGTGGTTTTCTTTTTATTGTATTGGCGACTTAGCTGCAGTTCCAGCTTTTCTAGGATACGCTTTCGGAGTTTTCTGCACCTTACGGATAATCACGAACTGCCGAAGGATCTCCGTATCGGGGATCGGGCAGCTATAGGTCTGTTCCAATGATCCGCCTAATATATGGATCGCATTTTTGGACTGCGCAAGCTCCTCCTCAATATCCTTGGATTTGTAGGATATAAAATGCCCGTCCAGTCTGACATACGGAAGACAATATTCCGAGAGAACTTGAAGATTGGCAACCGCTCTGGAAACACACAGATCAAAATGATCCCGATATGCCTTATTTCTTGCTCCCTCCTCTGCTCTAGAATGAACAGCCTGAATTCCGGAGAGCGACAACGCATCTATCACTTCATTTAAGAATCCGACCCGTTTATTCAAAGAATCAAGAAGTGTAACCTCAAGATGTGGAAAAGCTAATTTCAGCGGAATTCCCGGAAACCCGGCACCGGTACCAACATCGATCACTGTCTTCACACTACTCAAATCCATGACATTGGTAAGAAGCAGACTGTCCATAAAGTGTTTATCGATTACTTCTTCGAATTCCGTGATTGCGGTCAGATTCATCACTTTATTCTTCTCAATCAGCATCTCATAATACTGACGGAACTGACTAAGTTGATGTTCATCCAATTCAATATTAAGTTTTGATGCCTTCTCGTGTAATTTTTTCATACTGATTACAACCCTATCAATTATAACTTTATCATCTTAAAACCTATTATCAATATATGGGTTCTTTACATTCCTGTGGCAATCAACGCTTCATTTCCCAAAATAACATTCCTAAAATAAGTACCCGAATACCTAGCATTCATTAATTGCCCAGATAGATCAGCAGAACCGATATATCAGCAGGCGATACTCCGGAGATCCGGGACGCCTGACCGACAGAAGAAGGACGGATCTGGCTTAATTTCTGCCTTGCTTCCTTTCGAAGATTCTGAATCTCATCATAATTCACGGAATCCGGTATCCGTTTCTTTTCCAGCTTCTTAAAATGCGCTACCTGCTGTTGTTGGCGGATAATATAACCTTCATATTTCAAGTTGATATTTACCTGCTCGATCACGTCCGCCGGAAGTGCTTTCCTATCAGGATCCAGTGGAGCAACCAGATCGTAATTAAGCTCCGGCCGCTTGATCAGATCACTTAAGGAAGCTGCCGTCTTCAAAGGAGTACTGCCCACCGATTCCAGATATTCCTGATTCTTCTTCGCGGCTCCGATCACTACCGACTGCAGTCTCTTAAGCTCTTCTTCGATCGCTGCCCGCTTTGCGCAAAAATGCGCATAGCGATCTTCGTCGATCAATCCGATCTCATGACCGATATCCGTCAGTCTGAGATCCGCATTATCCTGTCTTAACAACAGCCGGTATTCCGCACGGGATGTCATCATACGATACGGCTCCAAGGTCTCTTTGGTAACAAGATCGTCGATCAGTACACCTACATACGCCTGTGAACGATCCAGTATTATCGGTTCTAACCCTTTGATCTTGCGGGCGGCGTTCACACCCGCCATAAAGCCCTGCGCGGCCGCCTCTTCATATCCGGAGCTGCCGTTTATTTGACCTCCGGCAAATAACCCTTCATATTCCTTGAATTCCAGTGATGCTTTTAATTGCGTCGCGTCAATACAATCATATTCGATCGCATACGCGTTCCGAACAATCTTCGCATTCTCCAATCCCGGAACACTGCGGTACATAGCATACTGAACATCCTCCGGCAGAGAGCTGGACATACCGCCGATATACATCTCATTGGTGTACTCTCCTTCCGGCTCAATAAATACCTGATGATGATCCTTGTCCGGGAATTTCATGACCTTATCTTCAATCGAAGGACAGTATCTCGGACCGGTACCTTCGATCATACCGGAAAATAACGGAGACCGGTCAATATTTGCCCGAATAATATCATGCGTGGTCTCATTGGTATATGTCAGCCAGCACGATACCTGTTCCCGACGAATATCTTCTTCCGTGTTGGTAAAGGAGAAAGGAACAATATGCTCATCCCCCTTCTGCTCTATCATCTTGGAAAAATCAATACTTCGTTTATCAATCCGGGCAGGTGTACCTGTCTTAAACCGACGAACTTTGATCCCCAGATCCACTAAGGACTGTGTCAAATGATTTGCTGCCTGAAGACCATTCGGCCCGGTAGGATTACTGACATCTCCGAAGATGCAGCGGGCTTTCAAATATACTCCCGTACATAAGATTACAGCTTTCGCAAAATAGGTTCCGCCGGATAAAGTACGCACACCGATGATCCGTTTCGTACACACGGAATGCTCCGACCCTTCTGCTGCTTCCTTACAGTCCCCTTCTATCAGTTCACTTACTTCCGCCTGCCGCAGCGTCAGATGATCGGTTCTCTGCAAAGTCATCCGCATAGCCCGGGAATACTCCGCCTTGTCCGCCTGCGCACGAAGAGAATGCACGGCCGGACCTTTGGATTCATTTAACATCTTAGACTGAATATATGTCTTATCAATATTCTTGCCCATTTCTCCGCCCATGGCATCAATTTCCCGTACCAGATGCCCTTTGGAGCTGCCGCCTACATTCGGATTACACGGCATCAAAGCAACACTATCCATGCTGACCGTAAACAGAATGGTATTAAGCCCCATCCTCGCCGCCGCAAGAGCCGCCTCACAGCCCGCATGACCGGCACCGACAACTACAATATCATATTGTTCCTCTATCTGCGGCATCCCGCACCTCCTGCTATTATAATACCTAAATTCATATTTGCATCAAATAATATCAACTACAGATTCGAGTCAATAATAATCATTTACCCATACAGAACTTACTGAATATCTCATTCGCCAGATCATCCTCCGGCTGTTCTCCAAGGATCGTCCCCAGCTGTTCGTATGCCGCCATCAGATCGATCGTCAGAAAATCCTCCGGCATTCCGGCACGAATACTATCAAGAACCCGCTTCAGACTAAGATCCGCTTCCGACAGTGCCTCCCGATGACGAAGGTTCGTAATATATACCTGATCGTTAAAAGACAGCTTGCCATGAAAGAACATCTTAGTCAGTTCTTCTTTGAATTCCTGCAGACCTTCTCCGGTCTTTGCAGAGATCTCGATCATCGGTGCTATAATATTCGCGGTTATCCACGATTTGTCCACAACCTGTTCCACATCAATCTTATTGATCAGAATGATTACCTTCCGATCCTGAAGAAGCTTCATTATATAAGCGTCATCCTGATCCAGTACTCTTGACCCGTCAACAATATAGACTACAAGGTCAGCATCCTCCAGACTTTTTTTCGCTTTTTCCACACCAAGCTTTTCCACAATGTCCACGGTCTCATGAATACCGGCAGTATCTATGATCTTTAACGGGATTCCCTGCACCATAACCTCTTCTTCCAAGGTATCTCTTGTCGTGCCGGCAATCTCTGTAACAATCGCTCGTTCCTCGCCAAGAAGCTGATTCAGAAATGAAGATTTGCCAGCATTCGGCTTACCAAGGATTACCGTACGGATGCCTTCCCGGATCATCTTGCCTTCCTCTGCAGTACCAAGCAGCTTCAGAACCTCAGAAGAGGTTGCCTCCACCTGCTGATACAGCTCTTCAGAGAATCCGTCCAGACTGTAATTCTCCGGATCATCTAATGCCGATTCAATATATGCTACATTTTCCAGCACAAAGGAACGGATCTCCCGGATCTTATCAGACAGTGCTCCCTGAAGCTGCGCTGCGGAAGACCGGGCTGCCAGCTCATTTTGCGCACAGATCATATCCATAACGGATTCCGCCTGCGTAATATCAATCCGGCCACCCAGATAAGCACGTTTGGTGAATTCTCCCGGCTCCGCCACTCTGGCTCCGTTCTTGAGAATAACCTTCAGAATCTGCCGAAGCTGAATCGTACCGCCATGGCATTGAACCTCAACTACATCCTCTGTCGTATACGAATTCGGTGCCCTCATAACCAGACAAACAGCCTCATCCATAACCACATCGCCATCCGTCACATTTCCATAGACAGCATGATATCCGGGAGTCGTAATTATTTTTTTATTCGGATTTTTGGCGCGAAAACAGCGGTCTGCAACCTCAAGCGCATGTTCTCCGCTGATCCGGATGATCCCGATACCTGCATTTGACGCACCGGTAGCAATCGCCGCGATCGTATCATTTTTATATAACATGATGAGCTCCTTATTTTGAAGATACCTGATCCGAGCCGTTCACTCTCTGATAGATATTGATGATCTCGCCCTCTGCATTCATGAGCCGGTAGTCCCCCGATTCCATGATCTCTTCAAAGCCTTCAAGATCCCTTTCCCACGAATAGACAACTACATAATCCACCTGCTTCATTTCCGGTTCGTAGTCTTCTCCCTTCCACTGTCTAATATCATCTTTATACGTATCCAGCAGATCGTATAATTCCAAGGTGGTGCTCAAATGAGGGATCAATCCGTTAGACGCAGCGATCGAGGTATCCCTCGGTACTTGGGAAAGAATCTCATTTGCCCGGTCATACAGAACCTTATTATCATGATAATGCTTCATGATATTCTGAGTTCTGGAAATGATCGTTCCGCAGAACATCAGACTTGTGCAGATCAAAGAAAGCGATAATACGGTCTTTAACTTCTCCTGATCCATATCCCTGATATTCAGCATCATAATGAAGATCATCATGGCACAGACTCCGTAATTATACTGATATATTACGCTCTGAAGGGAGTTGTATGTTGTCAGAAGATTGAATAACAAAAACGGAATCAGCAATATTAATCTGGAATAATTCTTCTTCATAGAGAATAAGAGAACCAGAATTGGTATGAGCATAATGCAAAGATACTCGATTTTCGGCATGACCGTACTCATCCCGTTGCTGGCGATCTGACCGATCGTATAAGCCGGATTCGTAAATAATGTATAAATGATCTGGAACATGCTGTCACTATTATCATTATAGTACAGATTCGCGAACAATGCTGTCCGATACTGCCATACATGTGTCATACCGAATGCCTCTATAATCTTCCGGGACAAGAAAAAATATACAACACCGGAGACTGACAGGATCGACCCGCGGATTGCCGCTTTCTTGGATACAAGATAATACAGACCGATGATCAGAATATTAAAAGAAGCATCCTCTTTGACAAATAATGTCAGTATTGTAAAAATGATCAGACAGACCGTATGATCTGCTTCCATCGCCCAGAATACCATTAAGATCAGAAAGGTCAGAAAGCTGTTCTCATGCATATCAAAAAGCGAACCCCCGGTTACAGCCGGATAAACCGAATACAATAATACAATTCCCATCGTGATCCAATGATTGAATTTGAATTTGCGAGACAGAAGCAGGATCGGAATGATCGGAAGCACCGTCAACAATGCCTGGATCGCATCTAAAGTGAACACGGAAGGAAATACATAATAAATCGGAAGAAGCACATAGAAGATCGGAGAAAAATGAATTCCCAGATGTGAGACCAGCGTATTCAGCTCAACCGTATTATTCATCTTGCCGGTTGCCCGCATATGCGCAAACATTTGAGCAAATAATCCAAAGTCATATGTGGAATTCATATAACTCTTATATCGATATATCGTCATGAACATAACCAGCAGGAAAATTCCGATTCCACATAAACCAACGACCGTATACATCTGCCATTTTTTTATCTTGATCTTTTGAAATAAGGAGAACAGATCCTCCTTGACATACAGAAAGACAAGTACCATGATCCCGCATAAGATCACAATCAGCATAACACTGCCTACATTATTAAAATAACTGTCCGCATCATATCCCCGCTGCAGCCATAATTGTTCGAACTTAGCCTCATCCTCTCCTGCCACTTCCTGAAAATATCGATATCCAAAGCTCTCCAACGCACACAGGATCATATAGATATATACGGAAAAGAACATGATTACCTTTGCGATCGGTTTGCGAATATAATATACGATACCGATAACAACGGAAATCCCGGCAACTATAAAGATCCAGGATAATAGAGACACCTCCAGCGGATACTGTCGGTTAAATATCTGCTTATAATTTCCCCAAATTATAGAAGCCAAAAACCAGCCTGTTAAAATACTGATCATAATTCCTTCTACGGGAACATTCCATTTCTTCTTTTTCACGGTATGACTCTGATTCGATTCCATATAACAGATCACGATTCCTTTCTTATATATCTCTCTACCGTCCATTATACATATTGTGGAAATAAAAAGAAAGAGCCATGTAAAATAACAGCAGTCCTTTCACAACAGCTCTTTCTTAATAATCGGATATTCTTATAGTTACTTACTGGCGATTATCCTGCTTTGCGCCTCTGTTATAGAATACTACAACCCGACGGAACGGCTCTTCACCTTCGCTTCTGGTGCTTACGAACTTATCATCCTGAAGAGCGGAATGAATGATCCTTCTTTCATAAGGATTCATCGGCTCTAATACGATCTGTCTTCTGCTCTTCTTAACCTTATAAGCAATATTTCTTGCAAGGTTCTCTAAGGTATCCTTTCTTCTTGCACGATAATTCTCAGTATCTAATTTGACACGGATGAATTCTTCACTATTCTTATTCACAACAGACTGTGTGATCTTCTGCAAAGCATCTAAGGTCTGTCCTCTCTTACCGATCAGGACACCCATTTCATCTCCGCTAAGATCAATGTTCATGGTCTTCTCTTCTTCATTATAGTCGATCACGACCTTGGTATCGATACCCATAACCCGGAACAGATGATCCAAGAAATCCTGGATAATGTCAACAAACGAAGTCTTCTCATCCTCTTTCTTTCTTGCTTTAATGATCACCGGCTTGGATCCGATTCCTAAGAATCCGCTGCTTCCTTTATCAATAACTTCATATTCTAATTCATCAAGACCTGCTGCTCCCAAAGACTGAGCTGCTTCCACCAAAGCATCATCTAAGGTCTTGGCTTTGAATTCTGCATATTCCATTTATGTCCCTCCTAATTACTTTAAGCCTATCCAGACTAATGTTCTATCGCGCCATATGACACTGTCTTACTTATCATTCTGACTGTTGTTATATTGCTGCATAATATTCGCTTTGGAAGCAATACTTCCCTTCTTATAAGAAGCTCCCGAACTTGGCCGGCTGCTGCCTGAACCATCGGAATCCGCATCCGATCCGGCACTTACATAATTCTTCAAACTGGTATTTGCAACGCTGTTCGTAGATGATGCAGTCTTATTCTGATCAGCCATTCCGGCTGCTTCCATCATGCGTTCCGTAAAGGACTTCTTCGGCTTCTTATTTGCATTCTTTTTCTTAGCCTTCTCCATCTGCTTCTCTAAGATCTTTTCCTTATCGGCGATCTTATCATAATAGAGATTCACACCCAGCTGTGTTAAGAAACTGAGCAATGCGCTGACGGTCCAATAGATACCAATACTTGCCGGCAGGCTTACACAGAAAAACAGAGACATCAGCGGCATCGTATATGTCATGGACTTCATCATTCCCGCTGTCTGCGCAGTAGTCGGATCCGCATTCTCATTGGAAGGCTGCGACTTCTGCATAACAAATGTACTTAAAAACTGGAATAATGCGGCAAGGATTGGGATAATCATTGCCGGTGTAAAATGAAGTCCGCCGGAAAAGAACCAGCCCGGTGCTTCGGAAATATTCATTCCCAGAAATGTATTTAACTTGTCAAACTGGGCTACACCCGTGTCGATCGCGCTTTGCAAGGATGTATTGGAAGCCGCGAATTGCTCGCCGAATGTAATCCATTGATTATGAGAGAACTGTGATACAATATTCGTAATATAATCTGCAAGTGTATAATTCGAAGGGATATCGTTCAAATCCAGCTTCGACAATGTATTAACAGCTCTCTGTGCAGTTGTGATCTTCTCATCAGTTACAAATGTTGAAAGCTTTGTTACAACATCCGGAATCTTGGCAATCTCGGCAGAGATCGGATCATACATCTCTTTTACCGAATCTACATAAGCCGGAATATTATAGATAACCCGGTACAATGCGTAGATAATCGGGAGCTGTATGAAGGAAAGCAGACATCCGTTGGTCATGCTGGTACCATATTTACGGTATATTTCCTGCATCTCCTGCTGTTGCTTCATCATGGATTCCTGATCCTGTTTATTACGATACTTCTTCTGAACCTTCTGAATCTCCGGCTGAATATACTGATTAATCTTCGAACCTTTCTGCTGTCTTAATGTAAACGGCAAGAGGATCAACTTCACAACCAGGGTAAAAAATATGATACACAAACCAAGATTCGCGATTCCCATGGAATCCAGACCAATATAGATAAAGTTCAGAATCTTTCCTAACAGCCAACAAAAAGGATATAATATTCCTGTTTGTGCAGTTAAAATCATAGTTACCTCCTTAAACTACGGAACCGGATCGTATCCACCCTTGGAGAACGGGTTGCATCTTAGTATTCTCCAGACTGCAAGCAATGTGCCTTTTCCTGCGCCGTATTTTTCAATTGCTTCCATTGCATACTGAGAACACGTCGGATAGTATTTACAGGTTCCATGCCCCTTGAGGGGTGACAAATATCTTCGATAAAAACGAATCAACCATATCATCACTTTTTTCATATATAATACCTCATTTCTGATCATTCAAGATTCCAGATACCATGAAGCCGCATCAGATGAATAAAACTACGCTCGATATCATAATAATTACCTTCCTTGGAAGATACACGAGCTACAACAACAATATCATACCCCTGTTTCATATCCTTCTGATGTAATCGGTTGCATTCCCGGATCAATCTGGTAATACGATGTCTTACAACACTATTACCCACCTTCTTGCTCACCGATATTCCGAGTCGATTGTTCTTACCACTATTCTCCACAACGTATATCACCAGGTTCTTATTGGCAAAGGATTTGCCGCACTGATATACGTGACCGAATTCATAACGGTTTTTTAACGAAATATAATTCTTCATATTATAATGCTTTATTCCCGGTTAAGAAAAGGCCGCATGACTGCGACCGTACTCACATTAAGCAGATAAACGCTTTCTACCTTTTGCTCTTCTTGCAGCTAATACCTTTCTGCCGTTTGCAGTTTGCATTCTCTTTCTAAAGCCGTGAACTCTTGCGTGAGATTTCTTCTTTGGCTGAAATGTCATCTTCATATTCTTTACACCTCCTTACTCTTAGGAAAAAACACTTAATTAGTATAGGAAAAAAAACGCATTCCGTCAAGAAAAAAATAAAAAAATGATCAAAATTATTTCCGGATTATTCCTTTTTGTTTATTTATATATTTCTAATTTATACACAAAATGTGCATAACTCTGTGGAAAACCTTTTCTTAACCTGTTGATTGTCTCATTCTTCATAGCTTTATTTTATGTTTATAACTCTTAAAAAAATCTAAAAATGTATTTACATTTCCGTTTATATTCTTACACCTATAAACCTTGCTAAAATCCGATTTTTGGTATATAGTATATGAGGGTATTTTTATACCCTTGTAACCCAATAGAAAGCGATACGAGGCGTTTTTATGAACATTAAGGACTTAATTGAACAAAACTGGGATAAAATCCTTTATTCGATCCAATTAAATCAGGGAGTATCTCCCATGTCGATCAATACTTGGCTGCGGCCTTTGAAGGTTCATGATGTAATCGGTAATAAAATCTACTTTATTCTCAATGAAAAGTTTGATGAACGGAGCATTGATTTCCTAAAAAAACGACTGTATGACCTCTATATTAAAGATGCGATTCAGACGGAATTTGAATTATATGAGGATTATGAGATTTATTTTATCCTGTCTCCGAATGATATCAAGGAACAGGAGACTTCTTCATCCTCTCCTTCCTTATATACAGAATATAATATGGAAGAAAGTAATTTGAATCCACGTTATACCTTTGACACTTTTGTCGTCGGCGATAATAACCGGCATGCGCATGCTGCCTGCGTAGCGGTCGCAGAAGCTCCGGCAGAGGCATTTAATCCGTTATTCTTATACGGCGGTGTGGGACTGGGCAAGACTCACCTGATGCATTCCGTAGGACATTACGTATTACAGCATAATAAAAATATGAAGGTTCTCTACGTAACCAGCGAGACTTTTACGAATGAACTGATCGAAGCTTTGAAGAAGAATAAAATGGAAGACTTCCGGAATAAATATCGGAATATTGATCTGCTGCTTTTGGATGATATTCAATTTATAATAGGTAAGGAATCCACCCAGCAGGAATTCTTCCATACCTTTAATGTGCTGCATGAAGCTGGCAAGCAGATCGTCATTTCTTCTGATAAAGCACCAAAAGAGATTGAGAATCTGGAAGATCGTATCAAATCCCGTTTGGAATGGGGACTTCCGGTTGATATTCAGTCACCGGATTATGAGACCCGTATGGCAATCTTAAGAAAACGTGCCGATCACGATCATATCACAATTCCGGATGAAGTGATTCAATATATTGCCAGCAACATCGTATCTAATATTCGGGAATTGGAAGGGGCACTAAATAAGATCAATGTCTTCTCTAAGCTGGACAATACACCGATCACGGTAGAATTTGCCAAAGAAACATTAAAGGATCTCATTTCGAAAAATAATATAAGGGAAGTCACACCTTCCGTAATCACAGAGGTTGTCAGCGAACATCTCGGTATTCCGAAGGAAGATATTCTATCCACTTCCAGAAGAGGAGAAGTCGCCAGAGCCAGACAGATCTCCATGTATCTGTGCCGTACCATGACCGACCGCTCTCTGGAAAATATCGGAGCTTATTTTAATAAGGATCATTCTACGATTATGCACGCTGTTGAGAAAATCAAGAATAACTTATCAACAGATGAAGAACTTCATGAGACTGTGGAAACTATTAAAAAGAAGATTATTCCATCTTAGGAAAATGATCGATTAGATTCTTCCTGTGAATAATCATAAGGTTATCCACCTGAATACGGAAGATGTTACACATGATTATTCAAGATAACGAATGGCTTATAATCAAGCCTTAAGAGGGTTATGAACGATTTGAACATACCCTAATACGATTACTTCTAAAATCTATAATTATTAGATAAAATGATAAGCGTTGCATTAGCGAAAGGAGTTATTCACATTATGAAAATCACATGTTCACAATCAAATCTGGTAAGTTCCATAAATATGGTTATGAAAGCAGTCTCCAATAAGACTACGCTTCCAATCTTAGAATGTATCTTCATTGAGGTTGGAGATCAGATTAAGATGACAGCTACCGATATGGAGATTGGAATAGAGACTTATGTAGAAGGAACTATTATTGAAGGAGGACAGGTTGCTATCAATGCTAAGCTCTTTTATGAGATGATACGCAAGCTGCCTAACAGTGAAGTAACGATTGAAGTGGATGAGAATTATACTGTTCATATCAAATGTGAAAAATCCAATTTGAAGATTCCTGCTAAATCAGGAGAAGATTTCACACCGATTCCAGATGTAGAACGTTCAAAGGGAATCAGTCTGACACAATTCACATTAAAGGAAATAGTAAGACAAACGATATTCTCAACTGTGGAAAATGAAAGCACCAAGTTAATGAGTGGTGAATTATTCAAGATCGAAGGTCACAAATTACAGGTAGTATCTTTGGACGGTCACAGAATCTCTATTCGCAATGTAGAACTTAAAGATGATAATGAATTGATCCAGGTAGTTGTTCCGGGTAAGACCTTAAATGAAGTCAGCAAGATCTTAGACGGAGGCGTAGAAGATTATGTAGATCTTTATTTCACAGACCGCCATATTATGTTTGAATTCGGTGTAACCAAGGTAGTATCCCGGCTGCTGGAAGGAGAATATTATAAGATCAATCAGATGCTTACCAATGATTATTCAACCAAGATCACTATCAACAAATCAGAGCTGTTAAGCTGTATAGACCGTGCAACCTTATTTATCAAAGAATCCGATAAGAAGCCGATCATTTTAAATATCAAGGATGACAGCTTATATATTAAGATTGATACGAATATCGGTTCCATGAATGAAGATATCAGTATCAAGAAAGAAGGAAAAGAACTGATCATAGGCTTCGATCCGAAGTTCATTATGGATGCCCTTCGTGTTATCGATAATGATGATGTTGATATATATTTCATGAATGAGAAAGCACCATGCTACTTAAAGGATGCAGAAGAGAGTTACCGGTATGTGATCCTTCCGGTAAATATCCGGTCTGCGAATGTATAAGTAATTACGCCGCTTAGATTTATGCGGAAGTCGGCACCGGGAATAGATAAAGGTAAAGGAGATATAGTATGGAAAATAATGTATATTTTCATGTAACAAGTCCAAATCATTCGAAGGCAGTGATTCATATCGGGAAAGAGAAATATACGGTTAAGGCGAATGAGGAGCCGTTGATCGTTACAGTACCGGTTGGAAAAGCTGTTCAGGTTAAGATTAAGGCAATTAAGGATTTCTTCAATAAAGTCGGAAGTAATAAGACCTATGTGAAGCAGGTCTTTGTTCCGGATGAGAATGCAGTCGTTGATGTGTTTATCAGTATCGGAAAAGCGATCGTAACCATCGATATTAAAAATCGATGAAAAGATATATATGAGAGTAATAGATTATTTTAAATTTAATATAGCGGATAAAGTTAAATTCAAAGATACAAAGAACTATCTGGATTATATGTTACAAGATCTGGGACTTTATTACAAAGAGATTTCATTTAGATTTGAAGAATACTTGTGTAAAATAGATAAGCTTGTAAATAAATATCCGAATTTGGAAAAGTATCGATGTGAAGACCAGCGTTTTCGAAAAGAGGTTCTGTCTAACTTTATGACGGGATATAAGAATGCGGATAAAGAGGATTGGAATTCCATCTTTGAAATAGCTTCCAAAGTTCCGCGAGGTTTTAATATATTGCCGATCATTTCTTTTGAACAAATTGATTGGTTTGGTTTATGCTCGGATGATGATATAGATGAAAATTCAATTACAATCAGAAGAGAGTATGATGATGGTAATAAATATAATACTGTTACGATTGATATAGATGTGACAACAGATGGTAAACCAAGGGACACTGCGGATCTATTAAAAAAGTTAGAGCCATATTTAGGCTCTCCAATTTACAAAGGCAGAAATTGTATATTTGAAGAAGAAGAAAAGATAAAATATAAAAAGTATAAAGAGGAATGTCGGCATTTACTGGATGAAAGGCTGGAAGAAGTAGATGACAGGAAAATTCAAAAGGATTCCGATCATTTTGATACACCATTCGTTCCAAATCTGGCAGATAAAAAGAAAATTAAGGCAGCTTTTAAGAATACGGATTTCACTATGGGAGATCGTAAAGGTCTGTTACCCGGTATGAATCATGTAACCTGCATTGATAAACATAATTATTATTATGAAGTATTGATAGACCGAACGCAGACGTCACCGGATTATTTCTACTTTTACTTTAATATTTCCGGTTGCAATTTTGAGATAGATAGTGATCAGATTATCATTTGTGCTGCATCAGAGGAAGAATCAATAAAAAAGCTTGTGATATTGGCGGAATTCTGTCAAAAACTAAAGGATGAATTCGGAGAGCTGTTAGCAGAGTATTTTGGCAATACACCGGAATGGTATTATGATATCTAAGTTGGAGAAGCAATAATAAAGAGTAATAAGGAAAGATGGATATATGACAGAGATTAAACTGAGAGAAGACTACATCAAGCTTGGACAGGCATTAAAGGCGGCGGGTCTTGTGGATTCCGGCGTGACAGCTAAGATCGTGATCCAGGATGGTGAAGTAAAAGTGAATGGCGAAGTGGATACCCGGAGAGGACGCAAATTAGTAGGCGGCGACATTGTGGAATATCAGGGCGAATCCATACAGATTATAGCATAATGGTTATTAAATCACTGAAATTGAATAATTATCGTAATTATGAGAATCTGGATATCGAGTTTGATTCCGGTACTACGATCCTGTATGGAGATAACGCGCAGGGTAAAACGAATATCCTAGAAGCTATCTATGTATCTGCCACGACCAAATCTCATCGGAGCAGTAAAGATCGGGAGATTATCCGGTTTGATCATGATGAAGCGCATATCAAGACCTTTGTGGAAAAGAAAGAGATCGATCATAAGGTTGATATTCATTTGAAAAAGAATAAGACCAAGGGGATTGCCATTGACGGTATACCGATCCGTAAGAGCGCGGAATTATTCGGTATCGCGAATGTGATCCTGTTCTCGCCGGAGGACTTAAGTATTATAAAAAATGGACCGTCCGAGCGAAGAAGGTTCCTGGATCTGGAGCTTTGTCAATTAGATAAACTGTATCTGTATAATTACACCAATTATAATCAGGTATTGAATAAGCGTAATAATCTGCTGAAGCAGATCTATTATAATCCGTCCCTTACAAGTACACTGGATGTATGGGACTATCAGCTTGCCAAGTATGGAACGGAAATCATCAGAACCAGAGAGGCATTCATAGAGAAGCTGAACAATATGTTGTATTCTATCCACAAGAAGCTGACCGGCAGTACGGAGGAGCTTCGGATAGAATATGAAAAGAGTGTGGATGAAAATGAATATATAGAACAGCTGCAGGCGAAGCGGGATATGGATCTGAAATATCAGTCCACCCAGATAGGACCTCAGAGAGATGATATGAATTTTTATATCAATGATATCGAGGTTCGAAGATTCGGTTCTCAGGGACAGCAGAGAACGGCTGCATTATCCCTTAAATTAGCGGAGATCGAGATCGTTAAGGAGCTGATCCATGATACACCGATCCTGCTATTAGATGATGTGATGTCGGAGTTGGATGAGAACCGGAGAGATTATCTGCTGCAGTCGATCCATGATATTCAGACCATCATTACCTGTACCGGCTATGATGATTACATCAAGCGGCGGATGACGATCAACCGGGTATACAGGGTCAGACAGGGACATGTCTATCAGGAAAGTTCATTTGATCATAATGATCCTTAAATTATAAGGAAGTATCTGAAATAAGATAATAATAACAACTTGTTATATAGGAACAGGAGGTAAATAAATGGCAAACGAATATGGTGCTGATCAAATACAGATCCTGGAGGGGCTGGAAGCAGTCCGGAAGCGTCCGGGTATGTACATCGGAAGCACATCAGAGAGAGGCTTACATCATCTGGTATATGAGATCGTGGATAATGCGGTAGATGAAGCATTAGCCGGATTTTGTACACAGATCGATGTATTTATCAATCCGGATAATTCCGTGACGGTAATTGATAATGGTAGAGGTATACCGACGGGCATGCATGCTAAGGCAGGAATTCCGGCGGTAGAGGTTGTATTTACCATTCTTCATGCCGGCGGTAAATTCGGCGGTGGGGGCTACAAGGTATCCGGTGGTCTTCACGGCGTTGGCGCATCGGTTGTAAATGCGCTGTCAGAGTGGCTGGAGGTTGAGATCAGCCGGGACGGCAAGGTCTATAAGCAGCGTTATGAGCGCGGTAAGGTTATTTATCCGTTGAAAGCGATCGGTAAGACAGATCAGACCGGAACGAAGGTAACATTTAAGCCGGACGGAGAGATCTTCGATACGACGGTCTTTGATTTTGATACCCTGAAGGTTCGTTTGCGGGAAACTGCATTCCTGACCAAAGCGCTGAAGATCAATCTGACGGATCTTCGGACGGAACCTGTTACCGAACGTACCTTCCATTATGAAGGCGGTATCAAGGAATTCGTAGAGTATATCAACCGTCATAAGGATGCGCTGTATGATAAGGTCATCTACTGTGAGGGACAAAAGGACGGCGTCTATGTAGAGGTAGCACTGCAGCATAACAGCTCCTTCAATGAGTCTACTTACAGCTTTGTTAATAATATCAATACACCGGAGGGTGGTATGCATCTGACCGGTTTCCGAAGTGCCATGACGAAGGTATTCAACGATTATGCGCGTGGAAGCAAGATGCTCAAGGAGAAAGAGGACAATCTGTCCGGCGATGATCTTCGGGAAGGTCTGACCGCCATTGTCAGCATCAAGATCGAGGATCCGCAGTTTGAAGGACAGACGAAGCAGAAATTAGGGAATGCCATTGCCAGAACCGCGGTAGAGAGTATCGTAAATGAGCAGATGACGTATTTCTTAGAGCAGAATCCGAATGTGGCGAAGATTATTGTCAATAAGGCCATT
>JAFUAW010000141.1 GCA_017460485.1 Lachnospiraceae bacterium | reverse complement strand
ATTATCTGCATGATATCCTTGTGAATGAGGCCGGTAAGGGGCAGATCATCTTCATTATGGACAGTACCGGCAACGTGATCGCGTTATCATCACAGGAGCTGACGGCAGAGGATGAGATCAATATGAGCTCCAGAGAGGTATTTGATGAGGCGAGCTCCGGTGTCGCAGAAGGCAGCTTCATAGAGCGTTATGAGGGAAAAAGATATGTAACTTCCTTTGTGAAGGAACCGACGACCGGCTGGACGATCGTGGTATCGACAGAGTATAACGTAATTATGGCAGATTCCCAGCGCGCGGCAATCATCATGGTTGTGATTGGAATCGTGCTTGCCGCTTTGGCGGTTGTGATCGCGATCATCTTCGGCAACAGTATTGACCGTCCGATCACCTTGATCGACGAAGCATTGGAGCATCTGGCTGACGGACGGTTTACGGATGTAGAACAGTATACCGATCGCAGGGATGAGTTCGGATTCATGATCCGCAATGTGAATTCGGTAATTGATAAGCTGCGGGATATTGTTGCAACGGTACGTACTACGGCGGATGATCTGGAAAATGACGCGACAGAGGTATCCGGTTCCGCGGAGCGGATCTCAGTTACCATGGATGGAATCTCAGAGGCAGTGAATGAGATTGCTGCCGGTGCCGGGCAGCAGGCAGAAGAGATCCAGAGCGCAAATGAGAATATTCAGGTTATATCTACGAATATCGCAAATGTAACGGATGATGCCGATGGTCTCGCAAATGCGGCACAGACCATGAGCGGCGGAACACAGAGTTCTCAGCAGGAACTGCAGGAATTGGAGCGTTCTTCGCAGGAGATGACGCTTGCGATCGAGCGGATCATCGATACGATCAAGGCTACCGGCGTTGCGGTTGATAATATCTCTACCAAGGTTGATGCGATCGATTCTATTGCATCCCAGACGAACTTACTTGCACTGAATGCTTCGATCGAGGCGGCCAGAGCCGGAGATGCCGGCCGCGGATTTGCGGTTGTTGCGGAAGAGATTGGCAAGCTGGCAACGGATTCCGCTACATCAGCCAATGAGATCAAGGCAGAGATGGTACAGCTTCTGACCAAGTCACGGGAGGCTGTCAGCGTAGCTGATGAAGTAGCGAATTCCAATAAGCAGCAGTTTGAGATCATCGAGAATACTGTCAATACGATCCAGAGTCTGATCGATGGTATTCAGATTACGGTAAATGGTGTTGACAGCATCAATAACAATGCTGCAGATTGTAACTCTTCCAAGGTGGTTGTGGTGGATGCCATGAATAATCTGTCCGCAATCTCTGAGGAGAATGCGGCAAGTACCGAGGAGACATCTGCTTCTGTTCACGAGCTGAATACTACGGTATCTGAGCTGGCACGCGAAGCTTCTCTCTTAAAGGAGCATGCCGATGTGCTCATGCAGGAGATGGAATTCTTCAAGGGCTGATCATCATTATGACTTGTTCGAATGATAGTATTATATAAGAACATCAGGCAGGGAACGGACCGGAATGCCCCGGATCTGTTCCCTGCTTTTTTAATACTTTCTAATAAGCCGGGATAGTGCTATACTGTGCATAGATAGTTGAATACAAGGGAGGTTCGTATTATGGGTTTACATACTTTACAAAGCGGCGGTCTTCGTGTGACGATGGCAGATGCGGGAGCGGAGCTTACGAGCATTGTTGACATTGCGTCCGGAAAAGAATATCTCTGGCATGGAGATCCTGCCTATTGGGGAAGAAGGTCTCCGGTTCTGTTTCCGATCGTCGGAAGTCTGAAGAATAAAGAGTATCTCTATAATGGAAGGACATATCCGATGTCGCAGCATGGCTTTGCAAGAGATAGAGACTTTGTTATGACTTTTCATGACGAGAACAGCATATGGTTCGAACTGAAGTCGGACGAGAAGACATATGACGCATATCCGTTTGAATTCAAATTGGAGATCGGCTATCAGCTTACCGGACGTACCATTCAGGTAATCTGGAAAGTGACGAATACGGATAAGAAAATCATGTACTTCTCCATTGGCGGACATCCTGCATTCATGTGTCCGATCGATCAGCAGGGGAAGCAGACAGATTATTATCTGATCTTTGATAATAAAGAGAATCTGACCTACAGCAAATTGAGCAGTAACGGTCTGATCGAGACGGAAGGGCATATTCTGGAAACGGAAGACGGTACTCTGCGGATCACAGAGCATCTTTTCGATGAGGACGCGCTGGTAATAGAGGGCCGGCAGGCAAAGGAGGTTTCTCTTGCCGGACCGGGTCAAAAACCATATCTGACCGTCTGCTTTGATTCGCCATTATTCGGTATCTGGTCGCCGGCCGGTAAGCAGGCACCGTTTGTCTGCATTGAGCCATGGTACGGCAGATGCGACAAAGAATCCTTTGACGGCTCCCTGGCTGACCGGGAATACGGCAATGAACTCCGCCCCGGCAACACCTTTGAAGCATCTTACACGATCACATGTAACTAGGCTCGTTTGAAGCGAAGCGCAAGTGTGTCCACGGTCACTGATTTACAATTAGTACGAAATGTCACTTTATGAGAGGTATAGAATATGCACAACTTATCCCATCTTGACAAATTGGAGGCGGAGGCCATCTATATTATCCGTGAAGTTGCGGCAGAATGCGATCGGCCGGTAATGCTGTATTCCATCGGTAAGGACAGCTCTGTCATGCTGCATCTGGCACTCAAAGCCTTCTATCCCGACAAACCGCCATTTCCGTTTCTTCACATTGATACGACATGGAAGTTCCGTGAAATGATCGAATTCCGCGATCATGTTGCCGAGAAATACGGGATTACCATGTTAGTCTATACCAATATGGAAGGGATCGCCAAAGGCATCAATCCCTTTGATCACGGAGCTGCTTATACCGACATTATGAAGACACAGGCACTTACACAGGCACTTAATAAATATGGATTTACGGCGGCATTTGGCGGCGGACGTCGTGATGAGGAGAAATCCAGAGCGAAAGAGCGAATCTTTTCGTTCCGTAATTCTTCTCACGCATGGGATCCGAAAAATCAGAGACCGGAGATGTGGAAATTATATAATACAAGGATCCATAAGGGAGAAAGCATTCGGGTATTTCCGTTGTCCAACTGGACGGAAGCGGATATCTGGCAGTATATCCGCAGGGAGAATATTGAGATCGTACCATTATATTATGCGAAGGAACGGCCTGTGGTGGAACGGGACGGTAATATTATTATGGTAGATGATGACCGGATGCGCCTTCTGGTAGGAGAAGAGGTTCAGATGCGTAAAGTCCGGTTCCGTACGTTAGGCTGTTATCCTCTGACCGGAGGTATCTATTCTGAGGCAGATACGCTGGATGCTATTGTTGAGGAGACGCTTAGTGCTGTTGAATCGGAACGGACCAGCCGGGTCATCGATCATGAAGAGACCGGTAGTATGGAACGACGGAAGAAAGAGGGGTATTTCTGATATGCGCGGACTACTTAAATTCATTACCTGCGGCAGCGTTGATGATGGGAAATCCACTCTGATTGGGCATATTCTCTATGATTCCAAGCTGCTGTATATAGATCAGGAACAGGCACTGCTTCTGGATTCCAAGGTAGGAAGCCGGGGCGGCGAGATTGATTATTCCCTGTTGTTAGACGGTCTCATGGCAGAGCGGGAGCAGGGGATTACCATTGATGTGGCATATCGTTATTTTACAACTGAGAATCGGAGCTTTATCGTAGCAGATACACCGGGGCATGAAGAATATACCAGAAATATGGCTGTGGGAGCCTCATTTGCCGATCTTGCGGTAATTCTGGTCGATGCCTCTCAGGGCGTTCTGGTGCAGACCAGACGACATGCCAGGATCTGCGCGCTGATGGGTATCCGGTACTTTGTATTTGCCATTAATAAAATGGATCTGGTGGATTATGATGAGACCAGATTCCATGAGATCGAATCGCAGATCCGCGAACTGAAAGAGAGTCTGGAACTGCCGAATGTACAGCTGATCCCGGTATCCGCGACGGCAGGCGACAATATAACGGAAAAAAGCAGTTATACCTTGTGGTATGACGGTCCGACTCTGCTTACATTTCTGGAAACGGTGGATGTTGAAGAGTCCTCGCATGAAGCCGGATTCTATATGCCGGTACAGAGAGTGTGCAGACCGGACAGTACATTTCGGGGATTTCAAGGACAGATTGAATCCGGTCTGATCCGGACCGGCGATGCTGTGACGGTTCTTCCGAGTCAGGAAACAGCATGTGTCAGCCGGATATTGGTGGGAGATCAGGAGCAGGAACTTGCGGTAAAGGGACAGCCGGTTACCATCTGTCTGGACCGGGAAATGGATGTCTCCCGCGGATGTGTTCTGACAACTGACAGCGATCTGCAAGTGGCAATGGGATGCCGGGCTTCGATCCTCTGGATGGATGATGAACCGTACTATCAGGGGAAGTCGTTCTTTGTCAAATTGGGAACCAGGCTGATCCCCGGAGTGATCACGCAGGTGCATCATGCCATCGATGTAAATACCGGAGATCACATTCACAAAGACACTCTTGGCAAAAATGAAATTGCGGAGTGCAGCCTCGCGTTTGTCAGCAGTATCGTGCTGGATGAATTCAAAAAACACAAGACAATGGGAGAATTGATCCTGATCGACCGCGTTACGAATATGACTTCGGCATGCGGAGTGGTTACTTCGATCGTGAGTGAGAAGGAGGATTCCTTCTTGATCAATCGGGATATGCGCGCGAAGCTGAAGTTACAGAGAGCAGTTGTGGTCGAACTTCCGGCAGACGGTCTGCTGCTCAGTGTTCAGGAAATCCGGGAGATCGAGCGGATACTTGCCATGCACGGAAGACAGACCTATCTGTACCAGCCTAACCGGAATGAGCCGGTAGCAGAGATCGTTCGCCATCTGCATCATGCAGGTATCATTGTACTTGTCGCGAATCGATATGATTTAGATCTGTCGGAAATCGCGCAGGTAGTTCCGGAAGGAACCTATTACAATTATACGGATCTGGCAGAACGGATCGTGCCGGAACCGGAAGCGATCGCGGAAGAGATCCTGCGGGTTTCGGAGAATCTTTTCATTGACAGAGAGAAAGTCAAGGGCTACAATGTTATAGATGATTGCGGTGTATAGAATTACACCGAATATACGGCTGTCAGATGCGTAAAGTATGTAAGTTAAGACATATCAGTCAGAGAATGACGGATATACAGTGACAGTCCGGTATTGACGGATGATTATGACAGTATTAGTAAGAAGACAGATAAGGAAGGTGCAAAGAGATGGAAAAGAAGGATATTGATTGGTCAGCATTGGGATTCGGATATGTTAAGACAGACAAGCGGTATGTATCTTGGTTTAGGAACGGTGCATGGGATGATGGCGCATTGGTTGAGGATGACACGATTACTATGAGCGAGTGTGCCGGCGTTCTGCAGTATGCGCAGACGATCTTTGAAGGATTGAAGGCATATACCACCGAGGACGGACATATTGTCTGCTTCCGTCCGGACTTGAATGCAGAGCGTATGGAGCAGTCTGCAGCCCGGTTGGAGATGCCGGTATTTCCGAAGGATCAGTTTATAGATGCTGTTGTTAAAACAGTAGAAGCCAATGAGGCATATGTACCGCCGTATGGTTCCGGCGCAACGCTTTATATCCGGCCGTATATGTTCGGATATAATCCGGTAATCGGTGTTAAGCCGGCAGATGAATATCAGTTCCGTGTATTTACGACTCCGGTAGGTCCGTATTTCAAGGGCGGCGCGAAGCCGATCACGATCAAGGTCAGTGATTTTGACCGCGCGGCACCGCATGGAACCGGACATATCAAGGCAGGTCTGAACTATGCCATGAGTCTTCATGCGATTGTAACGGCACATAAGGAAGGCTTTGATGAGAATATGTATTTGGATCCGGGAAGCCGGACGAAGGTGGAAGAGACCGGCGGCGCGAACTTCTTATTTATCACCAAGGATAATAAGGTGGTAACGCCGAAGTCCGACAGTATTCTTCCTTCTATTACAAGACGGTCTTTGATGTATGTTGCGGAGAAGTACCTTGGTCTTACGGTTGAGCATCGGGAGGTATACTTCGATGAATTGAAGGACTTTGCAGAGTGTGGCTTATGTGGTACGGCAGCGGTTATTTCGCCGGTTGGCAAGATCGTTAATCATGGTGAGGAGATCTGCTTGCCAAGCGGTATGGATGATATGGGACCGATCACCAAGAAGCTGTATGATACCTTAACCGGTATCCAGATGGGCAGAATGGAAGCTCCGGAAGGCTGGATCAAGGTTATTAAATAATAAAAATGAGGGAATACTAATAGAAACGGGATCCGGCTGTTACCGATCCCGTTTTGTAACACAAGGCGGATAATACAATAAGGAGGTTAGGAACATGGCAGTAGTTCACATTCATGGAACAGAGGAATTTGAGAAGGAAGTATTACAGGCAGATCAGAAGGTATTGGTGGATTTCTGGGCAACCTGGTGCGGTCCGTGCCAGATGGTAGGACCGATTGTAGAGGAGCTGTCGAATGAAATGGAAGATGTGAAGGTTGTGAAGGTGGAAGTGGATGAGAATCCGGATCTGGCAAGACAGTACCGGGTAATGTCCATTCCGATGCTTGCGGTATTCAAGGGCGGCGAACTGGCAAAGAAACAGGTTGGCGCGCTTCAGAAGCCGGATCTTCAGAAGTTCATAGAGGAAGCGTAGGTATTTATATATGTATGATGTAGTAATTGTAGGTGCCGGAACAGCCGGTATGTCTGCGGCAATCTATGCCAGACGGGCAGGCAAGACGGTACTGATGTTAGAGGAAGCGATGTATGGTGGACAGATCATCAATGCATCGGAAGTAGAGAATTATCCGGGAATTCAGAAGATCCCGGGATATCAATTTGCCAATGATCTGCATGCGCAGGCAATAGCTCTGGGTGCAGAGCAGGTAACCGCTTCTGTAAGCGGGATTGAAGATCACGGAACATATAAGACCGTTCAGGCAGGGGATATGTCTTACGAAGCAAAGACTGTGATCCTGGCGACCGGAGCAAAGAACCGTAAGATCGGCATGGAACAGGAAGAACGCTTGGTGGGGATGGGAATCTCCTATTGCGCTACCTGTGACGGTGCATTCTACAGGGGAAGAACGGTAGCGGTGTATGGCGGTGGGAATACGGCACTTGGTGATGTGGAATATCTAGCTAATCTGTGTGAGAAGGTCTATCTGATCCATCGGAGAGACAGCTTCCGTGGTAATGCAATTCTGGTAGAGCGTCTGCAGAAGAAGGAGAATGTGGAGTTCCTGACTAACCGGATCATTGTAGATCTGATCGGGGAAGATCAGCTGGACGCTTTGAAGCTTAAAAATGTAGTTACCAATGAGGAACAGGAGCTTCCGGTGGAAGGTCTGTTCATTGCCATCGGGCAGGAGCCGGCCAATACGGTATTTGCGCCGTTAGTTACATTAGACGATTATGGCTATATTGATGCGGGTGAGGATTGCAAGACCAATGTAGCAGGAATCTATGCGGCAGGCGATTGTCGGACCAAGCAGGTAAGACAGTTGACAACGGCCGCTGCCGATGGAGCGGTTGCGGCACTGGCAGCAGTGGAGTTCGTGAATGAACTGGATGCTGCATCATAGATAATAAGCAGGAAGGATTGAGGAGACAATGACATTAGAAGTATTACAGAAGGATATGATGGCGGCAATGAAGGCCAGAGATAAGGAACGGAAAGACAGTATATCCGCTCTGGTCTCTGCCGTAAAGAAAGCGGGAATTGATGCCGGATGCAGGGATAATATTCCTGAGGATATGGTAAATCAGGTAATCTTAAAGGAAATCAAGAGTGTGAAGGAACAGATCGATACCTGTCCGGAGAGCCGCACAGATCTGCTTGATCAGTATCAGGCAAGATATGCGGTATTTCAGGAGTATGCTCCTTCCCTGATGTCTGAAGATGAGGTGGAAGCATTCCTGAAGGAGAAGTTTGCGGATCTGATCGCCGGTAAGAATAAGGGAATGATCATGAAGACGATCATGCCGGAGCTGAAAGGTAAGGCGGATGGCAAGGTAATCAATCAGGTGGTTGCCCGCCTGTGCCAGTAGGGAATCCTATGTCGCTTCAGGAGAAGTCTACGTATATGTTCCGTGTCGTCTGTTCGGCAGAAGAGATTGAGGAGCTGATGCAGGACTGGCTGACGGAACATCATTTTGAATATGTTGATGAATCGGGACATGCCCGGTATCAATGTCACAGACGATGTCTGGAATATCGTATGGAGAAGGATCAGGTCATTCTGGATGTCTATCTGAAGCAGCGGAACCGGACGATCGGTCTGGAAAACGGATTGGTCGGGATGATGGATGCCATGTCGTATATCAATATTCTGACGCCGCTGTTTACGGAGCTGAATGATCGGAGCTCGTGACTTAAAAAGAGGAATAGGACCAGGCGTCCTATTCCTCTTTTTTTAATTTTAGATAAATTCGAATGGTATCAAAGAACATATCCATGATGTCAAAGATCCGGATGTGTGTTGCGCCGTTGTCTTCGCCGTGCGTGTAGTTAACGGTAACCGGCATCTCAACAATGTCAAAGCCGTAAGCCGAAGCTCTGGCAAGCAATTCAATGTCAAATGCATATCCGGTCGTTTCCAGCATATTGGCGATGGGCTTTAGTATGTCCGCGCGGAACAGCTTGATTCCGGTCTGCGTGTCCTTTAAGTCCAGCTGGAACAGGATTTTCAGTAGGAAATAATATCCATAGCTCATGATCTTGCGAAGCGGTGGATAATCAATCTTGGAATCTTTATGCAGCTTCGAGCCGATGACGATCTCCGCATTCTGTTCGATAATAGTATGCAGGAAACCTTCTAATTGTTCTGCCGGAAGATCCAGATCGGCATCCAGAAATGCGATATATTCTCCGGAAGCAAAGTTGATACCTTCTTTGATGGCACCACCCTTACCGCGGTTCACACGGTAGTTGACGAGCTTGATTGCATGGTCTTCCCTGCGCGCACGCATGATTTCCGCGAATGTATTATCAGTGCTTCCGTCGTTCACTACAATGATCTCATAGCTCGGACAGAAATCAGCAACTACCTCGCTGATATGAATTAAATTATCATAAATAACCGCTGCCTCGTTATATGCCGGAACGACAACGGACAGCACGATTGATGAATGATCCATATATGGTGGCTCCCTCTGAGTAATTACCCCCTCACTTTTTAGTTCGGCGGCAGGCATGTCACTATTATAATATGGCTTTCTCATTTCTTCAAGAACTGATTTGTAGATCGATGAGGGAATAATCATGGAAAAATGCGTGAATAATCCGTTGATCACATAGGAATCGGGCGTTCAGATGAAAAAAATCAATCAAGAATTATAAACTTCGCAAGAATCGACTAGACGAATGGAAAAAATAGCGTTATAATGGAATATATTTATGGGAATTGGAGGGCATAAGAACATGAGATTAGTAACACGTTCGGATTTTGACGGACTTGCATGTGGTGCACTATTGAAGGAAGCAGGTATTATAGATTCGTGGATGTTCGCACACCCGAAGGATTTACAGGATGGTTTGATTCCGGTAGATGAGAATGACTGCCTTGCCAATGTGCCGTACGTAGAGGGATGCGGATTGTGGTTCGATCATCATTCCAGTGAATTTGAACGTCAGCAGTTAGAGGGTAAGTATAAGGGCGAGAGCCGTATCACACCTTCCTGCGCACGTATTATTTATGAGTATTACGGTGGAAAAGAGAGATTTCCTCAATTTGATGATATGATGGAAGCTGTCGATAAGGTGGATTCCGGTAATCTTACGGTAGATGAGGTTATGAATCCAAAGGGCTGGATCTTAGTCGGATTCCTGATGGATCCAAGAACCGGTCTTGGAAGATGGAGACAGTTCACTATTTCCAATTATCAATTGATGGAGAAGCTGATGGATGCCTGCCGTACAATGACAACCGAGGAGATCCTTCAGTTGTCGGATGTTCAGGAACGTATTGAGGTATATAACGAGCAGACCGAGAAGTTCAAGGAAATGGTTACCAAGTATACCAGAGTGGACGGTAATGTAATTATTTCCGATCTTCGTGGAGTTGATCCGATCTATACCGGTAATCGTTTCATGATCTACAGTATGTATCCGGAACAGAATATCTCTGCATGGATCGTAAGCGGCCGCGGAGGCAAGGGATGTTCTGCAGCGGTTGGTTACAGTATCTTGAATAAGACCAGCGATGTCAATGTCGGAAGTCTGATGTTAAAGTATAATGGCGGCGGACATAAGAAGGTTGGTACCTGCCAGTTTACCGATGAGAATATGGAGACCGAACTTCCGAAGATGTTAGCTGAGCTTTGCGAGATGGCAAATGCAAAGTAATGGAAAGAATGTTACATAGGGATCGTTAGCCCGAAATGGAGAATTGAGCAGGGAGATCATCTCCCTGCTCGTTTTATCTTATGCTGGTTTTCTTGCGGCAGGCGGAAATGAATGGGTTGTCAGATCAACAGATAATGGATAGGATGAAGAAACAAAAACAGGAGCTGTTACTACATGCGGGAATTAAAGGTCATTGCACATATTCATACGGATTTTCATTATAAGTTCGGGATTCCGCGTCAAAGCGGGCTTGTGGAGCAGGTGCAGGGAAAGATTGTATTTGAGCCGGAATACAGGAATCCGGATGCCGTTCGTGGATTAGAGGATTTCTCACATATCTGGCTGCTCTGGGAGTTCTCGAAGGCACGGAAGGAGGACGGCTGGTCGGCAACGGCGGCACCTCCGCGGCTGGGAGGGAAGATACGGAAAGGGATCTTTGCGACAAGATCGCCATACCGTCCGAACTCCATTGGCTTATCCTCGGTACGGTTAGAGCGTATTAAGCAGGATGAGAAGTTGGGACCGGTTCTTTATGTATCCGGTGTGGATCTGCTTGACGGAACCCCGATTTATGATATTAAGCCGTATCTTGCCTACACAGACAGCCATCCGGAGGCAGTAGATGGCTTTGCCGGCGAGGTGGTAGATTATGAACTTAAGGTCCGGTTCCCGGAAGAGCTTCAGAACATACTTCCGGAGGAGACACGGAATGTTGTGATCGAACTGCTCAGACAGGATCCGAGACCGAAGACGGAAGAAGCCGTAGACAAGGAATACCGGATGTATTACGGAGACTATGACATTTGGTTCCATGTGGAGGATCAGACGGCAGTCGTGCATCAAGTGATACGTGTTGGCAAAAGCAATAATCAGAATGTATGATCATTTACAGAAGGAGAATAAAGTATGCTGAATTTCAAAGACTCATTTTTCACCCAGCTTTTTCATTCTTTGGACAACAATTCAACGATCATGGCGGTCGATGAGAGTGGAGAATACCGACCGATCTGGTGTTCTGGAGAGTACGCCGAGATGATGGAAGGAGAGGCTGAGGAGTGTATCCGTTATGAGGCGTCGGAGAAGAATGTGTCCGTCCATCCGGATGATAAGGATGAGGTTGCTTATCTGTTCAATAATCAGAAAACCAGAGACGGCAAGAACTCTTTGACGATTCGCAAGCTTACATTGAAAGGAAATGAGATATGGGTAAATGTGCACTATGCTTTTGTCAAGGATGAAGGGGTGCAGTATGCATATTGCAGTTATACGGATGTGACAGAGCTGAAGGCCAGTCAGCAGCAGACATTTGCCATGTATCAGGAGCTTAACAAGGAGTTGAACGCACTGTCCAGTCAGAGCCTTGCCGCCCTGCGTTCGAATCTTACGAAGGGCGTGGTGGAGGAAGTGCATGGTACGGATCTGTATGATGTAGATAAAGCGGGCGCGCCCATAGAGGATCTGATGACCGTCCGTCTTGCCAATATGCCCGTTGCATCTGATCGGGATAATTATCTGAAAACCTTTGATCTTCAAAAGCTTCAGGAAAAGTATTATCTTGGAGAAGGCCCGTCTTCCCTTGTTATCCTTTCACGAAGACAATCCGGAAGACAATGCTTTATCAAATATTCTGCAGCCCTTCGTAAGGACCCGATCACAGGAGATGTTATCGTCTTAGGTGTGGAAACGGAATACAATTCCCAGAAGGTCTCGGAAGTGCTCAATGATAAGGTACTTGCCAAACAGTATGATATGGTCTGCTATCTCATAGATGAGAATTACGGTGTTTCCATAGGAGAAGCTGAGAATATAAAAAAGGGAAGTATATTTCCTAAGGAACACGACGGAATCTACATGGATTATATTAAGGATCAGGTAATCCCGCATGTGTTGGAGGAGGAAAGAGAGAGTGCTCTTCATGCGTTGTCTCTGGATACCATATGGGAAAAGCTGGAAATGGAGGAGACCTACAGCGTTGATGTTGAATGCCTGATAGATGGGGAACGCTTCTACAAGCGATTTACCTATTATGCAGTTGAGAAGGAAACCAAGTTCTATATTCTGCTGAAATCAGATATTACAGATGTGATCAATGAACAGGGCGCAAGAGCCCAGACGCAGGCGGCATATGACAGTATGCTGGATCAGTTTAATGTGATGGCGGATGAAAGTCTTGCTGTTCAGAGGACGAATCTTACGACCGGATTGATCGAGGAGTCTAGAGGACGGGATCTGTATGATACCGATTATGCGGGAGGCTCCATTGCGGAAAGCGCGCGAGTGCGTTCGGAAAGCTTTCTGGTAGAGGGAGACAGAGAACGATACGAAGAGACATTTCAGCTGGATAAGCTCTTGGAGAATACATCATCAGGAAAAGGGCCGGCTACCTTTGTCGGATATTGCCGCAGACAGTCCGGGCACCAGTGCTTTGTTAAGTTCTCCGGATCTGCGAGTCGGAATCCGATCACGGGAGATGTTATCGCTTTTGGTGTGGAGACCGAATACAATACCGAAATGGTCAACCAGCTGTTGGATGAGAAGGTGCTGGCGCAGCAGTATGATATGATCACGTATATCGTCAGCGGGTACTATGCCGTAACGATTGGCGATGATGAGAATATCCAAAAAGGCAGTGTCTTTCCGAAAGAGCGTAACGGAATCTATATGGATTACATTATGGATCAGGTGGCACCTGTGATCGAAGGCGAAGGGGACGAGAAAAATGAGATCATACAGGCATTATCTCTGGAAACAATAGAGAATAAGCTCAAAAAAAGCGAACCGTATACGGTGGATGTTCCTTGTGAAATCGATGGAGAAATCTATAATAAGAGATTCATGTTCTACACTGTAGATCTGGAGAAGCATTTCTATCTGCTGTTAAAATCCGATGTAACGGATGTACTTCGGAAGCAGAGAGAGCAAAATGAGCTTCTTGCCGGGGCACTTGACGAGGCTGAGCGTGCCAATATGGCTAAGACGGCGTTCCTGTCAACCATGAGCCATGAGATCCGGACACCGATGAATGCGATCATAGGATTGGATACCATTGCATTACAGGAGCCTGATCTGAAGGAAAGCACCAGAGAGCATCTGGAGAAGATTGGAGGAAGCGCAAGACATCTTCTCGGACTAATCAATGATATTCTTGACATGAGCAGGATTGAGAGCGGTCGAATGACGATTCGAAAAGAAGAATTCTCCTTTGCGGATATGCTGACACAGATCAATACGATGATCGGAGGGCAGTGTCGGGACAAAGGGCTGATATATGATTGTCAGGTACTGAATAAGATCGGTCATTATTATATCGGTGATGATATGAAATTAAAGCAGGTCATCATCAATATACTCGGGAATGCAGTGAAGTTCACACCGGAAGGCGGCAAGGTAACGTTTACCGTCGAGCAGACCGCTGAATTCGAGCGGCAGGCAACACTTCGGTTCGTTATGAAAGACACCGGAATCGGAATGGACAAGGAATATCTGCCTAAGATATTCGAGGCATTTTCACAGGAGGATCCGGGCAAGGCGAATAAATTCGGAAGCACCGGACTGGGAATGGCGATCACGAAGAATATTGTCGAAATGATGAACGGACACATCTCCGTCGACAGTGAGAAGGGGAAGGGTACGACCTTTACGGTTGATGTTACATTAAGAACCAGTGACCATCAGGATGACCTTGACAGCCGTGAAGATATTAAGCTTCAGGATCTGAAGGTACTTGTGATTGATGATGATCCGGTGGACTGCCAGCACGCGAAGATTGCCCTTGAGGATATCGGTATTGCGCCGGATATCTGCATGAGCGGCAAAGAGGCAATCGAGACGATTGAAGTCAAGGTCGCAAGACATGAGGCGTATGACCTGATCCTTGTTGACTGGAAGATGCCGGATCAAAATGGTATCGAGGTTACGAGACAGATACGGAAGATCGTCGGTTCCGAATCTGCTGTGATTGTTCTTACAGCTTATAATTGGGATGATATTGAGCAGGAGGCCATAGAGGCGGGCGTGGACCATTTCATGGCCAAGCCGCTGTTCTCAGGAAATGTAATGTCGGCATATAAGACGGCATGGGACAACCGACGGACGGAACAGGAGGAGCATCAGCTGTCTGATCTGAAAGGACGCAGGGTGCTTCTTGCGGAGGACATGGAGATCAATGCCGAGATCATGGCGATGCTGTTATCCACCAGAGAGGTTGAGGTCGATATAGCGGAAAATGGACGGGTCGCTGTGGATAAGTTCAGTGCAAGTGCGGAATTCTATTATGACGCGATTCTGATGGATGTCCGTATGCCTGTGCTTGATGGACTGGGAGCGGCCGAGGCGATCAGAGCCTTGCCGCGACCGGATGCGAAGACGATCCCGATCATTGCCATGACAGCCAATGCCTTTGACGAAGATGTTCAGCGGTCTCTGCAGGCAGGTATGAATGCGCATCTGTCCAAGCCGGTAGAGCAGGATAAGCTGTTTCTCACGCTGGGAGAACTGATAAAGGGATAGATGTAATTACAATGTATTGACGCCAAGGTGTGTTTGTGTTATGATTTAAAAAAGAGGAGGTATGCCCAATGGATATAGAATTAAATGTTGCAATGGCTCCGAAAGATTCCACATTTCAATTAAGAATTAATTCAGAGATAAAGAAAGCAGTTGAAGATATTTATGCGAAAACAGGGATGACATTAACTGACGCAATTAATACATTTATACAACAATCTATTAATGTGGAAGGGCTTCCTTTTATCGTCACAAAAAATAGCAAAGAAGCATTGAAGGAACAGGCGATTGCGATGCTTATGCTGGATCTTAAGCGCGCGGAAGAGCGTGCTGATAGAGAAGGATGGATTGCAGCAGATGATTTAGAGAAGGAATTGGGGGTACTTGATTGAAAAAGATAGAATATACTCCTGATGCTGCAGATAAGCTTCGCGAGATCAAAAAATATATTGTACAACAATATGGGGAAGAAAGTTCTAAAAGAGTAATCCAAACTATAACGAATGCAATTAGAGGGTTGTGCGAATATGAGAAAAAAGGACCGGAAGTATCAAAAATGTTTGAGATAGATACTGAATATCGATATCTGTTTGTATCTCAAATGTATGTGTTTTATAAGATTGAAGATAAGTATATCCGTATTATCAATCAGTATCATGAAAAAGAGGATTTTATGCAGAAGCTATTTGGAATTGACACAACTCTGCAGGACACGATTGATTTTTTGCAAGAATAATCTAGTGCAACATCAAATATCGTACTTGACAAGTTGGTCTATAAGGTTTAGACTTAAGAAAAGGTCTAAACCTTATAGACCAACTTTTTATTGTTTGAATGATTGGAGGTACGAGTTATGGAGAAGTTGACAACGGCAGAACTGAAACTGATGCAGATCATATGGGAAGCGGACCGTATCGGTTCCGGCGAGCTTGTGAAGGAAGCGGCTTCCCGCCTGGAATGGAAGAAATCAACGACCTATACGATCTTGAAGAAATTGATCGAAAAGGGTGTGGCGGTCAATGAGGACAGTGTGATCTCACCTACAGTCAGCAATTCGGAATACTATGACGGTCGGAGGAGTATGGCACTGGATACTTATTTTTCCGGATCACTGCCGGAGTTCGTGCTGGCATTTTGCAGAGAGCGTAAGCTAAGCCGCGCTGAGATTGATGAGTTGGAGAAGATGATCGCAGAGTATAAGGAGGAGCTGGATGATTAGAGATATTGTTCTCTCTTTGATAGGGCGGATATTCTTGTTTTATTATGATTCCGTGTTGGTTACGGGAGTGCTTCTGGGGCTTGCTCTGTTGGTCCGGTATCTTCTTCGTAAGCGGTCTAAGCGGCTGATCTGTCTTGTATGGGGGATTTTGCTGATCCGTTTGCTCGTGCCGGTTACGTTCCGGACGGAATACGGACGGATACCGGGAATCTCTGAACTGATGGGGATAGAGAGTGTGCTTGATAGCCGGACAGATGATAATAGAAATGTGGCTGGAAACGGGAACGTGTTGGAGAATTACACGACGGAATATGACTTGGATAATATATGGATTGATGGTGGGGATAGAGATCATGATCCTGCATATAAGGCACAATCAGAGTCCGGAGAATCTGCGGCTTTCGGTATATTCGGATCGTCAGCTTGGAAACCGGAAGATATTCGGGTAAGGCTTATAGGTATTCTTAGTGTAATCTGGCTGATCGGAGCAGCGGGACTGACGATCCGCTACAGGATGCGGATCCGAAGACTACACACGAAGGCTCGCTTCGCGATCAGACATCACTCTGAAAAAGATGTCTATATATGGCCGGATGAGACCGGGGCATGTGTATTGGGGATGATTCACCCTATCATCTATCTTCCGTTCGGTCTGACCAAGGTGGAAGAAGCGATCATACTCCGCCATGAGCGGGCGCATATCAAGCGGAGAGATTATATATTGGTCACAGGGTATCTGACTGCGCTGATCCTCAATTGGATGAATCCGCTTGTCTGGGCGGCTTACTATCTATGCAAGGAGGATATCGAAATGGCTTGCGACGAGGAGGCACTTTCCAGCGCGGATATCTCATTTCGTCAGGCATATGCGAGACTTCTGCTTGCATATACATCTGGCAGTAAGAATCCGGCATTATTATCGTTCGGTTATGGGAATCTGAAGAAGCGGTTTGAGCGGATCGGAAGGAGGTATTCTATGAGAAAATGGCAGAAGGCAGTGACCGTTGTTCTGTCTGTGTTGGTGATGCTTCTGGGTGCGGCTGCATGCGGAACGACAGACAGCGATCAAAGAAATGGGAGTGGGGAGCAGCATGAGATCTTATATCCGGAAGCGATTCCTCTTGGCGCGGACCTGCCGGTATTCGATTATGTTGACGGAGAGAAAGTAATTTTCCATGATTACGCCAGACTTTATGTATATGATATAGAAATTGGCGGGATTGTTGATGTACAGGATCTGGAACCGTATGACCTGAATCATACGCAGGGAGATGAGGCAGTCTTTTTCTCTGTTAATGCAACCGGGGATAGGGTATATATTACGAATGCGTCCGAGACAATTGCTTATACATATTATGTGAATTCTAATTCACTGAAGGAAGGGTTCGCACAGCATGAACCGATGTGGCAGGGAGAGCCTGCGGAGAATGTGAAGGACATCGATGGCTATACACAGGTTGGATCAGCCCATCAGATGGATGGTATTATCTATTATCTCGTTTTGTCAAGTACAGATCCGGATAACGCATCACAAGCAGAATCTGATATATCGGATGAACAAGAAGGAGCGGCAAAGGGTTTGTCTATGCTTCTAAGTTTGGTTCGGATCGAGGGGGATGCAGTGGATCTATATCCGATGATACGCTATTCCGGGACGGATGATATTGGCAAAGGAGAGATATTCGGGCAGAATTATGAAAGAGAGAGGATGAGGACGCAGGACAATGATAACGCAGGGATGATCGCTGAGACTGAGAGAATGATCGCTGAAAATGAGAGTATGATTGCTGAGAATGAGAGTATGACTTCAAAGAATGAAATGCAGCAATCATCAGAAGATCTGCATATGCTGGATTCTTCCTTTGATACAGATTATATTCTGGTGGAAGATACCGTTGTGGAGAATGATTATTTTCATCTGACGATCCCGGAAGAACTGGTCGGGAAGCTCGGTTACGCAATGGTGATTCGTGGCGGTGGATATGGAGTTACTTTTTTTGCGGACGATATGAGAGATTATAGCGGAATCCTGTATGGTTTATCCTATGACGAAGAAAGGGCAGAAGCTTATCATTTGGCAGAACCTGCGAATACGCAGTGCCGCGCAGAGGATCTGGAGAGGTATCTTGAATATCAAAAGCTGCTGAAGGATGCCATTCTGAACAGCTATGTACCTAATAATAGTAATTTCACTGGGACTATTTGATAGAAGCGGATTTCATCAGTATAATGGGATCTCGTATTCTGATAACCATAACAATCTGAATCATAGATTATAGCAATGATAATAATCTTAATCTACACTGGCCATATTAACCTAACAATAACATTCTGAATCTCGATGGTTGACTGCAATTTACGGTTGATATATAATGATTAGGTATATGTAAAGGAGAATAACCATGAGTATTAAGAACATTTATCGTGATCATACAATTGACGAAATTACAGAGGCAAGTGTCGGAGAGACTATGCGTGTGGCCGGATGGATCGAGAATATCCGGGATCATGGCGGTGTGTCCTTTGTGGATCTGAGAGATATGTATGGTGTGTTACAGGTAGTTATGCGTGATACCAGTCTGTTGGACGGCCTGACCAGAGAGGATTGTGTATCGATCGAAGGTGTGATGCAGCATCGTGCAGAGGAAGATTATAATGATAAGATAGCGACCGGAATGATTGAATTGGAGGCACATTCCGTTGATGTTCTCGGTAAGGTGTACAAGCAGGTGCCATTTGAGATCATGACCTCGAAGGAGACTCGTGAGGATGTCCGCTTGAAGTATCGTTATCTGGATCTTCGGAATAAGAAGGTGAAGGATAATATCATTTTCCGTTCACAGGTGATCAGCTTCCTTCGTCAGAAGATGACGGAAATGGGCTTCCTGGAGATTCAGACTCCGATCCTGTGTGCTTCTTCTCCGGAGGGTGCCAGAGATTATATCGTACCGTCCCGTAAGTTCAAGGGTAAGTTCTATGCTCTTCCACAGGCACCGCAGCAGTACAAGCAGCTGCTTATGGTGTCCGGTTTTGATAAGTATTTTCAGATCGCGCCTTGCTTCCGTGACGAGGATGCGAGAGCAGACCGTTCGCCGGGCGAGTTCTATCAGCTGGATTTTGAAATGAGCTTCGCTACACAGGAGGATGTTTTCAAGGTAGGCGAGGAGGTCTTATCCGAGACATTTAAGAAGTTTGCGCCGGAGGGCTATCAGGTTACAGAAGCACCTTATCCGGTGATCAGCTATAAGGATGCCATGTTACAGTTCGGTACGGACAAGCCGGATCTTCGGAATCCGCTTCGGATCATTGATCTGTCCGAGTTCTTCCAGAGATGCTCCTTTAAGCCGTTCCATGGCAAGACCGTTCGCGCAATCAATGTACATGCGAAGCTTTCCAAGGGTCAGCATGAGAAGATGCTGAAGTTCGCAACCGGAATCGGTATGGGCGGTCTCGGATATCTGGAGGTATTAGAGGATAAGACCTATAAGGGACCGATCGACAAGTTCATTCCGGATGAT
>JAFUAW010000140.1 GCA_017460485.1 Lachnospiraceae bacterium | reverse complement strand
TACGGGCAAGTTCCTGCTGTTACAATTCTTCGGATATCCTACAGTCTCCGTCATCGTTGGGATACCTACCTATCTCATCATGGTAATCGGACTGATCCTCTATACCGTTCTCCAATATAAGAAACCACTGCTTGGTCTCGTACCTTACGTCTTAGCCTTTGGCATATTCTTCTTTCTCGTAAGCGCAACCTCCTCTGAAGGCTCCGGTGTATTCCTGGAATATTGTCAGAAGCTGAATCCGATCCTCATGATCGTTCTCGGTTATATCGGAATCGCAGGCTGTGTCCTTATATATCTGCTCATTATCCGGCTTACCTACCGGCTGCCTTACTCCGACCGGGTCATGAATCAGCTGCAGAAATCGGTGAAATAATGGTCATCCATTCTCCCGCCTGTGATGCTCCCTCTTGACCTCGTACATCTTAACATCGCCCTCGTTTAATAATCGGTCGATATCCTGCATGCTTCCATCGGTCTCCGTAATTCCGATACTTATCGACAGGCCACAGTTATAATGCCCGAAGGCCTCCTGCACCTGAGTCTCCAGCCTGCTGCACTTATCCTGAATCTCACTCCTGCTGCCCGACTCATCCACAACCGCGAACTCATCTCCGCCAAGTCTTGCCGTCACGGCATTCGGGAACTGCTCCTGGATCATTTCGGCAGTCTTGATCAGCACCTCGTCTCCGACCTTATGTCCATAGCTGTCATTGATCTTCTTGAAATTATCCAGATCCAGATAGAGCAAATGGAACGCCCTGCCTATATTGTTATTTAAGAAATTATAGAAATACCGCCGGTTATACATCCCCGTCAGCATATCCGTATTCGCCGCCTTGATGATCGACTGCTCATATGCGCGCTGATAGGTAATATCCCGCATCGTACAGAAATAGCCCGTGATATTATCAAAATAATCCCGGATCTCCAGCTCGGTATGAATGAATCTTCTTGGCTCTCCCTCTACTTCAATCTGATATTCTCCGGATACGGAATGGTGGTCCGGATCTTCCTTCCGTCCGCCCAGCGGAACCGGTACGGCATCCTTCCATGCCTGATAATCAAAGCTGTCCACATCCTCTGCACCGACGATATCCTTGAAATAGCTGTTCATGCGCACAACCTTCCAGTCCGGCGAGAAGATGGTCATAGGAAATGGCATATTTTCAATCAGAATCGACAATTCGATTCCAAGGTTGCTGAAATTGGTAACATCATGTCCGACCCCGACCGTTCCGAATACATTGCCGTACATATCATAGATCGGCGTCTTGTAGGTCGTAAGCTGTTTCATGCCCTCTCTCGTCTTCACCGCTTCATCTCCGATATAGGTCTTACCGGTACTGATCGCGATCTCCTCCGACTCCTCGCAGGCAAATCCTTCTCCCTCACTATCATCCGGACGCGGAACATCCCAAATGTAGAAATGGTCCTTTCCATGAATATCGCTCTTCGGCTTATGAACAATCTCGGTAAAGGCATCATTTACCAGCATGTGGATTCCATCAATACGCTTATACCACAGCATATCCGGAACACTGTCGATCGTGGCAAGCAGCGTCTGCTTATAGAACCACAGATCGAACTCATCCTTTAATCTCTTGATAAGCCTGCGGAATCGGAACTTCACAACCTCGGTGGAATCCACCGGATTCCATACCTCATACACAGGATCATAGATGTCGGCAATCTCTGCAATATCACCTACAAAGACCACATAGACACGATCGGCTTCCTCCTTCACCAGTTGAGCGGTAAGTCCAGCATTGTCCGTGATTATCAGGACTGCCTTGCCCTCCGGTGCAGATACCGTTTCTCCGCTGTAGGACTGAAAGCCGCCCTGAACACCGTCAGGGAATCCGACCGCTTCCATACTCTCTCTATAATTATATTTGGTCAGGTCACATAGGACCGTTAATCTTAAATCAACCACACAGAACCTCCCATTTCCAAAAACAATATGTATTACTCGCACTAGAACTCGCACTTTGTGCTACTATGTACGCACTCTCACTAAGCTCGCTTCGCTCACTAAGTGATCGTAGTGTCGTTAAGTGCTCCTAGTATACCACCGACATGAGTTTTTTTCCACTATAATATGCCATCCTTCCGGTTGACATTCCCCCTTGGATTCGCTACATTTAAACCTATAAAAATAATTACCTGAAAATCACAGAAAACACCATCAAGATATACCTGTTTGATATAGACACTCTGGTATATTCAATTAAGTGGAGGGAGTAGATTCATGGCAGACTACAAAGCATTATCGCAAGAAATCGAAGCACAGATCCTTGCCGACCGGGCAGCTCACAAGGAGAATCCGTATGCCTGCAAGGATACGAATATCATCCGCCGATATGCCGGACATGACAAGCCGCGGCTTTGGCGTCCTGCCTTCTGCATGGATGTGGAGAAGATCATGCATAATAATTATTACAATCGGTATTCCGATAAAACACAAGTAATCTCCTGCTATAAGAATGATGATATCTCCCGCCGGGCACTCCATGTTCAATTCGTATCCCGGATTGCCCGCACGATCGGTATGGGACTCAACTTGAATCTTGATCTGATCGAGGCGATCTCCCTTGGGCACGACATCGGACACACGCCATTTGGACACGCCGGAGAACGCTTCTTAAATGACCTCTATCATGCAGAGACCGGACGGTTCTTCAATCACAACGTCCATAGTGTCCGTGTTCTCGATAAGCTGATCTGCCGTAATATCAGCCTGCAGGTCTTAGACGGGATCATCTGTCACAACGGAGAAATGGAACAGCAGGAATACCGCCCGAAGACCTTAACCGACTTTGACGAATTCGACCGGAATGTGGAGGACTGCTATACCGATCCGGCCGCCAATAAGCGTCAGATTCCCTGCACCTTAGAGGGCTGCGTCATGCGGATCAGCGATATCATTGCCTATCTCGGCAAAGACCGGCAGGATGCCATGAAGATCGGCTTAATTCCATCCGAGGAATTATTCAGCTCCGCAAGCATTGGCACTTCCAATGCAGAAATTATCAATAATATGACCGTCAGTATCATCGAACACAGCTACGGCAAGCCGTATATCAGCATGGATCAGGATGTCTATGATGCCCTTGTAAAAGCCAAATCAGAGAATTATCAGATCATCTATAATAATCCGCTTCTGAATGAGATGTACGATCAGAACATCCGCCCGATGTTCCACGATCTCTATTACGCCCTGCTGAAGCAGGCAGAGAGCAGGGATCCGGACTCTGTACTGTATACCCATCATATCAGCTACTTGAAGAACGCCAATCAGTATTCCCATTATTTTAATATTGATGAATACATGGATGCCTACATGAATAGCGACCCGAACGAGATCGTCGTGGATTTCCTTGCCAGCATGACAGACGATTATTTTATAGACCTGTATCATCATTTGTTCCCGAACGGAACCTATCAGGTGAACTATGTGGGGTACTTT
>JAFUAW010000139.1 GCA_017460485.1 Lachnospiraceae bacterium | reverse complement strand
CTGCACAAAGAATAAAAAGATCCAAACCATTATCCTGAGCTGCTTTCTTACAATGAGAATCTTTAAGAAATTCATTAAAATAAATCTCAAACTTTTGTTTTGCTTTCTCTCCTTCGCTATATCCAGCCTCTCTCAGCTCGTTAATATATATTTCTACATAATTCATTTTAATGCCTTCTTCTCATATAAACTACAATCTATCTTAGCAAGCTTATTGTCTGTGCATTTGCGTCAAGCTCTGCTGTAATACCGATAGGTATCGTCAGCATGGGTGCACAATGACTAAAATCACATTCGGCAAGAATAGGGTAATCCGGCTTATCTATGTAGTCATAAATAAAGTCATAAAAGGATTTCTCGGTCCCTTCGTCATGATACTGCCTACACTTGCCAATGATCAATCCCCTAATCTTTTCAAAGACGCCGCTTATTTTCAGTTGTGCCAAATGACACTCTACTGAATCAGCATATCCTTCTGTTTCCTCAATAAACAAAATATCTCCTTGTTTAATTTCGGGCATATAAGGCGTTCCCCACATACTTGATATTGTCCAAAGATTACCTCCAATCAGCCTACCTCTAACCATTCCACCATGTAATGTAATAATCTTGTTGGTAATCTGTCTTTCCTCCGTCAAAGGTTTCATCCATTCTATCACTTCATCAGAATAATATGCAGGAGCAGAATAATCATAACGGTTTTCAAAGTTCAGCACATCGCAAAGACTTTCCAAAGCGATATCTCGATAGGGACTCAGCCTTGCATAGCTGGTTACAAAATTGGGACCATAATATGTGGATATGCCTGTTTGGGCATAAATTGCCATAAGCAGTGCTGTCACATTTGACATTCCAACAACAGGCTTCGGGTTGTCCGAATAAAACTCGTAGTCAATGTATGGCAGCATACCGTTCGTAACGATACCACCTACACTCGCCATGAGAATATCCACCTCCGGGTCGTATAACAGGCTGTTGAATTCATCTGCTCTTTCCTGCGGAGTACCTGTTCGAAAAGCTTGTTTCTTGCCCCATAGCTTACCGTGTTTAACTGCAAACCCATTTTCTCGCATAAAATCCTCTGCCCGTTTGGCTGATTCAGGAGAATTGTATATTGTTACATAAGATGGGCTGAAAACACCGATTGTTGACCCTTTATAATTTTTCATGACTAACCCCCTAATTTACCAAAGAATCATAATACATCGTAAATCCCGATGGATATATTCCTCTTACAAGCACCTGACTACATCTTTCTCATATCCATCCTCAGACCACTTCTCAATCATTTTATTTCATGTAGTCTTGAACTCCGCAGAACTCTTTTCTAGATTGCTCTCTAATCCCAGTAGATAACTATCGTAGTCGGACATTATTAACCTTGAATCCTACTGCAATAATCATCTGGAGATTATAGTGTGCCATCTCACGACTTTACCTGACGGGAGCCTTCGGTTTGAACTATTAAGTATTTCTTAATTGTTGAATCCGGTTCCAATTTCGAATCATCATATACCTTCTTAACAAATCCCCCTTATTCATACTGTTTGCTCTTCATCTGCAATATAATTTCATCTTATTTATCCATCCACTGAAAAATACTGTAACTCCTCAAATGCATCATCCAAGAATCCAAACTCAAATATATGCACATTATCAAAGCTCTGCTCCAGATATGTAACTATCCCATTATCATAATCAATAATTGGTTTGCCCAATTTTTCTTTGATGATTTCTGCATCTACCTCTCCATACATTTGCTGTAAATCAGCTATCATAAACTGTACTATATCATCTATATGTGAGTAATAATTCTTTGTAAGCATGTTTACTAGATCACTTACATTTTCATTCGGTTTCTCATCCCAAACAAATAATAAACCATCATTCTCACAAGTAAACCGTCCCGAATCATCATCAAACATCATTCTTTTTTCTCGCCTCGTATTATCCCTTATTTCCTAATTCTTCAAATTTTATATAATTAATCAAATTTTTAATTGAAAAATGTGCTGGGTTTAAATAATCAATACCACTATCAATTAACTCGAATGCTTCATAATCAAACTCTATTTGGTCATCATTCAGAAAATCATCATTAATCCATCTAATATTTGACATAAAATCCGGAAGTTTTTTCGTGTTTTCTACATAGAACTCCTGCTCATCAAAACTTCTGACAGGAATCATATTCATATTATATTCTCTAGTATCTTCGTAAAACTTCTTTAGCATCGTCTCCAAGACAAATGCATATTGGTAATCAGCTGTTACATACGCAATCAAATTCTCTTCCTTACATTCTACCGCATTATAGTAATAGTCAATGGTATTATCATAATAAACTGTATATATGAGTTCGTCAGGAGCCCCTGCCCCACTAACAAAATAATTGCCAACAAATGCCTCCAATTTTCCAGAAAGACTCATACTATATTTCTTTGAAGGAATTCTATCCACAAAATATAAATCTAAGTTTTTCATTCTATTCCTCCCTAATGTGCAATTTTTGCACATTGCATTATATGGCAAATTTTATTTCTTCAATAAATATCTTGTATACTCATCCGATCAGAACCATCCCGTCCGCTTGGTGTCATATCCGGTCTTAAAGAGTGTCCGCACCATGATCTTCGGATAGGTCAGCACATGAATCCAGTAATACCGGAACATGAATTCAAAGGAAGACATATTCGTCGGTTTGATCGTAATATGTGTTCCGTCCAGACGGCTGGACCGGAAGTTGATCACCTGATCCTTATATTCGTCATAGGCGTCCGTTCCTTTGTACGGAGTGAAGATACCGAACACCACCCACAGCAGATTGTTGTCCTTGATGAATTTCATTAAGTTCCGATAATCCTGTCTGGTAGCAGTATAACTGATTACAAATAGTCCGTCGCACACGATATTATTATCCAGCAGATTCTTGATCGCCATGATATTATCGTCCTTCGAAGTCTGCTTGTTATATTCATCCAAGAGCTCGTCCGTGATTGCTTCCAGACCCACCAGTATATCGCGGAATCCCGCCTCGTACGCCAGCGGAAGAATATCCGGATTGGCTGCGATAAAATCCGCGCGCGCATACGCCATGAAGGTCTTCTTGATTCCCCGTCGTATAATCTCCTCACAGAATGCCCGCACCCGATCTTTATCAAAGAAGAAGGTATCATCCACGAACCAGATCTTGTCATGGCGTATCTCCTCGACCTCATCCACCACTTCCATGATGTCCCGTTCGGTATAATATCCGCTGTTCATCTTCGTGCAGTAGCAGAAGGAACAGCCGAACGGACAGGAGAACGACGCCTTGCTTAGTGCATACTTTCCCTTCATGAAGATGAAGTTCTTTTTCAGTCCCTTGTAAAATGCGGTTCGATCCGGCTTATTGATGAAGCCGCAGACCGGAGCCCCCTTCTCCTTGACGATCCATTTACCGTCCCTCTTATAACAGATTCCACTCACGCGGTCTAAGACCTCCGGAGCCAGATTACTCTCCCACATGCTCTTCAGGGATTGAAGCCCGTTATCATGGTACACAAGATCCACATCATCCGTACAGAAATCCATATAGTTGAGCTCCGCATCCGGACCGCCCACCATGATGGTGATACCCGGAAACTGTTTCTTCAGCTGGCTTGCACGCTTATTGATATAATCCACCGTATTCGCATTCGCATTGAATCCGATGAAATTATACCCGCCCTTCCTGATCAGCCTGCACATTCTGGAATAGCGGAACAGCCAGCTATACTGGAATTCATCATGAATCTCACATTCAATATTCAGTTCATTTGCCAATCCGACCAGATATTCCAGTCCCAGCGGTTCCAGATTCGCCACGATCGAAGAATACTTCGGACGAATGAGTAATGCCTTAATCTTCTGTTCCATATTATTATCCTTCTATCAGCTTCTTCAAATACTGCTGATTCACCTTCACGGCTCCCCAGCTTAATTTGAGGGTATCATGTAACCCGTATTTCTTCACCATGTACCAGCCGCTTACCGGATTCGCCGTGATCATAT
>JAFUAW010000138.1 GCA_017460485.1 Lachnospiraceae bacterium | reverse complement strand
ATCGAATGGAAAATACATTTGTTGTTAATATTATTCATCGTCCGGAGATGGTTCCCGAATATGCGGAGAAGGTTACCGGACATGGAAAAGCGGAAGATATCGGCAGAAAATCTCTGCTGACGGAGTCGCTGGATATCTTTAAGTTCCAGCAGGAAACTGCGCACAAGAATGGACTTAAGACAACGATCCAAATGACGTATGCCTCTTTGTTTAATGATGAGGCGGTAGAGCTTGCAAAGAAGGATCATGAGCAGTACGGCGACGAGATCGCACTCTCACTTCTGGGACTGCCATGTACGGAATTCCGTGAGAAATATAAGACGAAGGATTTCTGTATCTGGATGTTCTCTATGGAGGATAAAAAGCAGATCGTAGATGACGTCTTCGGCAAATTCTATGAGCGGTTCGGATTCTATCCGGAATCTACGGGTTCTTATTATATGGATGCAGAGTTGACGAACTATATCAAGGAAAAATATCCGATGGTAAAATGCGCAGTGGCAACCTGTTGGGAGGAAGGACCGAAGGCTTATCATACCTGTAATAATTCATGGTATACATTGTTTGACGGAGGTCCGTGGGCACCGTGGATCCCTTCCAAGCAGAATACACATGCGCCGGCCGCGAATGAGGAAGAGGACAGCGGTATTGTTGCGATCCCGCATCTGTCGCGTGATCTGCTGGCATGCTACGACGGTAACGGTTCGAACTTTGGAACGCATCCGCAGAATGTCCTGCGCGGAATGATCTATGATACCAAGACATGGGAATACCCATATCTGTACAATCTGATTGATCAGTACCGTCATCTTGCAAAGTATAATAACGGATATTCTTATAACATGATGTTCGTTGGACCGGGGTGGTTGAATAAGATGGGCCGTTGGGAACAGCCGTATGAGCTGCTTAAGAAATCCTATGAGGATGGTATGGCTTACTATGGTAAGTTAAAGCAGGAAGGCAATCTGGTGGATATGACGATGGCTGAATTTGCTGATTTCTATCGCGCGAATAAGCATTACACCGAGCCGGAATGCGCGCTCTGGAAGGATATTCTGTACGGCTCCAACAAGCAGGTATTCTGGTATACGGATCCGTATATGCGTGCATGCGTGAATATGGATCAGGGTGGTGCCATTGTGGATCTTCGACCATATGCAGCGAAGCTGAAATGGGAAGTCGGGATCGGAACCAAGCATGTACAGGATGCGTCTTATCCGTTCCTGATTCAGGAGAAATATCGGGCAGGTTATTTTACTCATTATGCAGGGGAAGGAACTGTACGAAGCGCGAAGATCTCCTATAACGGAGAGGAAGTAGATCTTTGTCAGTGTCGGACACATGCAAGCTTTTCGGAAGTAAATGGCACACGTACCCTGACATTAGATCCGGTGGATATTGAATTCTATGATCTGACGGTAAAGCTCCAGACAAAAGTAATCTTTGAAGAAGGTGCTTCCGATATCAAGATCGAACGCGAGATTCTTGATATGAGCAAGCCGGATGCCAAGGTTATGATCAATGAATATATGGTTGCCTGCTATGGAACAACAGAGTATCCGGAGGATATGACCGGTATTACATTAAAGGTAACGGACGGACCGGAAGAGCAGACGATCCCTTACGAGTATAAGTGTCGGGAAGCATCTGTTGTCGGTGCTAAGCGTGCGGAGGCGGTAGTTCCTGCCATTGATACGAAGGTATCACTTGTAACGGATACGACGGATGGAGAGGCTTATATCCGGGAAGGATACGCATTTTCTCCGATGTTCACATTAGGCATGAAGAAGGAAGTTCAGGAGAAGGAGGTAGTCACAACATGGCTCAAGGTGGAAAAGGCAAGTTAAACTACAGATGTCCGTCCTGCTTCTTAAGAGATCTGGATATCGATATGTTCTATGATAAGGACAAAAAGGAGTATT
>JAFUAW010000137.1 GCA_017460485.1 Lachnospiraceae bacterium | reverse complement strand
TGTCAAACCTTGCATTATCAGAGTATTTATTATCATTCTCAGCTTCATACTTCATATCCCACCTCAACCAATTATGAATTGTTCTATATGAAGTATGCACGTTTTATATATTTTTAAGCACCTGCTGAACCAGATGTCTTCGATAATTCCAGACACCCATATACGCCCAGTATTCCGGTAAAGATCACTGCGCTGTAGGTGCTGAACCTCTCGACGATTCCGAATATCTCCTTGGGAAGAACAATGCTTCCCACTGCGCCGAAGAACATCGCAGCCAAAGCCAGAATCGCCAATACCCCAAGCAGCTTCCGATGATCCCGAAAGCTTCCAACCGCTGTCACGATCAAGGAAGCAATCGACAAGAGCACGACCATGCTCGTTACGATATAGAGATGTATAAATGACGGAACACTGCCGTCATAGCCGCTTCCCGTAAGTGGGAACAGCGCATAACCGATCGCCGAGATCCCGTTCATTGCCGCAAACAGATAGATTCCGAGCCTTAAGCTCTTTCTGACATCCTTCACCATGACAGTCAAGAACGCACAGCACAGACAGCTGCATATTCCATAACAGGTTGTGAGCCCGCCTGCCACGATCCGCGACGGGGCATCCACAGCCGTCAGATCGCTTACCGCCTGAGTCTTCCAATCATAGTCGGGATAATTCATACTGCCGATCACATCATGCAGAACATAAAAAACCACCGTCATGATCCCGCTAATCAATACCCACGGCCGCATCCGGCGAATTGTATTATCATGATCCATGTCATATCCTCCCAATTAAGTCACATTTCATATACCGGACATCATTCACTTATGAGCCTTGTTATCATATACCCGGCAGAATTCATTGATATAATTCTGCATCCTATCAGGCTCTGCCTTCTCTCCGGCAAAGTTCAGATCAAACTCATGATCGATGATCGCCTGCACCGCCATGGCAAACGAGAATGCCGCCGTATCCACATCCGCAAAGCTTGTGACACCTTTTACCTGTAATGCGTAGAATATAGACTTCGTCGCATTCACCATTGTTTTTGTTTCTTTCACCAGAATCTCCGCAGCGGTACGATTGATGGAACGCTCCGACATAATGATCTTGTAAAACAGATACATTTGCGGATCCTTCACCATCGTTCTGTAGGAATTGACCGCATCCGTCAGAATCTCTTGCAGGGACCGGCCGCTTGTCAGCTTATCATAATCAACCTCTCCGATCCGTGCTCTTTCCTTCGATGCAGCCCGCAAGACCTCATACATCTCTTCCACGATCTCATCCCGGGAAGAAAAATGATTATATAAAGATGCCTTGGTAATACCCACCCGATCCGCAATCTGCTGCATGGAAACCGTTCCCAATCCGTTCTCTGCCGCAAGCGACAGCGTGGCCTGAATGATTTCTTTTTTTCTATCCTTCATGAAAATTCCTTTCTTTACCCTTATACCGATTGGTTATAATAATACTACCAATCGGTAGCTATGTCAAATGTTTAAAAAGCAGATTCTTAGATGAATCTGCCTCTCACGATTATTCTTATTCTTTTTCCATAGCATGTTATATTTCCAAGATAAAGGGCTATGTCCTCTTTCTCACTTCCACTTCTCCATAAATGCCGGCTGGTTTTTGTCATCTTCAAATTCTTCCGAAGACTTACGGATAAGTCTGGTCCCAACCGAACTGTCTATATGATTTATCACGGCAGGATCTATTCCTGCAATTGAATATACCCTGCACAGCTCGACATTCTCTACATCATTGATATATTCATCATCTTCATCCCCCGCAAAGAACTGCCATCCGCTGTCTTCGTCATCATGAATTTCTTCTCTGAGCATAAAACCTACTTTCCAGCCTTCTCTTGTTACCTTTTTCGACACAATGCAGAGCTTTCCCATAATCTCTTTACGTCGTATGGACGGTTCATAATACTTCCTGTTGTCAAGAAATTCCGCCTCTGCAATCTCATCCGGCAGGATATCACTCTCAATCCTGTCTATGGCAGCATCCCACATCTTCTTATCATCAGCATTGCATCTTAAGCATACGGCGAGTTTGAGCAAGTCAGCTTCTTCAATATCAAGAAATGTCTGCACTTCTTTAGCCAGGTGTTCCCCATTTTCATTATAAAGATATATGGCAATCCCGCCATCTATATAAACTGTAGCTTTTGCTGCACCAAGGTTCTTCTCATCATTATAAAAAACCATAAAAGACGGCAGGTGATCATTTACAAACCAGTCGTATTCCGTACCGTTTTTACCGTTCATATAGTAAACTCTGCCACCTTCCTCCAGTGTGTCCGATGATACCTCCGGCATGTAATCCTTCATGGCATTTTGGATTTTAAACTGAATGTCATTAAGTACTCTATGCATCTATTCTATAACCTTTCTGATCATTTCTATAGTCATTTAAATTAAAAGTTATGAAGCAGACATATTTCTATATCTTTTCTTTAGCATCCTCAAGAACTTCTATCACTTTATCACACCATGCATCAAATTCCGGATCTTCTTTCTGGCATTCCTCCGGATGTGACAGAATATAATCAAGGGCTATTCTCACTCCCTGATCAAACCTAACCTTTGTCTGCATATCAGGTACTGCTCGTTTCAACTTACTGTTATCAAATACAACTGATACCGCCTTATCTCCAATCAGGCTTCCCTCAAAATCAAAACCGTACTTATCACCAACAGAAGCAAGAAATTTAGAAGACACATGATATGCATGAAGTTCCACTCCAAGCGCATGCTCAATACTATTGCCTATTTCCTTATATTCAAAGATAAGAATATATTTTTTGAGATAATATGCCATCCGTTCAGATTAATCGTCTATATTATCCTTTTATTCATCGATTTAGACGAACAATTATATGTCATTTTTCTCAAACAGATCATTCAATGTAACCTGTTTCTGCACTATACTACTATATAAATTCTCTTTCACTCCATATGTTGTAACATAGATTATTTGAATAGCTTTTTTGGTTTTCGTTTCTCTACGGAATACTTCTATTCTGTTTCTTATTCTTAAGTCTTCATCATTATCAATAACAAACTCATTGCCATAGAATTTCATTTCGCACAGGTTCACCACCCGATCCCTTCGATCGATCAGAAGATCTACTTGTGCTCCGGCGGTTCCTAGTTTTTTATTACCCTTAGTAAACCAGGAATATTGTTCAGAAAGAATTCCTGAAATCCCAATCTTCTTCTTTATCTGCCCAATATGATCTTTGCATACCTGCTCAAATGTAATACCAGCCCATATCTTTCTTGACTGTGCATCAAGAGTGTTGCTCCAATAATGTTCATCTCTTCCTTTATGATCTTTTAGGTAGTGAAAATAGAAGCAGGAGTAGTAATCTGCCAATTGGTACAGAGCATCCTTTTTCACTTTCCCCAGGAATTGGTTTTCCCTGACAAAGCCAGAATCGACAAGATTCTTTATAATCTTTGACAACGCCCCGTTATTGGCTAATCCTGTGCTCTCAGAAATCTCACTTCTGCTCAAACCAATTCGTTTTTTACTTAGTTCTTCAACTACTGCTATATAGTTGTCTCCATGCGTGAATAAAGTATTATATAAGTGATCAAACTCATCCCTTAACTCAGCATTTTTTCTAAAGAATAAATAGTCTATGTTCTGAAGATACGACATTTCTTTATCTAATAGACTCAGATAATATGGAATCCCACCCATTATCATATAGCACTCGGCAATATCATATCTCGACCACTTAATTCCCTTTTTCCGTAAATACTCCTCTGTCTCACATAATGTAAATGGATTTAAGAATATTTTGCATGTGTGTCGATTAAACAATCCGCCCTTATTATGCTCTATGTTATCAACAAGCCACGATGTTGATGAACCACACACAATGAAAACCAAATTGTCAATTGCAGAACCATAATCATTCCAGAAAAATTCGAACGCAGAAAGGAATCCTGACTTATGAGTATCCATCCATGGCATTTCATCAAAGAACACTATTATTTTATCCTTGGTCGCTTTTGAATCTATATATCCCCTCAACAATTCAAATGCTTCAGTCCAATCAACCGGAGCCTTGTTTTTGCCATTTGTCTTTCTATTGAGTTCAGATACAAAAGATTGCAGTTGATCCGCCTTTGACTTATTATATGCTCCGGTAAGTTTAAAATCAAAAGAGTTCTTGAAATAATGATTTATCAAAAATGTCTTTCCTACTCTTCTGCGTCCATAAACCAAAACAAGCTGAGCCGTATCCTCTCGCATACATTTATTCAGGCGTTCGTATTCATTTAATCTACCGATAATTTTCTTCTTCATACTCTGTATCATACTCTATAGCTAGTTGCTTGTCAATATTTCTCGTCTAAAACCATTTTAAAAACCGACATTTAGACAATTATTTTACTATGAAGAAACCTGAAATATACATAATCATGGGGACTGTTGGAAGAGACATAGAATTTATATTACATTTAGATTATATAACACATGATAAATATACCGGCATCTATGTATCAAACCATAGATGCCGGTATTCTTATTTCATTATCTTATTATCATCGGATCTGCTGTCTAGTTCTTTTTCTTTTTCAAATCCACGAATACTAACATGCCTGCTGCTGCGAACATCAATACGACTAAAACTGCAATCGGTGCAGCATCACCCGTCTTCGGAGCGGTCTTATCTTCCGCAGCTGCTTTCGCGCTTGCTGTGGTCGTCGCATCAGAGGTGCTTGCTGCCGCGGTGGTTGTCGCAGTAGTAGAGGCAGTCGTTGCTTCCGTGGTTGTTGTTTCCGTAGTAGATGTAGTCGTTACCTCCGTTTTCGTCCACTTTGCGAAAAGCTTTATATCGGATGTTACCGTGTCTGTATCCGGATTCCATTTTTCTGTAAATGTCTCATCCTTATACCAGCCATCAAAGTCATACCCGTCCTTTGTAAGGTCTGACGGCGGTATGAACTTGGCTCCTGCCGATACGATCTGTCTTATTATGTTACCGCTGCCGTCATCAAGACTTACATTGTAGGTCTTTTCTACTGAGTATGCTATCGCAAAATCCGAGAAATACTGCGAATACATGTATATCTTATTGTCCTCTACATAATAAGACGCATCTGTAAAGTTGTCTGAAGGTCTTGCTGATAACTGTGTAAATACGTTCACTGTTCCTTCATGGTTACGAATGATAACAGGATTTCCGGCTTTGGATGTATCGTATGTAAGAATAATTTCAAGTGGTCTGCCGGTGTTGCTTATCACTCCTTCCTTTACATTATCAACGTATTTCGTCAGGTCGATTTCAAGATATTCTACCTTAACACTTTCCATATCAACAAAGGCAAACAGGCTTTCCACCGCCTTTTTAACATCCGAAACCGTTTCTGTGCTTACCTTACTCTCAGATACCGGTTTCACACTAAGCTCTACCTTAACAAGCTTTCCTTCTTCGGCTTCTTCGTCAGCAAGCTCAAGAAGGTTCGGCACTTCAACCTCGGTCACGCTTGCAGGTGTCCCGTCATCGCCGTTATCCAAGACGACCTCCGCCTCAGCCTTTGTGACGGTCATAATACCATCTATGTAGGAAATGTCATAATTATCCGTTACATCTGTGTCACCGTTTACGATTATAGCCGCGCTCGGTGTAATCACACCCTCTGTGGTTGTTTGGGCTGTACTGCCTGAAGTAAGTGTTATCTCCGCAAGCGTATGTCCTTCCAACACACCTGAAATTATTGCGAACTCAACCGAGTTTTCTATCTCTCCGTTTACCGCAACGGTCTGTTTCAGTGCTGTAACGGTTGCTGATTTCTTATTAATCGTCGCGGTGGCCGCAGACTGCTGTCCCGCGTCAGCAAGTACGTAGTTATCTATACTTTCTCCATCAAGAATTATATCTGTTATAGCGACTTCCTTATCGGTTCCGGCATCTGCATTTTCAAATGTACCGGTTGCAGTTACGCTAAGCTTATCTCCGTCTACCATACCGTACGCCGACCAATCTATATCAGAATAGTCAAGCTCTGCCTCTGTAGTTCCGTCATAGATTTTATCTTTGGCTGTGATACCGTCTACCGTAATAGACTTCTTTGTCACCTCAAGGGTTCCGTCTACATAGGTTATGTCATAGCTTGCGGTTACATCCTCATCTGCTGCATTCTTTATCACTGCTTCGCCTGGAACATTTGCACTTTGACTTGCATTAGTCTGACTTCCTGTTACATTAACGTTCTCAATCACATCCCCTGCTGCAAGGTCGCTGTTGGTATAGCTGTTTATTGTAAGCGCTGTTCCGTCATAGACCTTTGTAGCATCATCTGCCGTTATCGTTACAGCCTTTGGGGTTACTTCAAGTGTTCCATTTACGTATGTTATATCATAGCTTGCGGTTACACCATCGCCGTTTGCGTTCTTTATAACTGCTGCACTTGGTACATTTGCACTTTCACCCGCGATCGTCTGAGCTCCAGTTACGGTAACACTAACTATACTATCACCTGATGCAAGTTCTCCATCTGTAATACGATAACCGTCCTTTGTAAGAGCTGTACCGTCATATACCTTAGTGTCACTATCAGCTGTTATCGTTATAGCTTTCTTTGTTACTTCAAGTGTTCCGTTGACATATGAAATAGTGTAGTTATTATTTACTTCTTCATTCGCACTATTTTTTATAACTGCCGCACTTGGTACATTTGCGCTTTCACCAACAATAATCTGACTTCCGGTTATAGTTACGCTATCAACTCTATCTCCGGCCTCAAGACCGCTAACTGTGTAACCATCATTGGTAAGAGCTGTGCCGTCATATATTTTAGTATCGCTATTCGCAGTAATCGCAACCACTTTCTTTGTTACCTTAAGTGTTCCGTTCGCATAGGTTATATCATAATTTGTGGTTACATCTTCATCGCCTTTCTTAATTACGGCTGCACTCGGTTCATTTGCGCTTTCGCCAACACTCGTCTGACTTCCGGTTATAGTTACGCTTGTGATATTGTCTCCTGATGCCAATTCTGTATGCGTATAGCTGTTTTTTGTAAGCGGTATAGAATCATATACCTTTGTATCGCTGTCTGCCGTTATGGTAAGAGGCTTCTTCGTTACTGTAAGTATACCGTTAGAGTATGTAATATCATAATTTGCAGTAACGTCTACATGGGAACTGTTATTAATCACAGCCGCACCCGGGACATTATCACTGCTTCCTACAAACGTCTGACTACCTGTTACGGTTACACTCTCTATACTATCGCCTGTTGCAAGTCCACCGCTTGTAATACGATAACTGTTCTTTGTATGTGCCGTTCCGTCATAGACCTTTGAATCGCTGTCCGCTGTTATGGTAATTGCTTTCTCCCGGATATCAGCAGTTGTACTTGTCTGCTGTCCGCTTGATGCAAGCTCATAATTACCGGCTTTCGCACCACCTAAGGTTAAACCTGTGATCGTAACGGTCTTTCCGGTACCAACATTTGCATCTGAAAATGTTCCGGTTGCCGTAACGGAAAGGTCATCCGTTCCGACTCTGCCGCAATCAGTCCAGTTAATTCCGTTATAATTTAAGGTCACTGCTTTCGTACCATCATAAGTTTTGTCTTCTGCTGTTATCCCGCTTATCGTTATAGTCTTTTTATTAATCGTAAGAGCACCATCAGTATATGTAATGTTGTAGTTGCTCGTTACATCCGCAGCACCCTTCTTTATAGTTGCACCACTTGGTCTTATTGTTCCGCTTGTGGTAACATCACTCGTGCTAGGTGTCAGGGTTATCGCTGTTAATATATCTCCGTCAACAAGGCCTGCTGTTGTAACACCGGCAACATCCGATGCAATAGGAGTGCCATAAGTCACCGTCCGGTTATTTGCTGTGATTGTGGCTGCCTTTTTACCGATAGTAAATGTTGTTGTCTTATCTGTAGGTAAAGCATAATTGTCTTTTTTTGTACCGTTAAGAACAGCCGTTGCCGTATAAGCTGTCGCACTGTAATTTGTCTGGGCTCCGCTAACACTTACAGTACAATCATCGCCATTAATTACACCACTGATAGTTGCAGTAGGTTCCTGAGATGAACCATTGTATGTAAATGTATTATTTGTACTCCAATTAAGAGTAAGCCCTTTCGGATTAATCTGAACTGTAGCTGAACCTGTAACTGCTGTATAGTTTGGTTTTGTCACCTGGTAATAAACTGTATGGGTTCCTGCATCGGTAAATGTCGGGTTAGTTGTCAGGTTATAATCTCCGCTGCTTGCAGTACGATATTTCACTGTTGCACCACTCGGTTTATTTACGGTAATGCTATGTGCTGACGCATCATAAGTTCCTGTGTAGCCGTTTGCTGATACACCGGTCATAGTTGCATTGCCAATAGTTACTGTAACTGTTGAATCTTTTGTACCCTCGCTATAATTGCCGTTTCCTGCTGCTGTTGCTCTTACAACTACGGTATATGTACCGGCAGGTGTATTTGCTGCAACAGTAAGAGTCGTACCACTTATACTAAAATAACTAACAGTTGCATTTGAGCTGTTCTTCTGACTGTTTATTACATAGGACACTGTTCCTTGTCCTTTGGTTGCCGCAGCCAGAGCTGCCGTCTGTGATGATGTGCTAAAAGTTTTTGTTACTGACTGTGTTGATGTATATGTAAGAGGATTCGTCGCTTTACTTATAGTCCAAGAGGATTTAGCTGTAGCACCGCCGGCACTTACACTTGCGGTATAAGTTCCTGCATTAGCTGAGTTTGCAGGGCTTACTGTAACTGTGCCCGGCTCAGCAAGACCATTAGCAGTAGTCCAGCCATCTGTAGTTGTATATGAAGGTGTTGTCTGTGCTGTTTCGTTATAAGTTTTACCCGATACTGTACCTAACGTGAGTGTCTGATCACCAACAGAACAAGTTCCGGAACCATTACAATGAGCAGTGATTTTATTGCCATTTGCTGAATATGTCCATGAGTGGGAATGGGCAGCCGGATGAGTTGCTGTAAAAGTAATGTAGTTATGACCGTCATTTTGTTCGAGTCTTCCCTCATCCAAATTTGCGGTTAAAAACGTAGGATTTCCCGCAAGGTTCGATAATATTTGAAATCTATATGTGTGTATTTCGACATCTGATGTTAATGTAATTGTTCCGCTAGATCCATTTATGGTACCATTCGTTACTGAGGTTCCTTGGCTGTCAAGAAGTTCAACATAAACACCTTCAACAGTTTGGGAACTCCAACTTCCCATAAAGTTCCATTCAGCATGGGCCGATGTAATAGTTATTTTATATACCCCGGCTCCGGCATCATCCGTCACCACGATCTCATACTCCACGCCATCAACAGTGACCTTCAGCCATTCATCAGTAGAAAATGCCTGATGAGCGGTTACCATCCACTCTCCGCTTTCATTTGATGCAGAGAATAGGCTTTCATTACTTACGCTTACAGCAGTGATATCACTGTCTGTTGCTGCACTTCCATCCGCCTTCGTTATTCCAACAAAAGAAAGTATGTCAACAAGGGCGACAGAACTATCCCCCTGCATCACATACTGCTTTTCATCATAGGTAAATTCCACTGTATAATACGAAAATCCATCTGCTACAGCTGTAACGGTATCTCCACTTTCGGTTGCATTGAGCTCTTCTGCCACAAAGCTTCCGTCTTCCTCCGGTATATGATAGACATCCGCAGTGAGATTCTGATTCGATACCTCATCCATAGCAAAGCTTACATTTACAGTCTGTCCGTCTGCCGGTTGGATTTCATTCCCATTTTCATCCAATACCTTGATATCAAAGGTGTAGGCCTGTGCTACCATCGCATTATCGTCACGCACAGTACCGACTGCCTGATCGATCTGCTGTCCGAGAGCATCCGACACTTTTTCCACACGAAGGGCTGCCCCTTCAGGGAATACGCCCTCATCGGCAGATACGGATACTGTTATTCCGTCAACTGTCTGACTTTTGCGAAATGCTGTACCTTTTTCCGCATGCTCCACCGGCTCTGTATATACATCTTCCGTATTCTCCACAGTCGATAATTCTATGTCCGATAATTGATCATCTGCTCTGGTCCGCAACGTGAACCTTTCCGGAAGAATCAATGTTCCGATCATCAGGATCACCAATAACCCTGCTGTCACGCGTTTCCAAAACAAGCTTCCTTTCACATTTTTCATGAATCTCTTAATACTCATAGACTCAATGATTCTTGTTTTCACTTTCTTTTGATCCATAATAATCCTCCTGATCATCATATCATCATTAACCGTTTCTTTTTTTAGGGATATTTGCAAATGAAATAATAAGTTCCAACAAGGCGCACTCCACCTTTTTGCCTAGAATTATACCTCTCCCACATGTCCATTTACCATTTCCATAATGGAAATCAACAGCAGAAAGCCTTGATTTACGATTGTCTGAAACCATGTCCGGCAGGATTCCGTCTGCAATACACATCAATTAATATTACATTTTGATTATATAACACATTATAAAAATACCGGAATCTATGATCAACAACACCATAGATTCCGGTATGCTTATTATCTTATCTTATTACCATCGAATCTGCTATTTAGTTCTTTTTCTTCTTCAGATCCATGAATACTAGCATACCTGCCGTTGCGAACATCAATACTACCAGCACTGCGATTGGCATGGAATCGCCGGTCTTAGGTGCAGTCTGCGCTTCTGCAGCCGCTTTCGCGCTTGCTGTGGTCGTTGCATCGGAGGTGCTTGCTGCTGCGGTGGTTGTCGCAGTAGTAGAGGCAGTCGTTACTTTCGTCGTCGCTTCTGTTGCCGTCGCTTCCTTAGTATCCTTGTACACTAAGGCATATACTGAAAACCGATCCGTTTCAAAGGAGATCGTTCCGTCGGCATTGACCGTTGCCGGAAGGGTCGTGACCTCCCCCTTATGTAACCGTAATACCACGTATGTTCTTGTATATCCGGTCTCTACTGCAGGGAAACTCTTAGGTACTCCAATCGTAAGCTTTAACGGCTTTTGAAGTTCATGGATAGAGGTTGCTCCAAGCGAAGATCCATCAACTTTGATTTCCTTATATAATGATATATCAAAGTATGCGAGCTGACCTGCGTCCGAAGCTTCTGCTTCGAGCTTTGCCTTGTCCTCTGCCGTAATCTCATCTGCAATATCATGAATTGCAAGATATACATCTACATTGACGTCTTTGCCGTCATTAACAGCTTCATCAATGATCGCCTTCTCTTTATCCGTAAGCGTTGACTCAGCAACTTCCTTCGTAAGATCGGAAGTCTCTAATTTCGGAGACTTCTCATCTGTATGTACTTCGGTCTTGATCTCTGTTTCACCTTGATCGACATTATCAATCGTAACCTTCAGCATTACTGGCTCTGTATCCGTATGGTTTTCGTCTCCTACAACCTTATACCAGACATAGTAGGTTCCGGCGTCGGTGGCGGTAGGGATGGATGTATTATCAAAGTTATATGCATCGTCATCCGGTTCCTGATCCACGGTTGTTACGGCATATCTCATCGTGCCGCCCGTTGCTTCGCCGGTAACGGTTACAAGCGGTTCC
>JAFUAW010000136.1 GCA_017460485.1 Lachnospiraceae bacterium | reverse complement strand
TGATGTAGATGTTGTATATTGTGTTCCGGCGGTTGACATTGTTCCGGTCGTAGAGGCTGTTAAGGGAAGTAATGTGGCTGTTGGTGCCGAGAATATGTACTTCGAAGAGAGCGGCGCATATACCGGTGAGGTATCTGCAGCAATGCTTGTAGATACCGGTGTGAAGTATGTTATCATCGGACATTCTGAGCGTCGGGATTACTTCAAGGAAGATGATGTACTGCTGAATAAGAAGGTAAAGAAGGCGTTTGAAGCAGGTATTACTCCGATTCTTTGCTGCGGCGAGTCTTTAGAGCAGAGAGAACTTGGCGTTACCATGGACTGGATCCGTCTTCAGATTAAGTCTGATCTTGCAGGTATCACAGCAGATCTGGTAAAGCAGCTGGTTATCGCTTATGAACCGATCTGGGCAATCGGAACCGGTAAGACCGCAACCTCCGATCAGGCACAGGAGGTATGTAAGGGTATCCGTGATCTGATCGCTGAGATCTATGATGCAGCAACAGCGGAGGCAGTCAGAATCCAGTACGGCGGATCTATGAATGCTGGAAATGCGGCAGAATTGCTTGCAAAGCCTGACATTGACGGTGGTTTGATCGGTGGAGCATCACTGAAGGCTGATTTCGGTAAGATCGTTAATTATAATAAATAACATATGCATAATTAGAACCTGCCTTTCCTTATAGATAGAGAAATGGCAGGTTCTGATTATACAAGCTTTCTATAGTAGATTGGATAGTATGGATCCGGATCTGTATGGAATGTAGCTCTATGACGCTGATAAAGACAGTATGTGACAGATATAGAACAAAAAAGGAGATAGGATACAATGAAAGGTATTGAAACAATTAAATCCCCGGACGTTATTACAACGGAAGAAGTATTTGAGAAGATCAAGGATTGTGAATTTACGGCAGGTAAACCGGAATATCAGGCAAAGGGAATCCTCAAATTTGTTAAGCTGCCTGCTGTTGGAAGGTATTGTTTCCATATTGTGGCAGGAGGTAAGCAGATTCAGATCTCTATGGTGGAAGATATGGCTCAGACCGGTACTTTTATGAAGAACGCGGCAATCGGAAGTAAACTTGGTATCTTTGCAAATGCATTGGATAAGGATAAAGCTCCTTCCCAGGAACTCTTAGAGAAGACGGCAGTAGAGTTAAAGGGATATCTTGGATTATAAGACCGGATAAAGAGAACCATGTGAGAAAATAAGTCACATGGTTCTTTCTTTTAAGACTGATACTTGAATGGGCATTTTATTTATGCTAAGATGGAAATGTTGAAATTCTGTCGGCAGGAGTATTGTATGATCACTCTACTGACATCATAATAGAACACACAAAAAAGGAGATTCGAAAATGAGAAGAAAACCAGTTGTATTAATGGTATTAGACGGATATGGATTAAATGAGAGAACTGATGGCAATGCCATTGCGATGGCGAATACACCGGTGATGGATAAGCTGATGGCAGAATATCCGTTTGTGCAGGGACAGGCTTCCGGAATGGCAGTCGGTCTGCCGGACGGACAGATGGGTAATTCAGAGGTCGGACATATGAATATTGGTGCCGGACGGATCATCTATCAGGATCTGACACGGATCACAAAGGCAATTCAGGACGGCGATTTCTTTGAAAATGAAGAGCTGCTCCGCGCGATCAATAATGCAAAGGAGAACAATTCGGATCTTCATTTATGGGGCTTGTTATCTGATGGTGGTGTGCATAGCCACAATACGCATTTGTATGCAATCCTGGAGCTTTGCAAGAGACAGGGACTGGAGAGAGTCTATGTTCACCCATTCTTCGACGGTCGTGATACACCGCCGGCATCCGGCAAGGATTATGTGGCAGAATTAGAGGAGAAGATCAAGGAAATCGGCGTCGGTAAGGTTGCTTCTCTTTCCGGACGTTATTATGCAATGGATCGGGATAATCGCTGGGATCGTGTCGAGAAGGCGTATGCTTCCTTAGTTTATGGAGAAGGCGAGACCGCAACGGATTCCGTACAGGCAATGGCAGATTCGTATGCGAAGGATGTGACTGATGAGTTCGTGCTTCCGACAGTGATCGTAGATGAGAACGGCAAACCGTTATCCCTTGTTAAGCCGAATGATTCTGTTATCTTCTTTAATTTCCGTCCGGATCGTGCAAGAGAGATTACCAGAGCCTTCTGTGATCCTGATTTTACCGGTTTTGAGAGAAGAAATGGGTTCTTTCCGCTTACTTATGTCTGCTTTAAGGATTATGACGAAACGATTCCGAATAAGTATGTGGCATTCAAGAAGGAGTCCATTACCAATACCTTTGGTGAGTATCTTGCAGCGAACGGGTTAAAACAGCTTCGTCTGGCTGAGACCGAGAAATATGCACATGTAACCTTCTTCTTTAATGGCGGCGTTGAAGAGCCAAATAAGGATGAAGATCGGATTCTTGTAAAGTCACCGGAGGTTGCAACCTATGATCTGCAGCCGGAAATGAGCGCGCCGGAGGTTAGTGAGAAGCTGAATGCAGCCATTACCTCCGATAAATATGATGTGATTATTATCAACTTTGCAAATCCGGATATGGTCGGACATACCGGTGTGAT
>JAFUAW010000135.1 GCA_017460485.1 Lachnospiraceae bacterium | reverse complement strand
CTGCAGGAGGAAGCAAGCGAAGCAGCTGATACCGCCGCTGATAAGGTGTCAGAAGCCTATGATAAGGCAAATGAGGCTGCAGATCAGGCATCAGAAGCTGCGGAACAGGCCATGAACGAGGCAGATCAGCTGTTAAAGGAATTCCAGGAATCCGCAGTCGAGGATGTCGATCTCTCAGGTTCATGGCAGGATGAGATCAGCCAGCGAGCAGGCATGGATGTAACCAAGAACGAGGACGGCTCTTATGATATTCTCGTTCATTGGGGCGGAAGCGCATTTGAAACCGCTAACTGGGAAATCCATGGAACTTATGATGAAGCAGCCGGAGAATTACTTTATAACGATGGAAAGTATTCGATCCATACATTTGATGAAGATGGAACTAAGACCATCTCTTCAGAGGAAACAACAAACGGCGGCTTCATAATGGAAGACGGCAAGCTTCGCTGGAAGGATTCCATGAATGATTCCGAGGGCTTATTCACAAAAATACAGTAGTCTATAATAATCGGTAATTATCATATATGGAACTATACATTGTCCGACATGGAAAAACAGAATGGAATAAAGAACGAAGATTGCAAGGGTCCGTGGATATTGCCCTTGCCGACGAAGGAAGAGCCTTGGCGGAAGTATCTTCCGAGAATATGAAGGAAATTACATTTGACCGGATCTATTCCAGTCCACTGTCCCGCGCGTATGAGACTGCATGTATTCTGCGGCGGGACCGGGATATTCCGATCATTACCGATGACCGGTTGAAGGAGCTGTGCTTTGGAGATGCAGAGGGCAGACCGTTCCCGGAGCTTTCTGCCGATGAATCCTGCTACTTTCGTTATTTCTTCGACCAACCGGAATTATACCGTCCGATCGGTCATGGAGAATCCTTAGAGGAGTTGTGTGATCGGGCAGAATCATTTATGAAGGAGATCATTCTTCCGTTAGAGAATTCCTGCACCCGTGTCATGATCGTGGCACATGGGGCAATCAACAAGGGACTTATGATGTATGTCAAGAATCAGAACGGCAGACAGCAGGCGATGAAGAACTTCTGGTCCGGCGGGCTGCAGCGTAACCTTGGTGTAATCCAGTTAGAGCTTCAATCTCAGGAGTTCCGCATCATCGATGAGAATCGGGTCTTCTATCCGACAAGTAACCAAGAGACCGTGAATCCTTACACAAATAAGTAGGGATTCACGGTCTTTGATCTTATACCAATCTCATTCTAATTTGATACAGCTTCCTCTTATCATCAGAAGTTTAGTAATTCTAAGAAAAAAGTTTAGAATTATTAAAAAAAGGGATTGACGAATCATGTAATCTATGTATAATGTAATTTGTTGGGTTTACTAAAACTAAACTTCAAGTTTAGTATTACCAAAGATTTCAAGTTAAGATGTACACGCAGGAAAGAGTACGTGAAGCCGTGTCCTTTACAATGGATTGTGCGTCGAACATCGGGGAGAGAATAACGGAGAGAGAATCATGGAAATAGGGAAAAAAATCAAAGCATTACGAATACAGAAGAATCTTACACAGGAGGAGCTGGCTGACCGGGCAGAGCTGACGAAGGGCTTTATCTCGCAGGTGGAACGGGATCTGACATCGCCTTCCATCGCAACTCTGGTCGATATCCTGCAGTGTCTGGGAACGGATCTCAAATCCTTTTTTGATGATTCGGAAGATACGCAGGTGGTCTTCCATAAAGGGGATTTCTTTGAAAAGAAAGACAATGAGCTTAAGAATACGATTGAATGGATCATCCCGAATGCCCAGAAGAATATGATGGAACCGATCTTAGTCACGATCGAGGCAGGCGGGTCCACCTATCCGGATAATCCACATGAGGGAGAAGAATTCGGATATGTTCTGAAGGGAAGCATAGAGATCCATATCGGGACACAGGTTTATCGGGCGAAGAAAGAGGAATCTTTCTATTTCACACCCACATATCAGCATTATATAACCTCGGAAAAAGGGGCGGTCCTTTTATGGATCTCTACCCCGCCGAGCTTCTAAAACATGAACGGTATATTATCAGATCCAGAGGAGAACAAGCATGAGTGATGTGATCATAGAATTAAAAGGATTATCGAAGAACTTCGGCGACCAGCAGGTTCTGAAAGGAATCGACTTGAATATTCACGAGAACGAATTCCTGACCCTGCTCGGACCATCCGGCTGCGGCAAGACAACAACGCTCCGTATCATCGCAGGCTTTGAGGAGCCAAGTGCGGGAGAGGTCTTATTTGACGGTGTGGACATCTCGAAGGTGCCGCCTTATAAGCGCGAAGTCAATACGGTATTCCAGAAATACTCGCTATTTCCATTTATGAATGTCTATGATAACGTGGCATTCGGACTGAAGATCAAGAAAATGGATAAGAACCTGATTGAACATAAGGTTATGAAGACCTTGAAATTAGTTGGTCTGGAGGGCTTTGAGAAACGGGATGTTACCAAGCTGTCCGGCGGTCAGCAGCAGCGGGTTGCGATTGCGCGCGCCCTTGTAAATGAGCCGAAGATCCTGTTATTAGATGAGCCTCTTGGTGCCTTAGATGCTAAGCTTCGTAAGGAAATGCAGGTAGAGCTTAAGAAGATCCAGCAAGAGGTTGGTATCACATTTATCTTTGTCACGCATGATCAGGAGGAGGCACTCTCCATGTCTGATACGGTGGTGGTCATGCATGAGGGTATCATCCAACAGGTAGGCACGCCGGAGGACATCTACAACGAACCGGAGAACCGTTTTGTTGCAAGCTTTATCGGAGAATCCAACATCATCGAAGCAACGATGATCAAGGATTGTCTGGTAGCCTTTGACGATTATGAATTCGAATGTGTGGATAAGGGCTTTAAGAATAATGAAGCGGTCGAGGTTGTGATCCGCCCGGAGGATATTGACATTGTGAAGCCGAAGAATGCCAAGCTGCGCGGCAAGGTAAAGTCCATCATCTTTAAAGGCGTCCATCATGAGATCGTAGTCGGAACCAAGCATCGCGATTATCTGATTCATACCACCGATTACTATGAGCCGGGGTTAGATGTCGGTCTCACCTTCGGTCCGGACGATATTCATGTTATGTACCGCATGGATTGGGAAACAGGAGGCGCCGAATGAAGCATTATGTGAAAATGGTCTGGCCGTATGTGATCTGGGCTGCCCTGATCGTCGTTCTGCCACTCCTGCTGATTATTCTATATTCCGTTACCAAGAGCGGCAATGAACTGGTGAATATCCAGTTTACCTTGGAGAACTTTAAGAGAATGACAGAGCCGGTCTATATGGCTGTCTTTGTCAAATCCTTTGAGCTTGGAATCCTGTCCGTCGTGATCTGTCTGATTCTGGGATATCTGCTGGCATACTTTATTGCCGGTTTTCAGGAGAAGGTTCAGAATCTGTTGATCCTTCTGGTAACGATTCCTATGTGGATCAACACGCTGCTCCGCACGTATGCATGGATCTCTCTGCTGTCCGATAACGGTCTGATCAATTCCTTTTTGGAAATGATCGGTCTGCAGCCATTGAACATGATGTATACGGACTTTGCAGTACTCATTGGTCTAGTCAGTGATCTGCTTCCGTTCATGGTCATTCCGATCCATACCTCGCTATGCAAGATTGACCAGTCCTTGATCGAAGCCTCGATGGATCTAGGTGCAAACCGATTCCAGACCTTCTGGCGGGTAACCTTCAAGCTGTCGATCCCAGGTGTGCTAAATGGTGTCATCATGACCTTCCTGCTGTCCATTTCTACCTTCGTAATTCCGAAATTACTTGGCGGTGGTCAGTATACATTGATCGGTAATCTGATTGAGAATCAGTTCATATCCATCGGAGACTGGAACTTCGGAAGTGCCATCTCCGTGATCCTGGCAATCATCATTCTCGTTTCCATCACCTTGATGAAGCGAATTGATAAAGATGAGATCGAGGAGGAATAGCCATGAAAAAGCATAGAATTGGACAAATCCTCTATATCATAATCTGCTTTGCATTCTTCTATCTGCCGATCCTTGTGACGATGATCTATTCCTTTAATTCGTCCAAATCGCTGACGAAGTTTGAAAGCTTCTCTCTGCGCTGGTATGAGAATCTCTTTACCAGCCATGACATCATGTATGCGG
>JAFUAW010000013.1 GCA_017460485.1 Lachnospiraceae bacterium | reverse complement strand
TCATCCCATAAATTTATAAGAATTTCTCGTGAGATGTTCTTGCGATATGCGGCATTCTATTGTAAAATAGGTGAGGTGCGAAAAAGATTAGAGATTATATTCATTGTGGAAAAAATGTGGAATTTGGAGGAACTTGTGTTATGAGCAAAAGAACAGACATTCATAAGGTACTGATCATTGGTTCCGGTCCGATCATTATCGGACAGGCTTGTGAATTTGATTATTCCGGTACACAGGCATGTAAGGCACTTCGTCAGTTAGGTTATGAGATCGTATTGGTGAATTCCAACCCTGCGACTATCATGACTGACCCGGGGATTGCAGATGTTACCTATGTGGAACCGCTGAATATTGATAGATTGGAGCATATTATTGCTAAGGAACGCCCGGATGCGATTCTGCCGAACTTAGGCGGACAGTCGGGGCTCAATCTTTGTTCGGAGCTCAGTACTGCCGGAATTCTGGATAAATATGGTGTCAAGGTCATCGGTGTTCAGGTAGATGCCATCGAACGTGGTGAGGACCGGATCGAGTTCAAGAAGACCATGAACCATCTGGGAATCGAGATGGCAAGAAGTGAGGTTGCCTACAGTGTGGATGAGGCATTAAAGATCGCGGATGAGCTTGGTTATCCGGTGGTTCTTCGTCCTGCGTACACCATGGGCGGTGCCGGCGGCGGTCTGGTATATAACAAGGAAGAGCTGAAGGTGGTATGTGCAAGAGGTCTTCAGGCTTCGATGGTCGGTCAGGTATTGGTTGAGGAATCCGTACTTGGCTGGGAGGAATTAGAGTTAGAGGTTGTCCGTGACGCGAAGAACAATATGATCACGGTATGCTTCATTGAGAATATTGATCCGCTTGGTATCCATACCGGTGATTCGTTCTGTTCGGCTCCAATGTTAACCATTTCCGAAGATGTGCAGAAGGAACTGCAGCGTCAGGCATATAAGATTGTCGAAGAGGTACAGGTGATCGGCGGAACGAATGTACAGTTCGCGCACGATCCGGTAAGCGGCAGAATTATTGTTATTGAGATCAATCCAAGAACCTCCCGTTCTTCTGCACTTGCAAGTAAGGCAACCGGTTTCCCGATCGCGCTTGTATCTGCAATGCTGGCAAGCGGACTGACCTTAGATGAGATTCCATGCGGAAAATACGGTACGCTGGATAAGTATGTACCGGACGGCGATTATGTGGTACTGAAATTCGCCCGCTGGGCATTTGAGAAGTTCAAGGGTGTAGAAGATAAGCTGGGGACACAGATGCGTGCCGTCGGCGAGGTTATGAGTATCGGTAAGACCTATAAGGAAGCATTCCAGAAGGCAATCCGAAGCCTGGAGATCGGACGGTATGGTCTGGGCTTTGCCAAGGATTTCAACAGCAAGAGCAAGGAAGAGCTGCTTCAGATGCTGGTAGTTCCGACCAGCGAGCGTCAGTTCATCATGTATGAGGCACTGCGTAAGGGCGCAACCGTGGATGAATTATTTGAACTGACCAAGATCAAGCATTATTTCATTCAGCAGATGAAGGAATTAGTGGAAGAGGAAGAGGCCCTTCTTAAGAATAAGGGACGTGTACCGGAGGATGCGGTCTTAAAGCAGGCGAAGTTAGATGGCTTCTCTGATAAATACTTAAGTCTGCTGCTTGATGTATCCGAGGAGGAGATCCGGAATGCCCGTGTTGCCATCGGCGTGGAAGAGGCATGGGAAGGTGTTCATGTAAGCGGAACTCAGGATAGCGCATATTATTATTCTTCTTATCATATGAAGGATGAGAGCAAGGCAAGCGATAATAAGAATAAGATCATGATCCTCGGCGGCGGTCCGAACCGGATCGGTCAGGGTATCGAATTTGATTACTGCTGTGTTCATGCTTCACAGGCACTGAAGAAGGCAGGCTTTGAGACGATCATCATTAACTGTAATCCAGAGACGGTATCTACGGATTATGATACCTCGGATAAGCTGTATTTTGAGCCGCTTACCTTAGAGGATGTACTGAGTATCTATAAGAAGGAGCAGCCGCTTGGCGTGATCGCGCAGTTTGGTGGTCAGACACCGCTGAATCTGGCGGCAGAGCTTCAGAAATACGGTGTGAAGATCTTAGGCACCACACCGGAGGTTATTGATATGGCAGAGGATCGGGATGTCTTCCGTGCCATGATGGATAAGCTTGGAATTCCGATGCCGGAATCCGGAATGGCGGTCGATGTAGAGGAAGCACTCAAGATTGCAGACCGTATCGGTTATCCGGTCATGGTTCGTCCGTCTTACGTCTTGGGCGGCCGTGGAATGGAGGTTGTCTATGATCCGGAGAACTTGAAAGTATATATGGAGGCAGCAGAAGGTGTAACACCGGATCGTCCGATCCTGATCGACCGGTTCTTACGTCATGCGATGGAATGTGAGGCAGATGCAATCAGCGACGGCGAGCACGCATTTGTACCGGCAGTTATGGAGCATATTGAGCTGGCCGGGGTACATTCCGGAGACAGTGCCTGCATTATCCCGTCTAAGAATATCAGTGAAGAGAACTTAGAGACGATTAAGGAATATACGAAGAAGATCGCGGTTGAGATGAATGTCCGTGGTCTGATGAATATGCAGTATGCGATCGAGGATGGCAAGGTATATGTGTTAGAGGCGAATCCGCGGGCTTCCCGTACTGTACCGTTGGTATCCAAGGTATGTGCGATCTCCATGGTTCCGCTTGCAACAGAGATCATTACTTCTGAGTTCACCGGGAAGGAATCTCCATTAAAGAGCTTACATCATGGCAAGATTCCATATTACGGCGTGAAGGAAGCGGTATTCCCGTTCAATATGTTCCCGGAGGTTGACCCATTACTCGGACCGGAGATGCGTTCAACCGGTGAAGTCTTAGGATTGGCAGAGAGCGTTGGTGAAGCGTATTATAAGGCACAGGAGGGCACGAAGAGCATTCTTCCGCTCAAGGGTACCGTACTAATTAGCGTCAGCGATCGGGATAAGATCGATCTGATCGATGTAGCGAAGGCTTATCATGAGGACGGCTTCAAGATCCTTGCAACCACAAGAACCAAGGCCATGATCGAAGAGGCGGGAATTCCGGTTGAGAAGGCACTTAAGTTCTCAGAGGGTCGTCCGAATATCTACGACCTCATCACGAATGGAACGGTTGACCTGGTGGTAAATACACCTAAGGGAGATGAACCGGGCGAGGATGACAGCTATGTACGTAAGGCCTGTGTCAAGAGCCGTGTACCATATATCACCACCATGGCAGCAGCAAGAGCGGCAGCCGAGGGTATCAAGGTGGTACAGGAGAAGGGCAGCGAGAATGTAGTATCCCTGCAGGAGCTGCATAGCAGGATTCAATAAGAGAATACTTAGTTCTCATATGTATAATGATATACGCTAGATTCACATAACAAGAAAGGGACGGTATACCGTCCCTTTCTTGTTGTGTTACTTTTAGTGTATATCATTATACATATGAGAAGTATATAGCTTAGTCTTCTTCATCCTCATCGTCATCGTCTGCTGCATTGCCACCGTCTAAGGTAAAGAATTCCATCAATTCGTGCATCTCGTGTGCAACCGTCTTCATCTCGTGAGATGCATGGTTGATTGCCTCGAAGATCGCATTTAACTCTTCCATAGATGCGTTGGTTTCTTCCGTTGCGGCTGCGTTCTCCTCTGAGATCGCTGACAGATCGGAGAAGGTGTTGATCAGGTTATTCTTAGCCTCATCAACAATGATGATATGCTGGGTAATGGTATTGGAATTACCGGTTACCTTATGTACCTCATCCACCATCAGGTTCATATCCTGCTTGGTAGAATCCAATTTTTCGCTTTGGATGCGGAACTTCTCATTCAGATCATTAGTCAGAGACACGGTCTGGCGGGACTCATTGATCAGACGGTCAACGATCTCTTTGATATGTCCGGCAGCTTCCTTGGACTGATCGGCCAGTACACGGATCTCATCTGCAACGACTGCAAATCCACGTCCTGCTTCACCGGCTCTTGCGGACTCGATGGAAGCATTCAGTGACAACAGGTTGGTCTGAGAAGATATGTTATCAATTAAATCTGACATCTGTGAAATGTCTAATACGGAATCGTTCGTGCTCTTAATATGGTTCTCGATACTCTGCATAGATTCTACAACTTCTTCGTTGTGCTCTAACAGCACGGTAAGGGATTCCAAAGAACGGTTACATGCCTGCAGCATATCCTCAGCATAATCATTCAGTTCATGAATATCTCCTGAAATTCCTGTGATATCCTCGCCCATTCTGGTGGTATCTTCTGCGGAGGTCATCAAGCTCTCAGCCTGTGATACTGCGCCCTGTGATACTTCATCCATAGCAAGGGATACCTGAGAAGATGCCTGTGTAGCACTTCCGACGGAATCATGTACCTCGTGGGTCGCATGCCGAACCTCATGTGCCATATGCTTCAGCTGTGAAACAATCTGATGTAATTCATCATCTAACCGCTTGGTGCTCTGTGCAATAATACCTAATTCATCGCTGCGGTTCATGATCCGCTCATCAATCACGATGGATAAGTTACCCTCTGACAACTGCTCCAGACCTGCAACAATATTGTGCATATAGCGGGATGTCTTATTCACAGAGATAATACCGATTATAATTACTGCAATGATACATACGATCGCGATCAGGACCATCTTGATTACATTGGAGCGAATCTCGCCGTTGATACCCGAAGATTCTCTTCCGGCAAAGACACATCCGGCTACCTTGCCGTCATTGTTCTTCAAAGCGATATAATAACCGTAGAACACCTTGCTTCCGATCTTCACATTGGTTACGTATACCGGCTGGCCGCTGCTCATGCATTCCTTTGCCTTGGCGGATACTTTGGTTCCGGCAATGGATGCTCCCGAATCATCGGTAATAGTGGTGGCAGCAATGGTATCATCTACGATGATCTCATAATCAATACCGGTCTTATCCTTCATCTCCATCATTACGGCATCAGTGATTGCCTGACCGCCCTTGGTATAGCTGCCGTCTGCTTCCTTGGCAAGATCTCCCGGCTTGGCTACATTCAATTCCTCAACAAACTCGCTGGATGCAACCAAAACTACCTCTTGGATCATTTCCTCATAGATGTCTTTGAACTTGGCTGCACCATAGATGGTAAGCGCAAGTGCGGCAACGACCACGGAAATGATACTGATCAATACTTGTTTTCCTAATAAGTTCTTTCTAAACATTCTCTCGTTCCTTTCTGTATTATTTTTTTCTCTGTCTATTCTATGTAATGTACTTGATGGCTATGATTTACATAATTCTGTCAGCTTCTTGCGTTCCGCCTGCATCTTCTGAATGTAAGGACTGTAGTCCATATCCTTTCTGCTCCGTAATAATTCCGTCATCTCCGAAACCGGATCTGCAATCGGTGTAATGGATAGATTCAGAAGGATTCCTTTCAGGCCGTGTGCAAGGTTAAATGCGGCATCATAATCCTTTGCCTTAACGGCAGCCTCCAACTTATCAAAGTCTTCGGAATCCGGAACCTTACCTACCAGCCGGAGATATAAGGCTTCGCTTCCCGCACATCTTGTCAGTGCGGTTTCGGTATCCGCTCCGAACGCTTTCATAGCATCTACTGTCAGCATCTAGATCTGCCCCCTTCCTATTGGTTCATTTCCCGAAGCAGTTGTTCAAATTCCTCTTCCGGAACCGGCTTTGAGAAATAATACCCCTGGATCAGATCACAACCAACTTTCTTCAAGAACTCATACTGCTCTTCATCTTCAACTCCCTCTGCCACAACAGGAACGGAGAGGAAATCTGCTATTTCCATGATCATCTCGATCATTTTTAACTGTTTCTCATCCTTATGCATATTCCGCACAAAGGTCATATCCATCTTTAATACGTCGATCGGCATGGAGGTTAACATATTTAAGGATGAATAACCTGCGCCGAAATCGTCCATTTCTACAATGAATCCGTCACTTCGTAATTTGGCGATCAGAGAGATGATCTGATCGGAATTCTCCGAATACGCGGATTCCGTGATCTCCAAATGAAAATCTGTCGGAGACAGCCCGAATTCCGTCATCAGGCCCATGAGCTTTGATTCCAGTCCCGGATCAAAGACATCGATTCTGGACATGTTAACAGAGATCGGAACAACCTTGGAATACTTAGCTTTCCAGTCGCGCATATGTTCCGCAACCTGACGCCATACAAAGTGATCGACTTTCTGGATCAGACCGTTCTCTTCGAAGAGAGAAATGAAAGATCCCGGTGGGATCATACCGAATTCCGGATGCTGCCACCGTACCAGAGCTTCCGCACTCTTTAAGACCGGAACTTCACTTTGGATATCGTACTTCGGCTGATAGTATACCTTGAACTGCTTTTCTTCGATACCATCATGTATATCATGGATCAGCCGCTCCGCAAAGATCGCATCTTTCTGAAGCTCTTGATCATAATAAGCAATGGATTGCTGGAAATTACCTCGAATCGTGTTGCAGGCGCGGTTGGCGCGGTCAAATATGGCGGCAATATCAGAATCTCCGCTGGTCTTCTGATAGACACCCATACGAACATGCGCATGAATCTGGTCAGAGAGGTCTGCAAGATCATTGCTGATCAGATTGAGCAGAGGTTCATAATCGGACTGGCGCTTGATATAGAGAAGAAATGTATCGCCTTCTCCTCTGGCAGCAGTTCCTTCATTATCCCGGACAAACTGATAGATCGTCTTGGCGATGGTCTGTAAGACCTGATCACCGGTCTCACGTCCGTAGATCTCATTGATTAGATGAAAATGATCAATATTCAGGACTACGGCATCCATGTCCTTATTTTTATAAAAATGCTTGGTTACAGTCGAATATTCAAAGAAAAATTCTTTGGCAAGAAGACCGGTCAGTGAATCCCGCTCCATAGCCTGAATAACGGTACGATCCTCAGATAATTCAATCGTACGTTTTACTCTTGCCAATATAACTGCCGGAACATCATAGGGTTTCGGTATGAAATCGGCGGCTCCCATCTCCAGACTCTTCACTTCTGCCTGTCGTTCGGAGGTCAGAACGATAATCGGAATCCGACGGTAATTCTCATCTACCTTAATTGCCTGTATCACTTCAAACCCATCCATATTAGGCATTAACAGATCCAATAAAACGGCGGAGATGGATTGATAATGTTCTTTGATCAATGCCATAGCCTCGATTCCGTCTGCGGCATATAAGACATTATAACATCCGTCGCTGTCTAAGATTGCTCCCAGCAGTTCCCGGTTGATATCTTCATCATCAACAACCAGTATGGCCCGTTTCATGTCCTGATATAGGATTGGTCCGGTTTGTTGCATTGCTGCTTGCATATTGTGTCCTCCCAATCGGCCTCTGTGAGACCTTGTATCTGATACCTTTCTATGTATATCAGAAGATACCACATCATTTATATTATGATACTTTCCGATAAAAAAATCAATGAAAATATGTCCTCTAATGGAATTTTCCTTGAATAAAAGGCGAAACTACTGTAAAATAAGGAACGATATTGTAAGAGTATATGATTGCAGGTGCTCATACGGTTATCAAACAGAAAGAAGGTATCATATGGAGCCGGGTAAGAATCCGAACACAGATCCGTATCATGAACTGAGAGAAACCTTTCAGGATCGTTTCTCAGATGTGGCAGGGGATCTGAAGGAAGGCTATTATAATTTGAACGGAGATCTCTATTACAAAGGGATGAAGGTCCAGGGTAATACGTATTCCATGCCAACATATGTGACACATCAGGATACGAAGACCGGACGAACGACCAATACGCAGAAGAAAAAGGCTCCGCTCTGGGTGATCCTGATCATTTTCATTATTATGGCTCCGTGCCTGTTCACTATGCTGGGAACGATCATGAGCCTGATCTTCGGAGAGGGAAGTTGAGATATTGAATTTAGGAAATGTGTAGGTTTACTATTGCGAATAAATAGGAGGTAATGCTATGTCAGAAGCGCAGGATATCATGAATATTATTGAAATGCTGGATGATAAAATGTCATCGGGTGTCAGCCGCTTAAAGATCAATGTAGAAGACGATGTGAAGGACGGCGAAGTCAAGGAACAATACCATATGGGACGTTGCGATGTGGGCAGTCCGTATGCAAATGGTACTGTAGGAAATGGATGTGGATGATTACACACGATCATAATTTTAATTGTGCGAATTTGTATATATGTAACCGCGGACACGCTTTCGCTTGGCTTTGAACGCAACGGTACATAACGCACTAAAGGACAGTGCGTAAGTACCGGCGTTCAAAGGACAGTCCGCTCTACATATATACTAATACCGCACAATTAAATGATTGTAATGAATTGTATTACCATGTATAGTGTGTAATCAAAGAATAGAGATATATAGTATTAGGATGAAAGAGGAAAGAAGTTATGGCAAAGGAACTGGAAAAGACATATAATCCGCAGGAGATTGAAGGTCGGTTATATGAGAAATGGATGGATAAGAAGTATTTTCATGCAGAGGTGGATCGGAGCAAGAAGCCGTTTACGATCGTGATGCCGCCTCCGAATATTACCGGACAGCTGCATATGGGACATGCGCTGGATAATACCATGCAGGATATTCTGATCCGGTATAAGCGGATGCAGGGATATAATGCGCTGTGGCAGCCGGGAACGGATCATGCCGCTATTGCGACCGAGGTTAAGGTAATTGAAAGCCTGAAGGAACAGGGAATCAGCAAGGAGGATCTGGGACGTGAGGCATTCCTGGATCGTGTCTGGGACTGGCGGAAGGAATACGGCGGACGGATCGTGAATCAGCTGAAAAAATTAGGCTCCTCCGCGGATTGGGATCGGGAACGGTTCACCATGGACGAGGGCAATAATAAGGCAGTAACGGAAGTCTTCTGTAAATTGTATGAAAAAGGATATATTTACAAGGGATCCCGTATTGTCAACTGGTGTCCGGTCTGTCAGACGACCATATCGGACGCAGAGGTTATCCATGAGGAGCAGGAAGGTCATTTCTGGCACATCAATTATCCGGTGGTAGGAGAAGAGGGGCGGTTCGTTGAGATCGCAACCACCCGTCCGGAAACGCTGCTGGGTGATACGGCTGTTGCGGTTAATCCGGAGGATGAACGGTATCAGGATATTATCGGGAAGATGTTAGAGCTTCCGCTGACCGGACGGCAGATTCCGGTGATTGCGGACGCGTATGTTGATAAAGAATTCGGAACTGGCTGCGTGAAGATTACACCAGCACATGACCCGAACGACTTTGAAGTAGGCAAACGCCACAACTTAGAAGAAATCAATATCATGAATGATGATGCAACCATTAATTCGCTTGGCGGCAAGTATGCCGGTATGGATCGATACGAGGCGCGGAAGGCGATGGTTGCAGATCTCGATGCGATGGGACTTCTTGTGAAGGTGGTCCCGCATACGCATATGGTAGGAACGCATGACCGCTGTAAGACCACGGTAGAACCGATGATCAAGCCGCAGTGGTTCGTGAAGATGGAAGAGATGGCACGTCCGGCAAAGCAGGCCGTGGTAGACGGTGAGTTGAAATTAGTGCCGGAACGTATGAATAAGACCTATTATAATTGGCTGGATAATATTCGTGACTGGTGTATATCCAGACAGCTCTGGTGGGGACATCGGATTCCTGCATGGTACTGTCAGGACTGCGGAGAAACCATTGTTGCAAGAGAAGTACCATGTGAATGTCCGAAGTGTCAGAGCAAGAATCTGATTCAGGACGAGGATACCTTAGATACTTGGTTCTCATCAGCATTATGGCCATTTTCAACACTCGGCTGGCCGGAGCAGACCGAGGAGCTTGACTATTTCTATCCGACGAATGTGCTCGTAACCGGATATGATATCATATTCTTCTGGGTAATCCGAATGGTATTCTCCGGAATTGAGCAGACAGGCAAGCTTCCATTTGATCATGTATTATTCCATGGTTTGGTCCGCGACGATCAGGGACGCAAGATGAGCAAGTCCCTTGGCAACGGTATTGATCCATTGGAGGTAATTGATAAATATGGTGCAGACGCGCTTCGTCTGACATTGATCACCGGTAATGCTCCGGGAAATGATATGCGTTTTTACTGGGAGCGGGTAGAGGCAAGCCGGAACTTCGCCAATAAGATCTGGAATGCATCGCGGTTCATCATGATGAACATGGAGAAGGCAGATACCTCTAAGGTAACGCTTGTACAGCTGACACAGGCAGACCGTTGGATCTTATCCAAGGTGAATGCCCTTGCCAAAGAAGTAACGGATAATCTGGATAAATATGAAATGGGTATCGCGGCAGATAAGCTGAATAATTTCATCTGGGAAGAATTCTGTGACTGGTATATCGAAATGGTAAAGCCGCGTCTGTGGAATGATGAAGACGATTCACAGGCAGCAGCTCTGTGGACCTTGAAGACCGTTCTGATCCAATCCTTAAAGCTGTTACATCCGTATATGCCATTTATTACGGAGGAGATCTTTTGTAATCTACAGGACGAAGAGGAATCCATTATGGTTTCCGACTGGCCGGTATATAAGGAAGAATGGAGCTTTGCAGAGGATGAGAAGGCGGTGGATACCATTAAGGAAGCCGTTCGGAGCATCCGGAATATCCGGACCGAGATGAATGTCGCACCGAGCAAGAAGGCGACTGTGTATGTAGTATCCGAGAAGGAGGACATGCGTAAGATCTTTACGGACAGCAAGGTATTCTTTGCAACCCTGGGTTATGCGAGTGAGGTATATATTCAGTCTGATAAGACCGGAATCGCGGAGGATGCGGTATCCGTACTGATTCATGATGCAGCAATCTATATGCCGTTTGCGGAATTGGTCGATATTGAGAAGGAATTAGAACGTCTGACCAAGGAGCAGAAGCGTTTGCAGGGCGAGATCAAGCGCGCGGAGGGTATGCTTAACAATCCGAAGTTTGTTGAGAAAGCGCCTGCAGCGAAGATTGAAGAAGAGAAGACCAAGCTTGGCAAATACACCGATCTCTTGACGCAGGTAGAGGAGCGGCTTGCGCAGTTGAAATAATTAATATGCGTAATTCTTATACTTTTCATAGATATAGAAGGTATGAATGTTTATAATTCGATATGGAAGATTTACGTATTATTAGCAGAATAGATGTATAATATTTGGAATCGTTGTTCATACTTGAAATGTAAGATGTAACCGGAATTCTCTTGAATAATATCAGAGAGTGGAAGGTTATGAGTACATGATTAAAGGAGGACATGACATGTCTAAGAACAATTATTCTAATGACACTGACTGTATGGACAATGCATCCAACAAGACAAGCAATGATGCGAAGAACAAGGCTTCCAATAAGTCTTCAAACAAAGCATCCAATAAGGCCGGCAATAAGGCATCTGACGATGCAAGTGATTGCAGATAAGGCAGGCTGACGCAATGAATCCCCATTCGATCGTAGGTGATGGAATGGGGATTTTTCATTTATTAATGTTATCACATTTTCACATGATATTAATATACTATAGTGTAGGTATTTTGAATTCGAAAGCCTTATTCGGATTCATGCCTAGCCTGTATATGATGGGGGATAGAAGTATGGGCGTTCATATTGAGAACATGAATATCCGCCGTATCATGGAGGTTGCAGTTGCTGAGAATGCAATTATCATAGATGTCCGTTCGAGAGATGCTTTTCGGGCAGGGCACATTCCCATGGCAGTGAATATTCCGGTGGAAGAACTGCTGCATGGGAGAGACAGCTTTCCACATGGAAGAACTTTGATTTTCTACTGTGAGAGCGGTGCAAATAGTATGTTGGCAGCCAGACACATGGCGCAGCGGGGCTATCGGGTGATCAACGCCGTCGGTGGCATTCGAATGTATCATAAGGAATTGACAAAGAGCCGGCAGTAATGCCGGCTCATGCTGAAATAATGAATAAAGAGTTTCTTCTTATATAATATAGTTATTTTGGAACCAGCCTTTTTAATGAGTTCTTTCATATAATAAATACTCAGTGTAATCAAGGAGCTTTTCTAACTCAGATTCTGAAAGAATAGAAATTTTCTGATTAATTTCCTGAATAAGATCTCTTTTGTATTCTTCATCGGTATTTACATTATTTATATTACCTGAATAATCTTGACCGGTTAGTAAATAATCGATAGATACATGGAAGTAATCGGAGATCATTATTAATGTTTTATAATCCGGTTCTTTACCACGTGCTTCATATCCGGCGATCGTAGGTCTTGTAACATTAAGATATTTGGCTAGTTCTTCTTGCGTAATGTCGCATTCAGTTCTTATTTTTTTTAGATTATCTTTGAAAGCCATACGAACCCCTCCATTTATTAATTATTTTTTTTATTGTAACTTTAACCTTTTGAAATAACAGTAATAGTGTCTAAAAGAAACAAAATGAGTCGAATATCGTTGACAAAGTGTCGATTCGACACTATAATGTATCAGAGAAATATACTTTTTCTAAATAACATGTGACATAGGAGGGAAAAAAATGAGAAGTATCACAAGGAAATTATTAACAATATCCTTGAGCACGCTTCTAATGATCACCATGCTGATATCAGGCATTCGGGTATTGGCAGTCGGGGAAAGTCAGGAAGTTCGTGCATGTAAGAACGGTATTGTTCAGGTCAACGTATGTTATGTTGACTCGCAGACCGGAAGATCTTATATGATCCAAGGTGGAAGTGGTTTTCTGATTGGTGATGAGACCACAGGTGCACAGACAGTTATCACAAATTATCATGTAGTTAATTTGGATGACGATCTTATTGATGCATTTAAGGCATATTTGGGAATTACTGATTTTAATACCCGTGTAGAAGTTGTCGTAAAAGGTGATGTTACTGTAACTGCTACCGTTGAAAATCAGAGTGCGGATGCTGATTATGCAATTCTTAAATTATCGCAGCCTTTGTATGATAAGGAGGTTCTGACTCTTGATGTAAAGGGTGAGACTTCTGAGACAGAGACTGTATATTCATTGGGATTCCCTGACATTGTAAGCTACGCAGAGGATTTCTCATTCTATACCAGTGATGATGTAAGTATTACATCCGGCACAGTATCTAAGATTATTACCGTTGGCGGATATGAATATATTCAGCACAATGCAACTTTGACAGCGGGTAATTCCGGCGGACCTTTGGTTAATGGAGATGGTATAGTTATTGGTCTGAATACGTTCGGTATAGATGATACGAATTTCTATTCCTTGCAGATGAAAGAGATTACGGAAGTATTGGATGCTTTGGGCATTATCTATACAAGTAATGCGGGTACTTGGGTTCCGGAAACAACGACTACTGAAGCGACCACTACTACATCTGAAACAGAAACGGAAACTACAGAGGCAACGACTACAGCGACGACTACAGAAGCTACTACAGCAGCAACGACAGAAGAACCTGTTCCTGAAGGAGGATTTTCCAACCAAACAATCCTGATTATTGCCATTATTGCAGTAGTTGTTATATTGATCATCGTTGCTGTTGTTATCATTATTATCGTGGCTAACAAGGGTAAGAAACAGGCAGCACCAACGGTAGCACCGAGACCGATGCCGCAGCAGCCGCCACAGCAGATTCCACCAATGCAGCCACAGAGACCAATGCAGGGTGTAGCACCGACAAGTGCTCCGATCGCTCCACAGCGTCCAATGAATCAGGCTCCGACACCGCCGACGCCGCCAAGACCGACACCGGTAGTGGGTGAGGGTGCAGGCGAGACCTCTGTATTGAATGTTGGCGCAGGCGCAGGCGAGACATCTGTACTGAGTGCTAGTGATCAGGCACCTGCTGTTCTTACCAGAGTTAAGACCGGCGAGCGTATTGATATTGTTCGTCAGACATTCAAGCTTGGTAAAGAAAGAAGCAAGGTTGATTATTGTATTACCAATAATAATTCTGTAAGTAGAGTTCATGCTGTCATTTCTTATTCTAATGGCGAATATTTCATTACTGATATGAATTCTACAAATAATACGTTTGTTAATGGTCAGATCATTCGTGCAAATACGGAAGTGAAGCTGAACAGCGAAGACAAGATCAAACTTGCGGATGAAGAATTCCAGATTCGGTTCTAATAATAAGGAGTAATGAAATGGACTTTTTGATATCAGCACATAGTGACATAGGAATTAAAAAAAGTACAAATCAGGACTCTGTATTAATACAGGTGGCTAACACCAATTATGGTAAAGTCGCATTTGCTGTCATTTGTGACGGTATGGGCGGGCTCGCGAAAGGCGAGCTCGCTTCGGCGACTTTGATAACCGCATATGCGGAGTGGTTCACAAATGATTTCCCGGCATTGCTGGCAGAAGGCTTTGCAGAGAATAAGCTGTTTTATGAGTGGGGAACGATTGTATCAGATACTAATAAAAAGATTACAGAATATGGTAATCGCAATCGACTTCAATTAGGAACGACACTGACTGCGCTGCTCTTATTTGAAGGACGATATTACTGTATTAATGTAGGAGATTCCAGAACATATCGTGTGAACGAGACACTGGAACAGATTACCAAAGATCAGACATATATCCAGAGAGAGATGGATATGGGGCGTATGACTTTGGAAGAAGCTAAGAAGGATCCGCAGAGGAATGTTCTTCTGCAATGTGTAGGCGCATCTAATGTGGTGGTACCGGATTATTTTAGCGGTGAAATCATGATGAATGATGTATATATGCTGTGTTCAGACGGCTTCCGGCACATTATAACACCGGAAGAATTATACGCCTATCTGAATGCCAGTTCTGCTCAGAATGAGCAGGAAATGAATGAAAACCTTGTGTATTTAACAGAACTTAATAAATATCGGCATGAAGATGACAACATCTCAGTCGCCTTGATCAAGGTGATATAGGAGGACATTATGCTGGAAATTGGATCCGTTGTTGATGGAAAATACAAAATACTGAATAAAGTTGGACAGGGTGGAATGAGTGTTGTTTATCTTGCGATGAATGAGAGAGCAAATAAACAATGGGCGATTAAGGAAGTTCGGAAGGATGGCAAGCAGGATTTTGAAGTGGTCCGGCAGGGACTGGTTGCAGAAACTGATATCCTGAAGAAACTTAGCCACCCAAGCCTTCCAAGTATTATTGATGTTATAGATAGTGAAGATACCTTCTTAATTGTAATGGATTACATTGAAGGTAATTCATTGAATAAAGCATTGGAGGAATATGGGGCACAGCCTCAGGAGTATGTTATTGAATGGGGTAAACAGCTATGTGATGTACTGAGTTATCTTCATTCCAGAAAGCCTCCGATTATATACCGGGATATGAAGCCGGCCAATGTTATGCTGAAGCCGGACGGAACCGTATCATTGATTGATTTTGGTACTGCCAGAGAATTCAAGAATGATAGGGTTGAAGATACCACTTGTCTTGGAACCAGAGGTTATGCTGCACCGGAGCAATTCGGAGGGCAGGGACAGACGGACGCAAGAACTGATGTCTACTGTTTGGGAGCGACGCTTTATCATCTGGTAACCGGACATAATCCAAGTGAATATCCATATGAAATGAGACCGATTCGGGAGTGGAATCCGGGCTTATCCTCCGGGTTAGAGCAGATTATTCTGAAATGTACAAAGCGGAATCCGGAAGATCGGTATCAGAATTGCAATGAGTTATATTACGCGTTGGAACATTATGATGAGATGGACAGTTCCTATAAGAAGCAGCAGAAGCGCAAATTAGGGGCGTTTGTTGCTTCATCTGTTATCACATTGGCCCTTACCGGCACTTCTGTATTCGGATATGTGAAAGAGAATCAGGTACGGAGTCTGAATTATGATAACTATGTACAGGAGGCAAATACAAAAGGAACAGAGGCTGAAGTGCGTGATGATTATAAATCGGCGATCTCTCTGAATCCACAAAAAGAAACTGCTTATTTGTCGATTCTGGATCATTTCCTGAAAGATGAAGTTCTGACCCAGGAGGAAGAGGAATGTCTCCGGGGGATTTTGGGAACAACAGCCGATAATGGTCAGACGAATGAAGAGAATTTCAAGACCAATTCTGCAGGATATGCTAAGTTTGCATACAATATGGCAATTGCTTATTGGTATTCATTCGGTTCTATTGATGAGAACGGAATCATTACTTATAGATCAAATACCGAGAAAGCAACAACATGGTTCAATAAAGTTAACTATATTCAAGATTATAACGGACGTGGCGTAAGTAACCAGAAAGAATACGAAAATGCCACTGTATACGGCAAGATTGGATCATATCAGTCTACACTGGGTCGAGGTAATCTTGCGGGGGATGCGGAATACAGCTATTCCCAGTACTGGACGGATCTGATTACCCTTCATAATACCGGAATGTCCAGTCAGGTAACGGCCTTATGTCTGGATAAAGAAATCTTGCAATGTATCATTTCTAATGCTACGAAATTTAAGGCAGATGGTGTTACGGAAGCCGCAATGGTTGAAGTGATAGATGGAATGGAATCGGAAATGGCAAGCATTACTCCGGATCCGGGTAATCAGGAACGGTGCGAAGGGTTGATTGAAGATATCAAAGGATATTGTCAGATGGCGCGTAATTCAGTAAGTGCTGCGTTCGGACAGACCAGTGTTATCTCGGCACCGGAAGAAACGGGGGGAGAGTAAGATATGGCAGAAGTTGAACGTTTGATTGCTACGTATCACAATCTCTTTCTTATTTGTCTGGTACTGGCAATTGTGTTTCTGATTCTCAGTATTGCATTGTTCTTCTTATTTGACATAAGAAATGTCATAGCAGTATTAAGTGGTCAGGCTGAAAAGAAAGCAATTAAGAAAATGCAGGAAGAGACTGCATATACAGGGCAATTGGCTCGAAGAGCACCGAACAAAATGGCAAGAAGTATGGTATCGCAAAGCGGAAGCCTGAATGTTCCTGTTCCGAGTGGAAATCATGTTATTGATCCATCTATGGATCATGCAACAATTAAGACAGAGGCTCTCGCAGAGCCGGAGATGTATATCTCTAAAAATGACACGATGGTTCTGAATAACGAATCGATGGCAACATCTGTGCTAACCGCCGATTCAACAACCGTCTTATCTCAGGATATGCTTCCTCAGAAACCGGAGAAGCCTAAGATAGATGTATCGATTGTCGGATTTGTACTGGAACGACAGATTCTAATGACACACACTGATGAAAAGATTACGGATTAGGAGGAGAACAATGGATAAACAGAATGGATTACGTATACCAAGAAAGTTACAGCGAATAGTTTCCATGCTGACGGCGATGTTGATGGTAATATCAACCTTGGCAACAGATGGCGGAATGGTGCTGGTAAATGCGGCAACATCAGTTAATATTACTTTTGAAGTGAATCAAACCGGCGCGTTAGACTCGTTGCCGAATGAGACGGAAATAAGCTATGTGTTAACAAAGAAGGCTGATGATTCAGTAGTGGTTCAGGACACTACAACAGTGGCCAGTCAATCAATCACAGCGAACTTGGATGATGATACAGACTATGTATTAGAATTGAGAATTGTTAAGGATGGGAAAACATATCTGAGCAGAACTGTAATAAACTATACGAATGGATCATCGTATGATGCCGGATCTATTACGTTGGAAAAGGTAGAAACATATACATTGAATGTAGAGGGATTACCTGCCGGAACAAAGGTTCAGTATAAAACGGATACGGATGAGTATGCAGATTATGATGGACAGGAATTGTATTGTAATACAGAGTACGATTTGCGATATATAATTGCAACTGGAGATCAGAATAGTAAGGTAATTAAAAGTGTCAATAACGCAACAAGTGGAATTGCCCCGGATCAATTATCATGGAGTACAACAATTGCTGCTGATTCTGTAGTGGATGAAACTGTACAATTATTTTCGTTTGTGATCTCTGATGTATTTACATTGAATGTTACAGGTTTACTTTCATCAACAAATGTACAGTATAGAACTGGTACAAATGAATATGAAAATTATACCGATCAAAAATTATATTGTGATACAGTCTATGATTTGAAATATGAAATAGAAGCAAGCGCAAATACTGTAATTAGAGAAGTGAACAATTCAACAGATGGTATTGCCCCTAATCAATTATCATGGACAGGAACAATAGATGCTAACACCGTATCTGCCGGGACACCAGTGGATTATGAATTTGATATTCCTGCATCAGGAGTTTATTCTTTGAATATTACCGGATTACCTGAGGGGACATATCTTCAATATAAAACCGGTGCAAATACATATGAAAATTATACCGGTCAAAAATTATATTGTGATACAGTCTATGATTTGAAATATGAAATAGAAGCAAGCGCAAATACTGTAATTAGAGAAGTGAACAATTCAACAGATGGTATTGCCCCTAATCAATTATCATGGACAAGAACAATAGATGCTAATACCGTATCTGCTGGGACACCAGTGGATTATGAATTTGACATTGCGGATGTTTATAGTTTGAATATAACTGGTTTGCTTGATGGCACAAAAGTAAAATATCAAAAAGCAGGAGCTAATCCTGATGCATATGCAAATTATGATGGTCAAAAATTGTATTGTGATACAGCCTATGATCTGAAATATGAAATTGATGCAAGTACAAATAAAGCGATTAGAGGAGTGAACGATTCAACAGATGAAATCTCCTCTGATCAATTATCATGGACAGGAACGATAGCTGGTAATACTATATCTGCCGGGATACCAGTGGTATATACATTTGTTATCTCAGATGTATTTACATTGAATGTTACTGGATTACCTGAGGGAACTTATCTTCAATATAAAACCGGAGCAAATGCATATGAAAATTATACCAGTCAAAAACTATATTGTGATACAGGATATGATTTGAAATATGAAAATGCAGATAGAATAATATATCAGGTTAATGATTCAGAAGATGGAATAAATATTTCCTCTGTTACGGAAGCATATCATTCATGGGTAAGTACAATTGCGGCAAATAGTATCACAGCCGGATTAAGTATGAATTATTCTTTTGCGGTTATTAATGTTGGTGATGTTAGTACAAGCCCTAGCACCAATGATAATGATAACAAAATTTATCCGTTAATTGATGGATATCAGTTAAATTATCCTGTAGAATGCACAATTTCAAATAAATTAGATGATATTAAGGGGCATCTTGAATGGGTGATTACAGATCCCAGTGCCGATTTACCTGCAGACATTGCTTATGATAACAGTAATAAAGTATATATACTAAGAGTTAAAAGAGATGAGAACCATGATGGACAAACGGTTAAGGTTACTTTGCGTTATACAGGACAGTCTACGGGTGCACAACCCATAGATCTTGTATATCAGACATTTACAATATGTGAACCGGAACTAGAGTATGGAAAAAATAAAGATTTTGCTATTATTTATCCAAATAATAATGAGGCGAAAGCTGTGACCGTAAATGGCTCAACATATTATGTTAATTCACATGGCGGGAATTTATGGGTATATAAGAACAATGACAAATATGATAGTTATTCAATCAATGAGGGTGATTATAATGCCATTGCAGATTCGGGAACAAATGCTTATGAACTTACTAACGAAAACCGTATTGTGAGACTGCGTATGCAAAAGACAGCTTCAGTTGTATCTGCATTGAAAGAGGTGGAAATTGCTATCGATGCAGATGCACCTGAAATTACTGATGTTGATGTTGATGACAACCCATATAGCGATGCTTCTTCTGACTATAACTATACTGAGCAAAAAAATGTTTCATTTAAGGTTGCTGATACTTTATCCGGTATATGCAAAGTTTATTATTCTAATGAAAGATTGGAAGTAACAGATGGCTCTTTTACTATTGATGAAGCCAAATCTAATCTGTTGGATTCAACAACAGGAACATATAGTTTTACAGCAGATCCGGGAGATAATACGGAGTTGGCTAGTAAAAAATATTATATCTATGCTGTTGATAATGTCGCAAATTGGACAGTAATTGAAATTACAGTATATAAATTAGATAAAAAGACCCCTGTTGTGAGTGTTAAAAACAGTTCCTCTGTAGTAAATAAAGATTCCAAATATTATATTAGTGCTGTTGATACTTTGGTTGAGACGGTTACAATTACTGACTTGAGTTTTGATTATGAGAGTTTTGAGGCACATCTTACTGAGAATAATCCTTCAGTTGATTTTGAAAAAACCGTTACAGCTTCGAAGTATGTTTATAAAATTAAACTGAAGGCTGATGCCGAGGATGGTTCATATAATTTGCCTTTATTCATTCAAGACTTGGTAACACCGAATCCTCATACAACAGAGGCGAAGAATGCAATAGAATCAATTATTCTAGATACAAGTTCTCCTAATATTGATAAGGAAGAAATAAAGGTAATTGATCAAGGAGCATATCTTGGAACAGAGGAGAAGCCTGCTGCTACTTATTACGATGTTGCTAATAATAATGGTTTTGTAAACAAAATGAATGTTAGTTTTACAATTACTGATGCTAATTTAGATGAGAATTCAGTAAAGGTAATTATTAATGATGGTACTAAAGATGAACCTGAAATTACACCAACTATATCTAAGCAGACGGATGGGAAGACATATAAATGTAGCTTTAGTATTGAAAAAGGATATTATGGTGCACATTTTACAATTTACGCAAAAGATTTTGCTGAGAATAAAGAAACAGAGCTGAAGTCCGGAACATTCATATTGGATAAGAGTCAGGCAGAGATTTCCAATGTAAAAATTGCAAAAGAAGATGGTTCGGATGAAGTTGCATTGGATAACAGTAAGACGTTATATTTCAAGTCTGATAAGTATCTGATTTTCACTGTAACGGAGGATCATTTCGCAATTGATCAGCTTACTATTAAAGTAAATGATACAGAATATGCCGGACTTGGAACTACATCCAATGGTGATCAGGAAAATGAGATTCTGGTAAAAGTTCCTTTGAAGGATATCATTACAACCTATGATGGTGAGATGGATTATGCCATCCAGATTATTTATGATGATATACCATACGGTAATGAACTTCGTGACGCGAAGACTGATGTATATACGATAAGAGTCGATGATACCGCACCTTCTTTAACAGGAACCATCAGGCAGTCCGGTAAAGCACAGAAGGCGATTTTGGATCTGGCATTGACTGAAGCGAATCCGAAAGATGCAGAAGTATTGGAAGAAATTGCAATTACAGCTATTGATGTTAACGGGGATGACATCTCATCCACAATCTCCTCAACTGTTGGACTTGAAGGCAATACTCAGGCTTCCGGTGCAAGCGCGTTAGGAGATGCTTTAAAAGATGTCACCAATTGGTCTGCTAAGGTTGAGAATGGAAAGACAGTATACTTGACAACTGTTGAGATCAGTACGGATGGTATCTATACATTTGCTGCATCAAGTACAGACAAGAGCGAGAATAAGGGTAATACGTATGCAACAGGTGAATTTGTAGTGGATCATACTGTTCCGACGATTGATTCAATTGAGATTACGGAAGCTAAGAACTTCTTGGATTACAAATATTTCAGTGGATCTACGATTAATGTGAAGGTTACTGTATCGGATGCGACATCAGGAATTAATAAAGATTCTATTACGTTGTCTACCAAGGATGTGAATGGGGCAGAGAAGACTTATGGCGGTACTGTTGTGGAAGCGGATAGCGCGATTGCCGAAAAGACAGGCAGATATCCGAAGGTTGTTGTAACTATTCCAATTCCAAAGGATGAAGCCGATTTTAAGGGTCAGCTTGTGACAGTTCATGTAGAAGATATGGTGGCTAATGTAACTGAATCTGAGAGTTATGGAGTTATTGTTGAGACGAATGAAATGCATTTGGCAACATCTGCATTGGATATCACACCGAGTGAGTATAACAAGAATGATTTTTATAATAAAGATGTGACCTTGAATATGTCAGCAGAAGATACATATTCCGGTCTGAGACTTGTGAACTATACATTGAACGGTACCAAGACGAATGCTTTGGATAATACCGGATCTACAGCAGCCATTCAGACATCTAAGTGGAGTGATGCAGTTGTATTAGCAGCGACAGCTGAGAACGAAGGTAACGAAATTAAAGTAGGACTGGATATTGAGGATAATGCAGGTAATACATCATCTATTGAGAAGACTTATAAGATTGATATTACCAAGCCGGTTGTTACAGTAACATATGATCTTAATACACCTTCTAATGAGAAGTATTATAACCAGACCAGAACTGCAACGGTTTCTATTAATGAGTTGAATCTGGATACTGCTGCTGCAACAGGGGATGTTCAGTTAATTGTAACAAGAAATGGATCGCCGGTAGCGGTAACTAATAATTTCTCTAGAAGCGGTAACATTTCAACTATGACTTACCCATTTGCTGAAGATGGTGATTATACATTTACTGTAATAGCAGAAGATATGGCAGGTAATAAGGCTGACTATACTCAGGTAGATGAATTTACCATTGACCAGACGCTGCCTACGATCAGCATTGCATATGATAATAATAATGCAAGTAATGGCAATTATTATGGGGAAGGCAGAACTGCAACGGTTACTGTTGAAGAGCATAATTTTGATCCGAATGGAGTTGCAATGACGATTACCGCAACAAATGACGGAGCGGCAGCAACAGTTCCTTCCATCAGTTCGTTCTCATCGAATGGAGATATACATACGGCATCTATTCAGTTCAATGATGATGCGGATTATACGATTACCGGTACAGTAACGGATCTGGCAAGCAACGAAAGCCAGGCACTTTCACAGGAAGAATTCACTGTGGATTTGATCGCGCCGGAAGTAACAATCAGCGCAGTAGAGGAAGGTGCTTCCTATAATGGAACAATTGCACCAAGAGTAACGGTAACGGATACTAATTTTGACGAGAATGGGGTAACGATCGAGGTAAATGGCGGTAAAAACGGTGTTAATCATGATGTATCGTACAACGGTGCTGCCATTACCAATGGCGAAGAATATACATATGTTGATTTTGCTAAGAAGGATAGCAATGATGATTACTATACCCTGACGGCAACCGCAACAGATAAAGCGGGTCATCAGACGACCCAGTTTACCACATTCCGTGTGAATCGATTTGGATCTGTATATGATTTGAATACATATACGCAGAACGCAGTGGATAATTTCTATACGAATGCAGATGAGGATTTTGTAATCATTGAGACTAATGTAGATGAATTGGAATCTGTGGATATCTTCTACAGCAAGGACGGCGAGATTGTTGATCTTACAGAAGGCATTGATTATGAGACCGAGATGAAAGAGAACACCAGTAACTGGAGAGAGTATACTTATACGATTGACAGTGACCGCATCACGGAGGAGGGTGTGTATGTATTCTCGGTATACTCAGAAGATGCCGCCGGAAACAAGACGGATAACAAATCCAAGGGTAAGGATATTGAATTCTGTATTGACCGGACAGCACCGTCTGTCGTAATTACGGGTGTTGCTGACGGTGAAGTATACGAACAGGAATCAGTAACAGCAACAATTGATATATATGATAATATTTATCTTGCATCTGTAGAAGTATATTTGAATGATGAGAAGACGGAATATTCAAGCGAAGATATTGTGGATGGCAAGATTGAAGTTGTAATTCCGGAGTCTAACCGTGATCAGACATTAAGAGTCAGAGGAATTGATGGTGCAGGTAATGTCTATGATACAGACGACAATGGTGAGATAAGATTCACGGTTTCAAGTAATGTTATTGCAACTACGCTGGCTAGAGTATCAAATTCAAGATGGATTTGGTTTGCAATAGGCGGTGCAGTATTACTTTTGGCAGGCGGATTTATCTTCTTCTTACTGAAGAGAAGATCTCAGAATCAGTAATCGGAAGTAGTTTCAGGATAAGGGAACGGCCTCATACCGTTCCCTTATTATGAACTTTGGGGATTTGGAATGTTTGAAATTGGCTCGTTTGTTAATCACACATATCAGGTTATCAGTGAGATCGGTTCCGGCGGTACAGGTGTAATCTATCTGGCGTATCATGTAAATCTTCAAAAATATGTTGTCCTAAAAAAAATCAAGGATAATCTGATAGGCAGGATTGATGCCAGAGTTGAGGTGGATGTCCTGAAAGGACTTCATCATCCGGGTCTTCCTCAGGTATATGATTTTCTGGAAATAGATAACTCTATATATACAGTAATTGATTATATAGAAGGATATGATCTCAGTTATTATATCGCGAATGGATATAAGTTGACAGAGGAAGAATTAGAGGATTGCCTGATTCAGTTATTAGAAGTGTTAGAGTATCTTCACAGCCAGAGTCCCCAGATTATTCATAGTGATATTAAACCGGCAAATATCATGATAGATAAAAATGGCCGGGCATATTTGATTGACTTTAATATATCGTTTGAGAACGAGATAGGTAAAGTAACAGGTATCAGTGAAGCATATGCATCTTATGAACAAATTGAAATGCTGCGCCTGCTTATGCAATATCAGGATATCAGTAATTGCCGGATTGACGGCAGATCGGATCTGTATAGTCTCGGAGCTGCCATGTATCACTTGATTACCGGAGTAAAGCCGTATCTGGGAATAGAAGAACAGTATCCGATCTATAATTACGAGGTTCCCTATAAGGAAGCACTGCTAATGATCATTGACCGTGCGATGAAGACGGAACCGGATCGAAGATATTCATCTGCTCGGGAAATGAGGCGGGCATTGGAGCGGATTCGAAGATCTACGGTACAGTATCGTCTTAAGAAAGCTGCAATCGTGTTGGGCAGCTGCGTTGCTGCGTTTATGATCGCTGGAGTCGGTCTGGGTCTTTACTCTCATTATAATACGAAATTGTATGACTCCTTTGATGAAGAATACCGACAGATTGTACAAGCATCTAATGAAGGATCGTCGGTCAGACAGAAAGCAAGTGCTATGCTGGAAGAAGATCGTTATCAGAGAATTCTGAATCAAAATGCGGATAAACAGGCGGATTTACAATATCTGATTGCTTCGGAATATTTGGATCAGCAGGATTATGAACAGGCAATTATCTATTATAAGCAGGCGATTGTCAGTAATCCACAGTCAATCTATTATCGTGATTACGCGATTGCACTGGCCAGGTCCGGTAATCTGGCAGATGCCGGAGATGTTCTGGCGCATGCAGTGGATCATGGGCTGGGAACCTATGATATGGAGGAGATTCAGGCAGAGATCGACGTATATGGTCAGCAGTATGAATCTGCAATTCAGCGATTGAATTCGATCATTACTCAGTCGAATGAAGACAGCTTGAAGTTCCGCGCAATGCAGTTGTTGGTGCGATGCTATGATTATACGGGAGATCCGGCAGAATTAATCTCAGTATTGGAGAACGCAGCAATCTCATATGAGTATCAGGATTCCTATTATAAGCTTTTAATATATGCATATTCTCGTAATGCGGCAGCACTAACGGGAGATAGTAAGATAGATGCATATCAGAAACTTATTATGAACTATGAGGCAATTCAGGATCAGAGAGTTCTCAGTCAAAGTGATTTTGTTAGTATTGCGAATGCTTATTTATACACCGGACAGTCGACGACAGGTGAGAAGATTTTGTTGAGACTGATTGAAGAGAATCCGGAGGATTATTCCTTATATATGCAGACTGCTTTCTACTACTACAATATGGAGAGCAGCATTACCGATAATTACAGGAATTATGCTTTGGTTAAGCAATATTATGATTTGGCAGTTCAGAAATACCGGAAGAGTTATCAGCAGGGAAACAGTGATCCGGAGATGAATCGTTTGGAGCAGCTGATGGAAGATCTTATTAATAAAGGCTGGCTGCAGCAGTCTATACGGATTGTGCATAAAAGACGCGTATAACGGAGGATAATCAATGAAATGTTACAATTGTGGAAGTGATAATAGTAATGAAAGCATTGTCTGCGCTTATTGTGGTGCAAATCTATATGCTATGGATGAGGATAGTACGGTATTGCTGGATGGATATCTGCCATATCAAATGGATAATTCAGAAGATTCTTATGCACAGGAAGGATATATGGAGCAGGCATACACAGATCAAGGTTATGCGGAACAAGGGGCTGTATATCAAAAGAATAAGAATACTCTTATTATCAAACTTGCTGTAGCAATAGGTTCTATTATATTGATTGGAACATTATTGATTGGAGGAATCCTGATTTATAATTCTGTGAGAACGACAGAATATACAGAAAAAATACAGACGGCTGATCGCTATGTGGCAGCACTCGATTATGAGAATGCTATTGTTATATATTTGGAAGCATTGGAAATTAATGATAAGGATCCGGAACTGTATATTAAGATTGCGGAAACATACGTATCAATGGGAAGACGTGATCTTGCTGTAGATTACCTGAATCGTGGATATAAGATAACAAATGATCATCGTATCAATGATTTATTAACGTATTATATTCGTTTTGATGCAATAGAGGCTACAGAGGTTATTTCAGAGGCAGCAACGGAAGAGGTGGATGCAAAGGATCTGATTGATAAGACGGATCTTTCACAGGTTACAGTTAATAATAATCTGTTTCAGCTATTTCTGAATAATACATACAGCGATTATACCAGAGATTTCGGAAGCGCGCAGACAGTTGCGCAGACAGATACGGAATTGAAGATTACTTACAGTAATTTCTATGGCAACACGGTCTTCTCCAATGCAGACGGAAGAAGATTTGATGCGGCTGCCGGAGTGCCGATGGTAGACGCGAAAGCCAGTTATATCGAGTTTACGAGTATGAAAGGTTTATTCCCGAATTATTCGGTTGGATTGTCTTATCAGCGTCTTCGAGAGATCTTTGGTCCGGATCTGATCCTGAAAGAAGAGAATGGGCAATACAAGGTCTCTGTAGAATATAGCGGATGTCTGGTCGAGATCGAAACGAATGAGTCCGGGGATATAGTTAGTGAATCTGCATGGAATCGAATTACCCCATTGAATTCGGAAGAGCAGAATCAGAATGATTCTTCTGCGGGAACCGTATCCGGTAAGATTATTAATGCTGTAAACGGTGCCGGGATACAGGCGCATTTGGCAATTCGTCAAGGAGCTAATATGAAGACCGGACAGATTCTTAAGGAATTGGATACTTCTGCACAAGGAACATATTCTGTGGATTTACCGGAAGGCAAGTATACCATATTAGCAACTGCGAACGGTTTTATGGATGAGTATTTTACAGTTACGGTTGTACGCGGTATGACAATGGCAAATCAGAATTTGACAATGTCTTCAACTTTATCAGTGGGAGAGATTCGGATTGTACTGGAATGGGGAAGTACTCCGAATGATCTGGATTCTCATTTGGTGGGAACGAGTTCGGCAGGTTCTTCGGTTCATGTATCATATCAGAACATGACCGCAACGGTGAACGGAACAACAATTGCTACACTTGATGTAGATGATACCAGTGGTTATGGACCGGAAACAACTACGATTACAGATGGATCCGGTGGAAGCTATGAATTTATGGTATATGACTACACCAATTTGAATAATAGTTCATCTACGGCCTTAGCGAATTCCGGCGCAACCGTCAAGGTATATATTGGAGGACAGCAGCCTCAAGTATTCTCTGTACCGGCGGGAACCGGAACAATATGGCATGTATGTAAGATTGAGAATGGAACGGTAACCGGCATTAATACGATTGGAAACTGATATACGATCCAATTATTTGCTTGTCATAAGATATCATAGACGTAATAAGGAGATAAGGATATGCCTTGGATCATATTGTTATTTGTTCTTATAGTTGTTCTCGTTGGGGGAACTATAGGAATCATAGTCGTGATGAAGAAAAGAAAGAAAGCTGAGAATACGAGTCGTAATCAATTGATTCGGTCAGAACAGGGAAAAGTAGTGGGTGTTGCGGCCGGATATAGTGAAGGCGGCGGTCTTTTATATGGTGAGAATGCGGAAATGCAGACGGTTATTTCTTTTCAGGCTGTTCGCCAGCCGGTAAGAGCGGGAAGGATGGATATTCCCAAGCAGGCCGTATGGCTGCAGCTGACAGATATGGAAAGCGGTCAGACCTATCAGATTATGGTTGACGCGCCAATCATAGTCGGACGAGGATATGGGGATGACGCGGCGCATAGCATAATATTGACATACTCAGATGTTTCATCGAATCATTGTAAGTTCTATCTGATGGGGGGATATCTGTATGTTCAGGACTTAAATTCTACTAACCACACATATCTTAATCAACAGTTATTGGTAAGCTCTATGCCGGTTAAAACCGGTGATTATATTAGCTTCGCAAAGCATGTGTTTTATATTTCTATAAGTGAATGATGAGGGTACGACAATGAATTCAAAGCAATTATCTGAGATACAGAATTCAATTCGGGAATTAATGTTGGAAAATAAGATCAATAATTCCATTACAGGAAAACTAAGGGAAGGGGAATTCGAGACACAAAGATATTTTATTTATGTGGAAATTACAAATACGAATCCGTGTCTTTCATATGTATTTAATTCAAACGAAGAGATAATTATTGGAAGAAGTGTTAAGGGAACTTCCATATCTATTCAAGATCCGTATGTATCCAAATTTCATTGTAAATTGATTTTTTATCAAGGATATATTTATATGCAGAATATTTCATACGGCAATTTAATTGAGATAAAAAATGGCTTAAAAAAAAGAGTGGTTAATCCAGGGGAAGAGACAGTAGTCTTTCAAAACGATAAGATCACTTTGGGGCAGGAGAAGCTGCGGATATTATTATTTCATGGGCTTTCCAATATTGAGAATTAATGGAGGATTAGGATATGAGTTTGGTAATAATGGCTTATACAAAAGAAGTCTTAAAAGAATTCTATTTACCGGTCATTAATAATGCGGACTATTCTGTACATATCAGTCAACAGCTTTTTTCGCTGCCGGAGGATATTGAAGTTACATTGGAGATTGTTGATAATAAATGGCGGTTTTCAGAGAATTATAAGTATAGGATTCTTGGTCAGAATCACAAGAATTATTTTGGAATCCCAATTAAGGATGGGGATGTTCTGGAATTGATTACCGCGTCTAATGCTGCTGTTGCTTTTGTTATTATCGAGTCCGAGCAGGCATTTCAGGTATTTCATAAATATGATCTTACCGGTCTTAGTGAGGTCTTTATCGGAAGTGACAGCAATAACAATATTCAATATGATATGCTTAATTTTATTTCACGTAATCATGCTTCTTTACAATATCATGAAAGAGGATGGATTCTGTATGATACCAGTACAAACGGTATATTCTATAATTCAATGCGGATACATAATTCTCTGCAGCTTAAATTTGGTGATCGAATCGAGATATTTGGTTTATTGATTGTATATCTGGGTAATATGCTTGCGGTTAGTCCGCGATTTGGCTCTTGGAAGGTTAAGATCCATGGTCTGACAGAATGTTATTTTCCTGCGGATAATCATAATACGGATTCCAAAATCAGAAAGGATAAAGTTTTCTTTAAGCGTTCTCCGCGTAATATGGAGACTCTGTTTCAAGAGGATGTGGAGATTGAAGCTCCACCGGTTCTTCAGCGCAAGAAGCCGAAACCTTTATTCATGACAATTGGTCCGGCATTTACGATGGCTATTCCGATGCTGTTGGGATCAGGAATCTCATTATTTGCGGCACGTTCGATGGGCTCGGGTGGTGGTGCTTATATGTTCACCGGAATCATTACTGCATTAGGATCTGCGGTTGTAGGGGTATTCTGGGCACTTTCCAACATCAAATATGAAAAGCAGGATGAGATTGAACAGAAGGAACACAGATTAAATTCGTATGGTCAATATATTATTGATATTGCGGATTATTTGAAAGTGAACTATGAGAACAATATTCGTATATTGAACGAACGATATATAGCTGCCAACGACTGTGCTCAGTTCAACGAAAATAATCCTGCTTTATGGAGCAGGAACTTTGGTCATGATGATTTTTTGTATGTAAGATTGGGAATTGGCGATCTTCCGTTTCAGGCAAATATTATTACTCCCAAGAAAAAATTCACTATGGATATGGATGAGTTATCCCGGAAACCGGATGAAATCAAGGAAACTTATAAGACATTATACAATGTTCCGGTTGGAATTGACCTATTGAAAAAGAATCTGGTTGGAATAGTCGGTGGATATCATAAAACAGGTGCAATTGAAGTATTGAAAGCAATGGTTGCTCAGATTGCTGTCAATAATTCATATACTGACGTGAAAATGGCCTTTTTATGTGATGCGGTTTCCGAGGAAGAGAAGGAAATATGGGGATTTGCAAAGTGGCTTCCACATGTGTGGTCAGAGGATAGACGAGTTCGTTTTGTCGCTGATAATAAGGGGGATGCCAGAGATGTATGTTATGAACTTGCGAAAATAATACGGACCAGAACAGAGGAAACGGAAGGGAAGGATAAAAGCAGCGTAATATCTCCGCATTATATTATATTTGTTGCTAATCCGGAACTTCTGGAAGGCGAATTGCTTATGAAGTATGCGATTCAACCAAAGAAGGAGTATGGAATTACTACAGTCATATTAGCAGAGCAGTATTCAGATCTTCCTAACAGTTGTGAAGATATCATTCAGAATGATGGTTCTGAACTTCTGCTGTACAGTGTTTCAGAGAATAGTCAGCAGGTTAAACGTATTCAGGCGGACTATATTGATTCCGCGAAATTGGAACGTTTAACCAGACGATTATCAGGTATTGAGGTCAATGCCGTAGAGCAAAATGGGGAATTGCCCAATGCCATTGATTTCTTTGAAATGTATGGGGTTCATTCACTGGAGGCACTGAATGTAGAAGATCGATGGATTAAGAATCGGACTTATGACAATATGAAGGCATTGATAGGTAAGAAGGGCGGTAATGCACCTTGTTATCTGGATGTTCATGAAAAATACCATGGACCGCATGGACTGGTAGCAGGTACTACAGGCTCCGGTAAATCAGAAACCTTACAGACATACATTTTGTCGTTGGCTGTTAATTTTAGCCCATATGATGTAGGTTTCTTTATCATCGATTATAAGGGCGGAGGTATGGCAAATCTTTTTTCCGATCTTCCGCATTTGATTGGACAGATATCCAATTTGTCCGGAAGTCAGGTACGCCGCGCAATGATTTCTATAAAAAGTGAGAACAAGAGAAGGCAGCGGATATTCACAGAGAATAATGTAAACAATATCAATTTATATACAAGGCTTTATAAAAACGGAGAGGCTACAATTCCAGTACCGCATTTGTTTATTATTATAGATGAATTTGCGGAATTAAAGCGTGAAGAGCCGGAATTTATGAAGGAGTTGATAAGCGTTGCGCAGGTTGGACGAAGTCTTGGGGTACATTTGATCCTTGCAACTCAGAAACCGAGCGGAACTGTAGATGACAATATATGGAGTAACAGTAAGTTCAGATTATGTCTTCGTGTACAAGATAGACAGGATAGTAATGATATGCTCCACAAACCGGATGCGGCATATATTACTCAGGCAGGCAGAGGATATCTGCAAGTGGGTAATGATGAATTATATGAATTATTTCAGTCGGGTTATAGTGGAGGAGTCTTTGATAAGGATTCGCTTGGGGGCAGAACTTCAATTGCGACAATGGTCGCGCTAACAGGTAAGACTGCTCTTGTTGGTAATAAGACAAAAAAGAAACGTGCAGAAGAAAAGCAGTTGGAATGGATTGAATGTCTGGTTGGAATTATTCATGATATTACACATCAATTACAGTGCACAGCACATGATGTGTACTATAATCCACCGTTGTTTGAAAGTATGATCAAGGCGTTGTTCACGAAGATTCAAGAACATGGTTATGATTATGATGATACGCCGTACAATCAGAAGCGTATTCTAAGTATGCTTGAAATATGGCCTGTGGATGATACGAAATTAGATGGTACCGGTGTGTTATCCAATCGGGAAGTGACAGAACGTATTATTCAACAATCTGTTGAAAAGTCAATCAAGCTTCCGGAAATAAAAGATAAGACGCAGTTGGATGCAGTTGTTGAATACTTGGGAACAGTAGCGGATAAGAATGGTTATAAGCAGAGTATGATGCTCTGGCTTCCTGTACTGCCCCATATTTTAGGGTTTGATCAGCTGCAGGGATATAGTGAGCAGTGTTTTGATGGCAATAATTGGCGGCATTTGGATCCGAACTGGACGCTTAATACTATGATAGGTCTATATGATGATCCAGAGAATCAGGCACAGAATTCTTTACTGATTGATTTTGCCGAAAATGGACATCATGCGGTCTGCGGAACTGTAGCAACAGGTAAAAGTACATTTTTACAGTCATTAGTATACTCCATGATCTGTAAATATAATCCGGATCAGTTAAATGTATATGTACTGGATTACAGCAGTCATATGATGGCAATGTTTGAACATGCTCCTCATGTTGGGGGAATCGTATATGAAAAAGATGAGGAGAAGATGAAACGATTCTTTAATATGATGGAATCTGTAATGGATGATAGAAAAGCATTATTACAGGGAAGTAATTATAGTCAATATGTTCATACGCATGGAGTAGTTATTCCTGCAATTATGATCGTGATTGATAATTTCGCCGGCTTTAATGAAAAAACAGGCGGTGTCTATGAAGAGATAGTGCTTAGACTGTCAAGAGAAGGCGTAGGTTATGGAATATTCCTGGTAATCAGTTCGGCGGGATTTGGATTGAATGAGATTCCTAGTAGAATCGGAGATAATATTCGGACAGTAATCTCTCTTGATATGGGTGATTCGTTCAAAATGGCTGAAGTATTACGTGCAAATCGGTTGGAAGTTCTTCCTGAAACCGGAGTTAAAGGACGTGGTTTGGCGGTTGTTAATGATAATTATCTCGAATTCCAGACGGCTATTGCAGGTGGATTGGATGATGATTATAAACGATCACAATATATTGAAGACCAATGTGATCAAATGCAATCTGTATGGACGAAGAGCTTTGCGCGGCGTATCCCTGAAATTCCGGAAAAGCCTGTAATGTCAGAATATATGAAGCTGCCGGAATATGTTCAGGAAGTGCAAAAAGGTGACTATTTGCCAATCGGTTATTATGCATCCAATGCCTCCTTATATGGAGTAGATTTGAAAGACACATATTGCTATACAATATCCGGGAAAAGTCGTACCGGAAAAACAAATGTATTAAAGAATCTTATGTATACTGCGTCTAAAACTGCAGGGAAGATATATGTGATCGAGAATTCGGGATCGGAATTAAAACTATTGTCCTCAGAACTTGGTGCACAGTATTTGACTTCTGATGAAGAAATCTTTGATTTCTTTAGGAGTACAATACCGTTATTCAAAGAAAGAAACCAGAAAAAACAACAGCTTTTGGCATCTGGTGTTGAAGAGGAAGAATTATATAGTCGGATGACGGAGTTTGAACACATATATATTTTCATAGCGAATATTCCGGAGTTTATTCAATGTATCTACAAAGTTCTTGATAATGGAACTACTATGAATGGATATCTGGAGAATATTACAGAAAAGGGAAGACATCATAATTTCTTTTTCTTTGGATGTTTGAATACGGATGAGGCTGCGGATGCCATTGGTTATAAAGTGTATTCAAATTATCTTGAATATCAGACAGGTATTCATGTCGGCGGAAGAATTACGTCTGTTCAAAGTATATATAACTATACGAATATTCCATTCTCTGAGCAGGATAAGGTGATGAAAAAAGGATTGGGAATTGTACCATCAGCAGAAGATCCGTCTTTGGCTGAAACTGTCGTGATTCCGTTGGCTAAGGGGGTTTAGAGTTTGCTTCATGTGTTGCTTTGCAGTGGGAACACTGAGGAACTGAATATGATTTATTCTCTGACGAAAGAACAGGCTGCATATAAGAGCGAGGATAAATGGAATATTGATAAATGCAGTTCTTCGAAAGAAATTATGCGGCAGCTTCAGTTAGATACACTGTTAGATGGGGTATGTGTTGATATTACAATACAGGATGGAATAAGAGCGGTAGAAGAAATACGGAAAAAGAATAAGAAGGCGTATATCATATTAATTGCTACTCCGCAGATATCACCATTGGAATATATTAAGCCTACCATTATGGCTTCAGGATTGGTTCTTCGTCCGATTGATCAGAAGTTATACAAAGACAGTATAGAGCAAATGCTGATAACCTTTGCGAATGAGCCTGAAACAAGTGAGGATCTATTAGTATTGGAAAATCGGGAAGGTCGTAATCGAATACCATATGATTCAATTCTGTATTTTGAAGCGCGCGAGAAAAAAATCTTTGCATGTACAAATAGTGGGGATTATGGATTCTATGAAACGTTGGATAATATGCTTGAAAAAATACCGGATTATTTCGTTCGATGTCATCGCAGTTTCATTGTAAATACCAGAAAAATCAAGAAAATAATTATGGTAGATAATATGATTTTTTTGACCGATGATCTGATAGTTCCGATATCAAGAAGTTATCGTAATGCAGTAAAGGAGTATCGATAGTGGAAGAATTAAGTAATATTGACTATTCATTATCTAAGGAAGAATTTGTTGTGTTAGCTGCGTTGCGAGAAATGGATCGATTCTATGGTATTGAGATGGATGTGAATTCTTATGATGATATAACAATCTTGAATGCATTACAGAAGCTGGCCGCAAAAGGAATCATAGAAAATCAGGATCGGAGTTTCAAACTGGCGTCTCCATATGATAGTATGTTTGACTATTTGAAATATTCAGATTTATTTCTATCAATTACGGCGTTTAATGATGAGATAGTTCCCAGCTATGTATATGTCGGCAGACAGTTATTATTGATCAAAAATGATGCTGTTAATTCCAACCGATTGTTAATGAGACTTATGAGCGTCGATCAATTGCTGACCTATCTTGACGATATGGACTATCTGAATTTTGACAGGTATTCAGAGAAAGCAATTATTCATTTTGATTGTAAAAGAATCTCTACTGCACAGACCGTATGGGAACTTCATATTGATAGGGATAATTTGGATTATTACATATACGGAAAAAAAGATGGAGTCACAGTTGAACGGGAATATCAAAAAGATGAATTCATGTCCATGGTTAAGAAATGGCTGTAAGGGAGGCGAAGAAAAGTGATTTTAGTTGATATATATGTACCGGCAATTGATCAGACAATGGATTTTGAATTAGATGAATATGCCAGTATCTCGAATCTGTTAGAAGAAATAGGCGAGATGATCATTCAGACCGCAAAAGGTGAGATTAAAAAAGATGACGCATACAAAATGATGCTTTGCAGTTATGACCTGCAGTCGGTATTGGAAAACCAAAAGACGCTGGATGATTATAATATTCGAAATGGCAGCCGTCTGTTTATTGTGTAATGTCATTCGTCAGAAAAAGATGTTGTTTATCAGATTTCATAATCTGAAAAATTGTTTCTGATAAGATGCATATAACAGGAGGAAAACAGTATGGTATTTGAAGTTGATTTATATCGATTAAAACATATCGTAGATGAACTTCAATCTGAAAAACGAGTATTGGATAACCAACTGAATGAGATTCGGGGGATATATAGTTTTTTTCTTCATCAGACATCAGGATTGGAGGAAAGCTATCGTCCCATCTTACGATACATACGGGAACTGGACGAATCGAGTAATCAATTAAAGAAACTAATTCAGTCCCTTTCATTGGTTATCAATCAATATTCGAGTTCAGAGAATCGTGTCTTGTCTGAGGGCAACAATGAATGTATAAGAATTCAGATTCCCAATATATCATATGTTCAATTGGATAGGATTCGGAATATTATACTGAGATTATTATAGAAGGAGGGAGTATATGGCTATTAATAAGATTGCTGTTAATACGAATGTACTGGATCAGGATATCAAAAAAATTGATGCTGATCTGAAAAGTATCCGGACGGAATTAGGGAAATTAAATGATGAAATCAAAGAATTGGATACTATGTGGGATGGACAGGCCAATAAAGCATTTGTTAAGCAGTATTCAGATGATTATACGGCTATGATAGGGCTGCTTGATGATCTGGTGAGATATTCATCGACACTGGTTACAGCAAAGGATACCTATAACAAGTGTGAACAGAATGTAGATGAAATTGTTCGTTCTATTGATATATAGGAGGTGATCATGTGGATTATGTAAATTCCGCGACCAATATTGTTAATAATATGTTTTTAAGTCTGGGTAATGACGCAAAATTGAAAGTGACACCTGAAGTTATGCGTCAAAAAGCGACTGCTGTTGATCAGCATATCACGAAGATCCAGAATGAGTTTGAATCAATTCGGTTATTGATAGATCGAACAAAGGGGTATTGGATTGGAGAAGCAGGAGATGCTCATCGAAAAAAATATAAGGAATATGATCCTGATATTGAACAGATATTAAAGAGACTTCGAGAGCATGTTCGGGATTTGAATCAGATGGCGGGTGTCTATGCGGATACAGAACATGAAGTACGGGAGATTGCAGAATCTCTTCCTGCTGATGTAATTCAATAGGGGGTGAGGAAATGGCGACAACGAGATATTCAATTCAGATGAACTACAGTAACGCAATTAAGCGTGCAGAGCAATTAGAGAATATTGCAAAGGAATTGGATACGATGGCAAAGAATAAATTGGACAGTACTTTACAAAGTATATCTGCAAGCTGGAAAAGCGAGAGTGCCAATCGTTATTTGAAGAAGGGACATACTTTGGAAGATAGAATCACGCAGACAGCTAAGGAGTTACGGAATACAGCCAAGACGATCCGTAACACTGCAACCCGGATTCGCAATGCTGATTTATATGCGTTGGAATTGGCAGAGAAACGAGAAGGGTGATGGATAGAAAGTGCCATTCATCAGAAAATCATGTCGTTTATCAGATATTCAACTTTCTGGATAGACGATTGATATAATAAAAATACATTAAGAAAAAGAAAGGATTACAGGAGGTAATTATTATGGGACAAATCCAAGTAACATCAGCAACACTTAAGTCAAAGGCAGACCAGTTAAAGCAGTACAACCAGAAGTTCAAGAACAATGTTAAGCAGCTGGAATCTGCAGAGGGAAGTCTGAATTCTATGTGGGATGGACCTGCAAATGATGCATTTCATAAGGCATTCCATAATGATAAGGTTCAGATGGATAATTTTTACAATGCGATCGAGGCATATGTGAATGCATTATTGAAGATTGCAGCCAAGTATCAGGAGGCTGAGAATAAGAATGTAACTACTGCGAATAAGAGAACATATAAGTAAGAGTTATGTCGCAGCAGGTCACTAATAATAAGATGAAAAGTAAAGGAGATATATTATGGAAGGAACAATTAAAGTAAAACCGGAGAAACTTATTTCAACTGCATCAGATTTTCAGTCTAAGGGTAATCAGATTCAGAATCTGACTAATGAAATGCTTAATTTGGTAAAGGGTCTGAATAGTGTATGGGAAGGCGATGCCGCTAATGCGTATATCAAGAAATTTACCGGTCTGCAGGATGATATTCAGAAGCTGAACAGAATGATCAAAGAGCATGTTACTGATCTGACAGAAATGGCACGGGTATACAAGGAAGCTGAAAAAGCAAATGTGAATGAGGCATCAAGTCTGTCTTCCGATGTAATTGTGTAGTGCTTGAATATTGTGACTTAAGTGATAAGATTCCCGATTTGTATTTGCAAATTGGGAATCCTATCACAGATACCAGGGGAGGAAACATATGGCTGATATCTCTGTTCAAATTAATCAATTAAAGAATTGCAGTTCTGAATTGCATAATTATTCCAATACATTGCTGAGTATACAAGCAAGAATCTTAAATGTGAGCAATACACTCATGTTACAGTCTTCTTCTCAGGTGCAGATTAAACGTCAATTAAGAGATCTTTCCAAAAATGTTGGAACTGTTAGCACCAAGATGCGGAAAATGGGCACATCACTTAACTCAGCAGCAACGGCATATTGGAAAGCAGAAGATAAGTTGTTACAAAATAAGTATACAGGAAATAGAATTGCGAAGACGGTTGGAGGCGCTGCAGGAGCAGTTATTGGAAGCTCTGGCGGAGCTCTAGGAACATATGTAGGAACGAAAATCGGAAAAGAAGTCGGAGAGATTGCCTGGAATGCATTATATAAGCAGATATCATCCAAAGAGCCTATCGACTGGCCGTCAGAATGGAAAAAAACTGCTCTGAAGGTAGGTTCTAAGGCGGGTTTACTAGGTGGATCTGCAGCCGGTATATATCAGTTGTTGGTTGACGGAATAATGGGCGGCAGTGCTAAGGATGTATACAAAGGCGGAAAAACCATATTCGATAGTATTACGGGAGCGGTAAAGGCTGTTAATTCCACAAAAGGTACAAAGGCAACATGGGGAGAAGCTATTCTGGGGCTGAATAAGCCGTTGTCAAAATTTGCCGGTGCCGGAAATGGCTGGACCGGAGCAAAGACTGCTTTCTCTGAAACATTAAAGGGTAAATTTGATGTCAAAGCAGAAGGTCTTGGCTGGGCACTTACAGTTGTAGGGTCCGGATTTGATAATGCAGAAGAATTCGGATCAGAATGGTATAAGAATCCAAGATTCTGGGCTGAGACGGTTGGAGAATCGGCAGTTAGTATTGCTGAGGGTGCCTTGGTTTCGTCGGCAGTAGCTGCAGGATTGGTTGCTGTTGGTTGGGTAGGTGCTCCGGCAATTGCTGTTGGAGCAATAACTGTTGGAGTGACTTGGGGGCTGGATTTACTATGTAAGAAGGTAACCGGACAAGGAGTTGCTGAGACAGTGTCTGATTTTGTGATAGATAGCGCAATAGGAATATGGGACAAAACAACAGAAGTTGGAAAAGCGATTGGAGATTCTGTCGGAAAAACAGCTAAAGCAGTTTCAAATGGTGTATCATCACTATGGAATGGCGCAAAAAGGATGTTCTCGTTTGCATAAATATAGTATAGTATTGATCAATAATATTACATAAAGGAGATTAGGATATGGAAGTAAAAGGGTTATTACCAATTGGAAGTGTTGTATTGCTCAATGGAGCCAGTAAACGATTAATGATTTTTGGTATTCGGCAAACGGATAATGAAACCGGCGAGGAATATGATTATATTGGTGTGCTTTATCCGGAAGGCAATATTGGTCAGGAAGGACAGTTCCTGTTTAATCATGGAGACATTGAACAAATCTTTTTCCAAGGATTTGAAGATGATGAGCGTGAAGATTTTATAGAACGCTTGGATCAGCACTATAACGGATAATATTGATGTAATTGTTCTATTATTGATTATACAGACCATTAAACACGGGTTGAAGGATGTTTTCAGCGCGTGTTAATGGTCTGTTAAGCGATTATTTGAGTATAATTATGGGAGAAAAATTATGCCAGAATACCAATCAAGTTATTCCTCTTCTGAAAAAAGATCGTCTGTACCCATACTAACGCGTAAACAATTTCTTCATCATCCAGATATATCCGTATTTCGTAAGAATATCATTGCGGCATCTATCATTGCTTATGTAGGTGCTGGAGTGCATTTTTTAATTAACATTGTGTATCTGGGCGGCTTTTTGGCATTTATGGCCTTGCTTGTTGAAGTGTCTTTGGCATTAGGAATACACTTGGGGCAAAGTCGTATATGCGGTACCGGATTGATTGTATATGGTCTGATTCTTATGGTCCTTTTATGGGCATCAAGCGGTGCTCCATTTGGTGTATTAGCAGTCGGTGCTGGAATATATGGATTGATAATAACCATTAAGTTTCATAACCGATGGCGACGATATTTGGAGACTAATGAGTTGTCTCCAATCATGGTATGTTGGAATTGTGGAAGCGTAACCAAAGCATCAACCATATGTCCTAAGTGTGGTGCAACACAGTCGGTATATCCGGGGACTTCTGTTTCGTATGATATTACTTATTCAAATAGTGGTATCTATGATTCTCAAACTGGTGAAATTAGTCTGTTATCCGGAACTATGATTAATAATCGATATCAAATATTGGACCTGATAGGAGAAGGTGGTTTTTGTTATACCTATCATGCATATGATACGCTATTTAATACGGAAGTGGCTGTAAAAGAGTTCTTTCCACATGGTGTTGCTATGAGAGGCAATTCTGAGGCCGTGACGGTACACACTCAGAATGATTCCATAGCATTTGATAAAGGGAAAAGACGGTTTTTGAGTGAAGCGAAAGGATTGGCGGCGTTTAATACTATTCCGGATATTGTTACTATCTATGACTTTTTTGAGGCAAATAATACAGCTTATATTACGATGGAATATCTAGATGGTCAGAATCTGAGAGAATATCAGAAGAGTCTTAATTATAATATTCCAATGGATTATATTATGTTTTTGGCAGATAAGATGTGCCAGATATTATATGAGGTACATAGTCGGGGGATTATTCATAGAGATATAAGCCCGGATAATATTATTCTTTGCAATGATGGTGCGCTTAAATTAATTGATTTTGGAGCTTTAAAACAAGACACGTTGGATGCGCAGGGAACTCAGACGATTATTGTGAAGCATGGCTATGCGCCAATTGAACAGTATTATGGTAATGGTAGATTAGGCGTCTGGACAGATATTTATGCATTAGGAGCAACCTTATATCATTTATCAACCGGGCAGATGCCTCAGGATTCTGTAGAACGGGCTGTCAGGGATACATTGGCTCCGCCGCATATGATAAGACAGGACATACCGTATGGATTCAGTATGGCAGTCATGAAGGCAATGTCAGTTAATTATGAAGAACGATATATATCAATGATAGAGTTCAGAAATGCTTTGTTAGGATAAGAAGGAGAAATAATAATGAATTGCTTGAACTGTGGAACTGTATTAGGGGATTATGATACATACTGTCCGGTATGTGGGACTCCTATTTCACAACAGGATTTGCAGTCAGTGAGATCGGTATATTATGATCAGATTAATTATGGACAAGCTAGTCAGGATACTAACATGGCAGATAATTCAGCAGATTTAGTTAATTCTAAAAAAGCTACTTCAAGCATGGTATGGGGAATAGTTACGCTAAGCGTAAATACAATCATGATGTGTTCAATGGTGTTGAATGGTCCTTTTTTGTTTGGCGGTATATGGTGTTTTGGTCCAATAAAGGTATTGTTAATTCGAAAGCTTGATGGTATTCATCCAAGCATAGCAGAGCGGTTGCTGGGCGAGTAAGTAGTATGATAGCATTAGTATTTGGCGGAATTATGCTGACTGTCGGAATAATTGTAAAGCTCTAGCTGATTGAATCTTAGTATTTTACCTGCTCCGGTATGCAGGCTTCGAGTTCTTCTTTCGGAATTTTTAAAAAGTAATTTACAAGGTCGGCATCCAACTGGGTGCCGGCTACTTCTTTTAGTATTTGTATAGCATCTTCATGGGTACGCGGTTCTTTGTAAGATCGACGCATAGTGATAGCGGAGTAGGTATCTGCGATCGCAATGATGCGGGCAGCAGTCGGTATCTGATCGGCAGGTATCTTGTAATAACCGTTTCCGTCAACACGTTCATGATGATAGAGAATCCAGTCTGATATATGATCGAAGGTATGTAATGGCTTTAGGATCCGGACACCTACTCTTGGATGAGAACGCATGATATTCCATTCCTCCTCGTCTAATTTGGCCGGTTTATTTAAGATACGTTCCGGAACTCCCAATTTTCCTACATCATGCATAAGAGCGGCATATTCCAGGCTGACCGGATTGATGTCATTTTTTATGGAATTCGGAAGATACTTGTAAAACAGCATAGTAAGCTGCTGTACATGGCGGCTGTGCCCATTAAGGTTCGGATCTCGGGCATCGATAACGCCAACCAGAACTTCAGCAATATCAATACTTCGCTCCTTGGCAGTCTCTAAGAGGTTGAACATCAGAGTTAAGACGATGGCAACAAAGATGCTTCCTCCGAAGAGGATCATAGCCATCATCAGATCCGGCTTGCTGGCGGCCACGATGAAGATATATCCGATCAGGAAGAAAATGAGCAGGATCAAAGCTGTGGTTTTCCAGAAGCGATCCCGTTTGCTTCCGCTGGATAATACATCATGTGTGGTATGCAGGAAAATACTGTATCGCACGATATTGGATATCATGATGACAATACCTGTTACGATCAGAATATTAATAGCAATCTTCATTCGTCAGAACTCCTTGTGTTGTGCCTCATCGCCGGTCCGGATTATTATCAATAATAAAGTAGTATTATCTATTATATTATTTTTGTGGATGGAATTCAATACTTACATATTAAACCTATTGATATAGTGGGTATGTATAGATAATAGGAAAATGCCATATCCGGACATGTGAATTCGAAAGAAATAATTAATTACAGATACGCTTATCTATGTTATAATATGCGATAAGCGACGAGAGCGGACACAACATATAGCCTCGGCATGCTTGCATGCCGGAAGATATATGTGTGTCCATTCGAGTGCAACGGACACCGAAAAACCGAAGGTTTTGAGGTGCTCGTCGCGTATGCAATCAAGGCATATTAAATAACGAGAGCGTATACAACATATAGCCTCGGCATGCTTGCATGCCGGAAGAAGGATGGGGTTCTGAATGAAAGTACGTAACTTTTATAATTATATAATTATGGGACTGATGCTGCTTAGCATCTTATTTCTTGCGGCTTGCGGCAGGCAGGAAGCAGAAGTGCCGGAGATCATGACTTGTTATTATTCCATGCCGGTTTCTTTGACTCCGGCCGGACAGATTGAGCTGGAACCTCCATTACCGGTAGTGCAGAATCCGATCGATTTTGAGGAATGGTGGGAACAGGATGAGAATGTGTATGCATACATAGAAGTTCCGAATACCAGGATCTCCTATCCGATCTTGCAGAGCGACGATACGCAGCCGGAGGATTATTATTTGGAACATAATCTGGACGGAAGCTATGGATATCCGGGCTGTATATATTCACAGCGGTTCAATCATAAGGATTTTGAGGATTATAATACGATCCTTTACGGACATAATATGAATAACGGAACCGGATTTCATGACCTGCATTTGTATCGGGATGCAAGCTTCTTTGATGATAACCGGGATATATATATCTATACACCGGAGATGGCATATACCTATCGGATCATTGCGGCGTATATATTTACAAATGATCATTTGATGTACAAATATGATTTTGAGACAGAAGAAGGTTATCAGGAATATCTGGATATGTTAAAATCCTATCCGTCCGGTAATTTTGATGAGGATATTCAGTCGCTGACAACGGATGACAGGCTTTTGACTTTGTCTACATGTACGAATGATGACAGCACAAGGCTGTTGGTACAGGCGAAGCTTGTAGAACGTGCCATTGCGCAATAATGATACAAAGATTGGAGAACCTATGAAAGATATAGAGTTGATCGCCCCTTGCCATTTTGGATTGGAATCTGTTCTGAAACGGGAGATTCTTGACTTGGGGTATGAGATTGTACAAGTGGAAGACGGAAGGATTACATACCGGGGAGACGCGGCGGCGATTGCCCGGTCAAATGTATTTATACGGACAGCCGAACGGATCATGGTTAAGGTCGGCGGCTTTACTGCCCGAAGCTTTGATGAGTTGTTTGAAAAGACCAAGGCACTTCCGTGGCAGGATTACCTGACGGAGGATTCTAAGTTCTGGGTGTCCAAGGCGTCAACGAAGAACAGTACGTTATACAGTGCTTCAGATATTCAGTCTATTGTGAAAAAGGCGATCGTTGAGAAAATGAAGACGATTTACCATGTGAATTGGTTTGAAGAGTCGGGAGCGGAATATCCGATCCGGGTATTTATCAATAAGGATGTGGTAAGTATTGCATTGGATTCTTCCGGTGTCTCTCTGCATAAAAGAGGGTATCGTCAGTTGGTGGGAAAAGCACCGATTTCCGAGACGTTGGCGGCGGCACTCATTCTCCTGACACCGTGGAATAAGGATCGGATCCTGGTGGATCCGTTCTGCGGAAGCGGTACATTTCCGATCGAGGCCGCTATGATCGGGGCGCGCATTGCTCCGGGGATGCATCGGACATTTACGGCTTCGGATTGGGAGAATCTGGTAACGAATACGGACTGGAAGAACAGTGCTGCTGAGGCGGAAGATCAGATCTTGCGTGATGTGAAAATGAGTATTCAGGGTTATGATATTGATAACAGTATTGTGAAATGCGCAATGCAGAATGCGGCTGCAGCCGGAGTCGGGGATCAGATTCATTTTCAACAGCGTAGTATCGCGGAATTGTCGCATCCTAAAAAATACGGATTTATCATTACGAATCCGCCGTATGGCGAGCGTCTGGAGGAGCGGGAAGAGCTTCCGGGACTGTATCGTATGATGGCGGAGAGCTTTGACCGGCTGGATACATGGTCGAAGTACATTATTACATCATATGATGAGGCCGAGAAATATCTGGGTCGTAAGGCAACGAAGAACCGCAAGATATACAATGGTATGATCAAGGCATATTATTATCAGTATCTCGGACCGAAGCCTCCGAAGACAAATAAAAAGCAGGGAGCATCTTCCGGAGATTCGAATATATAAGTGTTGATTTGGATTTATAAGAACAGATTACTTGGAAGGAAAGTTGTAAGTCGTGAAGAAATTCTGGATTACTGCGGCAGCAGTAGTGATTACCATTTTCATAATTGTATCCTTTACTACCCGTCCGGATGTACAGATCATACGCAGTGATTCCGGCAAGGATTATGCATCGGAGTTCGTTAAGGATCTTGCTGATATGGATAACCGAAAGGGAATCCGTATGTATGTTGAGGATGAAGAGATCTCATTTCCGGAGCAGAATCCGTATATGAGCAGCAAGGGAAGTCTGATGTTCCCGATCGACCTTCTGACAGATACGTTTAATTGTTCCACGCAGGTGTATGACAGCGGCAATATCCTGATCGAAAAGGGAACGAATTCCATTAGTTTGTATGTGAATAGCGCTTCTGCCAGAATTAACGGTACGATCATTGAAATGTCGGATAAAGTTCAGTCGGATCAGGGCAGGCTGTATGTGCCGATCCAAGACATTGCGGAGTATATCAATTATTATTTTTCCATGGATTATAGTCAGGCAAATGCAGCCATGGAACAGATCACGGAGGAAGTTAAGCTTCCGGAACGATATGATATGCGGGAGCTTGGGAGAGTCACGCCGATCCGCAATCAGGGATTATATGGTACATGCTGGGCATTTGCTTCTCTGGCGGCTTTGGAGACGACGCTGACACCGACGGAGAATCTGGTATTCTCGCCGGATCATATGACATTGTCCAACAGCTTCCGGCTGACGCAGAATGACGGTGGAGAATATACCATGGCGATCGCGTATATGGCAAGCTGGCAGGGCCCCGTATACGAATCGGACGATCCGTACGGAGATGGAGAGACGACGGATCAGGTGCCTGCAAGAAGGCATTTGGAGGAAGCCCAGATCATAGCCGAGAAGGACTACGAGGGGATCAAGCAGGCCATTTACAAATATGGCGCAGTGGAGACTTCCATATATACACAGATGACAACGGCAAATACGTATTCCAGGTATTATAATCAGGAACAGGCCGCCTATTATTATGATCAGGAGGCGACCTGCAATCATGATATTATCATTGTCGGATGGGACGACTATTATCCGCGGTCGGCATTTACCATTCTGCCGGAACATGACGGAGCATTCATCTGCAAGAACAGCTGGGGAACGGAATTCGGAGAAGGCGGATATTTCTATGTCTCATATGAAGATGTGAACATCGGTAAGACGAACGTTGTCTATTCCAAGCTTGGACCTGCGGATAATTTTGACCACATTTATCAGTCGGATCTGCTGGGATGGACCGGTCTTCTGGGATATGGACGGGAAGATGCTTATTTTGCCAATGTCTATACTGCCGGAGAAAAAGAGGAGCTGGCGGCAGTTTCATTTTATGCAACGGATAACAGCACAAAGTATAAGATCTTTGTGGTTCCCGAGTTCAATGGAGTAGAGAGCCTGAACAGCAGAGAGCTTGTGAAGGAGGGAGCCTTTGAGAATGCCGGTTATTATACGGTGAGGTTGGATAATGCAATTCCTCTCAGTGACCATGTGGATTATGCCATAGTGGTTTATATTGAAACCCCAGGTTCCATTCATCCGATCGCTATTGAATATGATGCCGATGAACGTACCAAGGAATTCGATATCAAAGACGGCGAAGGCTATATCAGTCTGTATGGCCGCAACTGGGCAAGCGCGGAAAAGGAGAAGACCTGTAATCTCTGTCTCAAGGCATTTACGAATAATATTGGTAAGTCGGATGCAAAACATTGATATAGAATAGATCAGGAGGAAGTACGAATGAAACGGTTGATATTTGCAACGGGGAACAAGGATAAGATGCGGGAGATCCGTGAGATCATGGCAGGACTGGACTATGAGATCCTGTCCATGAAGGAAGCAGGAATTGAACTCGATATCGAAGAAAATGGAACGACCTTTGCCGAGAATGCCATGATCAAGGCAAGAGCAGTCTTCGAGCAGTGCCACGAGCTGGTGCTCGCCGATGATTCCGGCTTAGAGGTGGATCATATGGATAAGCAGCCGGGTGTATTCTCCCATCGCTTTGGCGGCGAAGAGACTCCGTATTCCATCAAAAATCAGATGATCATTGATAACTTGGACGGTGTGCCGGATGAGAAGCGTACGGCACGCTTTGTCTGTGCCATTGCGGCTGTCTTTCCGGACGGC
>JAFUAW010000134.1 GCA_017460485.1 Lachnospiraceae bacterium | reverse complement strand
GGATATGATCCGAATTACCAGATCGTTGTTACCAGAAAGAATAACAGCGATAACATCAAGGTTCAGGTAGAGATGAGTGATGCGATGGTATCCGAATCCGCAGATCAGCTGAATGCAAGAGAGAAGAAGCTGGTTGCCGGACTGAAGGGTATGCTGGGAATCTTGGCAGAGGTAAATCTGGTCGTTCCGAAGACCATTACAAGAAGTGAAGGTAAGGCAGTCCGTGTTATTGATATGCGGAATCTGTACGAGAATAAGTAAGTGCTTCTAAGAAAGACCTCTCAAGGCACATAGACTGTCTCAGACGGATCCTACAAAAGTGCAAGAAAATACTGAGAAAGCAAAATTCATGCTTGACAAATGAATGGATTCGCATTACGGTAAAAGCTGAAAGGACATATGGCAGGATATCTTGTCGTTGTTGTTCAGCTTTTTCTTTTTTAAAGAATTTTGGGAAGATAGATGAGGTCAAGAACATGGATGAGAGAAATGATTTCAATCGCAAATATATAGCCACGCGTTTGCCGGATAAATTGAAGTTGGCGGCTTATATAAAGGAGGCAAAGGGATCGGAAAGAACCATGGCGGAATTTGCAACACAATGCGGTACGCTTACGGCATCCTCATTTTCGAGGATTATTCACGGTAATTTGACAAAGCCTTTGTCGGAAGATGTCATTCAGTCGATTGTAAAGAATGCCGCACCGGGGGCACGCGTGGATTATGAGAGCATGATGCGGGCAAACGGCATGGATCCGAAGGATCAGGAAAAGAATTCCTTCGACGAAGCGGCGCATTGGGAGAGTGTGGAGCGTAAAAAAAAGGAACTTCAGGTGAGAAATATTCTTGCGGACGAACATTTGGCCAGAGGACACATGATTCAATATTTCCCAAGGCTTTTTGAAGATTTCTCGGCAAGCGGCGCTCCCTCTGTTCCGGATCATATTCCGAGAAGCAGGTTTGGGCTGGCTGTACCCAGCTCGTTTGCAATCAGAATTCAGGGATATGAACCTCTATATTGGAATTATGTTGTAAATCTAACTGTGTTAGATACGGAAAGAGAGCCTCAAAAGCTCCCCGGATTTCATGTGTATTCTGCCTTCTTTTTGCGGGATGCATGGGAGCCGGATACGTTAAAGGATGTGAAGCAGACATTTGTGTTTGTGGATGAAGCAGCCTATCATACGTTTTTTTCTATGCTTTCTGGTGTAAAGGTACATGGCTTTGTATCGGCGCTGCTTGTGGATTTGGAGAAGGGCAGAGTTATGGAGGAGAGATTTCTTCCCAGGATAGATGGAAAGGAAATAGAGAGTATTTTCTTGGAGAAACGGATGGAGTAAGGGAAAAGACAGAATGCGAAGACCTTTGCAAGATAGCGCAGAGGTCTTTTTTTTGGTTTAAAAATACAAATGTATATGATCAAGAATTGTGCATTTTTGACAAATTATTTTGCAAACACAAAATTTCTACGAAAAACTATTTACAATCCACAGCACTTTATGATATTGTGTGAATACGATATAACGCAAAATAAAATTGTGAGAACACAAAATATCATAAGCCTGTGAGGAGGTCATCTAATGAGATATTTCGAATTATCAATCAAAACAAACAGCGAAGAGATCAAGAATACGGAAAAGGTCCGGTTGAAGGAATATGACTATGACAGACCTGTTGCCGGTCTGAATGGGTATCTGTATTCGAATCTTGATAACCATGTGAATTTTCTTGCGTATAGGGAGGAAAAAAATAATCTTCTTTGCATTTTCTCCTATGATGAGCGGGAAATCAGCTATGAAAGAGCTTTTTTGCATCTGACACAGATGCTTGACAGCGCCTTTGATTTTAAAGGATTATCTGATGAGCCATATGAGATAACCATGTATGAATACACCGATAATCTCATTGAATGTAAGAGACGTCAGCTCCTTTCCCGCGGGGGAATCTGCCATGCGGATAATGCGCATTTGTGGCTGTATCAATACATTTATAATAGTGATAAACAGATGCTTCCTTATATCTTCAAAGAGAGGATAATTTCCGAAAAGAATGATAAGATGCCGGCTATTTATGATCCCTCATTCAAAAAGGAATTGATTAATATCGAGAATCATGCTTTCTGTGAAAATATAAACGGAGTTATGGCGCATTATTTCATTTCCACCAATGATTTCAGGACAACGGAGGAAATGATCGATACACTTGGAGCAAAGCTGTTTAAGGCCGGCCGTATCAGTTCAAAGCGTATAGAGATAGTTACCGATCTGGCGATCAATCTTTCAAACAGAGATAATCATTTGGAAGACATGCTGGAAAATAATTATGGTGGTATGATTGTTTTCAGTCTTAGAGAGAAGCTGGGTACAAATCCCACACAATACTATCTGGTATGCAAATATCTCTGCCGGATTTTTAATCAGTATAAGAGTAAATGTGTATTTGTTTTTGCATATGAAAAAGAAAATCCCGGTTTTTCCTACAATCTTTTACAGGAGATCGGGAAAAGCGCCATATGCGTAAATCTCAAAGAAGGAAAAGGAAGCAGAAAACAGGCTGTCGATTACATGCATATGCTGATTTCAAAGTCTGAAAATGCGGATTATGCAGATTGTGCAAGAGAATTTATGAAGCTTTATGAAGGTAATATTTTTACACAGTCGGACGTGATCCGTGCATATGAAAGATTTGACTCATGGTGTCTCAATAAGAGAATGAACGGTGCATATGATGTTGATATGTCGGAAGCATTCATGCTTGACCGAGACGAGGAAAAGACTTCTCCGTATGAGAGACTGCAGAAGCTGACAGGTCTTAATACTGTTAAAAAGCAGATCGACTGCATTTTGGCCTCTTATGTTGTTGAGACAATTAGAGAAAAACAGAGGGAGAATCATTATCAGGCAGGTTCTCGTCATATGATTTTTGCTGGTAATCCGGGTACTGCTAAGACAACGGTGGCAAAATTATTTGCCGGGATTGCAAAAGAAAAGGGCATTTTAAAAAGCGGAGTATTTGTGGAGCGGGGCGGGATGGATTTTAACGGATTTGCTGCTGTTATGGCTGTCCGTGATGCCTTTGCTGCGGCTAAGGGAGGCGTTCTGTTTATTGATGAGGCATATTCCATGGAAAACCGCTTTGCAATAGCGGCATTGATCCAGGAGATGGAAAACCACAGGGATGATGTGATTGTTATATTCGCCGGATATACCGAGAGTATGGATGCGTTTCTGGAGTTAAATGATGGATTAAAAAGCAGAATTCCGCACAGAATAGATTTTCCGGATTATTCTGCGGAAGAATTGGCTGAGATTTTTAAGCAGATGATCAGCGAGCGTCATTTTATTGCGGACGAAGCAGCAATCAGCGAAGCAGCGTATATATTTAAAAAAGCCAAATGCATTGACAATTTCGGAAACGGAAGATACGCGAGAAATCTTCTGGATCAGGCGATCATGAATCAGTCAGCAAGGCTTCTTCCAAAAGGTAAATCTGCCGGTGATATCAAAAAATCAGATCTGTTCAGGCTAAAAAAAGAAGATATTACCATGATGGATGATGGAATTGCTGACATGCAGCAGGAAGATGAAGAAGAGAAATCAGAAAGTGCAGTAGAAGAATTGAGTAATATGATCGGATTGAAACCGGCGAAGGAGATCATCCGCAAAGCCATTGCGAATGCAAGGCTTAATAAGCTTTGTCTTGATAAGGGAATCCGGAGGGACAACACATCTATGCATATGGTGTTTACCGGAAATCCCGGAACGGCAAAGACAACGGTTGCAAGGCTTTTTGCCGAGATCATGAGAGATGAAAAAATTCTTGATGCAGGTAGATTCGTCGAAGTCGGCAGAGCGGAGCTGATCGGTGATCATGTAGGAGAAACGGCACCGCTCGTAAAGAAAAGATTCAAAGAAGCCCGGGGTGGGGTCTTGTTCATTGATGAAGCCTATTCGCTTTGCGATGACAGCCAAAGTAGTTTTGGAGACGAGGCGATCAATACGATTGTTCAGGAGATGGAAAACCATCGGGATGATACCGTTGTTATTTTTGCCGGATATCCGGAGCCTATGAAGAAGTTTCTTGCCAAGAATCCGGGGATGAGATCACGCATTGCATTTCAGGTCAGCTTTGACGATTATTCAACGGACGAGCTTTGTGATATCACAAAACGGATGCTTTCCAAGAAAAATTTAAGTATCACAGAAGCTGCAATGAAAAAAATGGAGGCAATCTACAATAAGGCTTGCAAGAATAGTGATTTTGGAAATGGGCGCTTTGTCCGTAATATGTTGGAGGAAGCCCAGATGAATCTTGCGGAAAGGCTGATGTCGGTATCCGAAGATGAGATTACGGAAGACATGATTACTACGCTTAACGAGTATGACATTCCTGAATCTGATTCTTTGAAGCATTTGTTTTATGAAAAGCATACGAATCCAATCGGATTTTCCGTTCTCTCATGATGTGGCGATCCAATTTTGCTGTGGTGCATCTGTCAATGGTGTGATATAATGAGCCAAGCGGCGGCTCCACGCTTGCGTAAGCGGCACTTTGACGAGAAACCTCATCGAGACGACAGTCGAGATGATAATAAAAGATGGAATCAAAAAAATGAAATGTGGAGGAATAGGTTATGGTAAACGAAAAACTGATGATGGAACTTTTAGATCTGGAGGAGAAGATCAGACTGACGAAGAGTAATATCGCAAATAAGAATTATTATCCGAACAGCGGTCCTACGGCTGAGCAGGCGGCGAAAGAAGATCTCAAGATGTATGAGTATCGCTATAAGAAAATGACGATGGATCTTACGGATGAGGACAAGCAGGAACTTCAAAAAATCGCTGAGGAGAAAGGCGGTAAGCTGGAGCTGTTGAAGAAGCTGAAGTTTACAAAGGCAGAAAAGGAAGACTGCAAGCAGACGCAGAGTTTTTTTGAGAAGCCGTTAGACGATGGTTTATCCAAGATGTTGGATGAACAAAAAAATGGTAAGTAAATGATCGGAAGAGTTGACTGGTATGGCAATAGGAGATAAGAGCCGTGCCTACGGTTTATTAATAGGAGAATGGAGAAATGGGAGATCTTGAATATCAAAAGACAAGTAAAGCATATGGGAATCTGCTGATTATCCCCGGTGTTATCATATTCGATAAGGTAGTATCCGGCGTGTTGTCATCGCATTTGTCAAACAGAGGATCTAACATTTTAACACTTTTGCTTTTATTTATTACATTGATAGCCATAGCATTTTCTGTGATAAGGACACTTGTTGTGCTTGTGAAGATAAAGTCGCATAACAGTAAGGTAAAAAAAGAGATTAAGAAGAATCAACCTCCGGAGAAGGTTGTTGTTCATCCGGAAAAAGAGAAACCTCAGCCCGGTAAGGATATCGATATTCTTAGGGATCAGAGTAGTTTTGGTTTTATAGAGAGCGAACATAAAGGTAAAGATTACTCAAACATGGACTTCTCATATCTTGACTGCTATGAGATGAACTTTGAGAATTGTGATCTAAGAGGAGCCAATTTCACCGGGGCCAAACTGGGGAATGCGCGTTTTTATGGTTCGGATCTGACCGGTGCAAGCTTTCAGAATGCAGATCTTCATAAGGTCATTTTTGGGTCGAATGCAAACCTGACAAGCGTATGCTTTGATGGAGCCGATCTATCCAATGCTGATCTAAGCGGGATAAATGCACCGGGTGCAAGCTTTAGAAATGCTAATATCCGTGGTGTGAGTTTCCGAAATGCAGTACTTAAAAATGCGGTTTTTTCCATAAGGGGCTTGATTTCTGGTAACGACTTTGCGTATGCGGATCTGGAAGGTGCAAAGCTAAGCAGCATGGATATGAATAATGCAAGATTCGAGTATGCCAACTTAAGCGGCGCCAATCTTTCTTCAACAAAGTTTCGTAATAGTAAAATTTATTCAGCTAATCTATTTGAGGCAGATATGGCAAATTGTACTTTTGATCATGTCGATTTCAGTCATGCTGATATGAGAAAAGTGTATGCTCCCAAGTGTAAAATATCCGCAGTTGAGTGGTATTGCACTAAGATTGAGGGAGCGAATTTTGATGGGGCAGATTGGGGCATCAATAGTGAAGTGGAAGAAGAACGTTTCTGGAGAGGAGTTAGCGGTAGGACTAACTATGGAATATGATCTAAGTTTGTCTGGATTATCTATTTGGTAATAGCAATTGGAGGCTGCCAATATGGAGAAGAATTTATTTGCGAAAACCGTTAGAGCGGGTATATTTGGTGTTGTGGTGGGGGATGCATTGGGCGTTCCGGTTGAGTTTACAAGCAGAGCAGAGCGGGATGCAGATCCTGTGACGGATATGCGGGAATATGGAACCCATTATCAACCAAAGGGAACTTGGTCAGATGACAGCAGTATGACATTTGCTACGATGGACGGTCTCATTCAGTTTGATATATTTGACTCCTGGGTTATGTGGGATGTGATGAACAAGTTTGTTCTTTGGTTAGAACAGGGAGAATATACGCCGTATGGAACGGCATTTGATGTGGGAAATACATGTTCGAAAGCCATTATGGATTATAAGGAGGGCGTTGAGCCGACTGGCTGCGGCGGTATAGGAGAGAGGGACAACGGAAATGGATCTCTGATGCGCATTATGCCCTTTGCGCTCCTTTCAGCCGGAGAGGATGACTATTGGAGCAAGGAGAAGATATCCGAGACGTCAAAGATTGTTCAGGCTGCCTCCAGCTTAACGCACGGACATTCCAGGAGTCGGATTGCCTGCCTTCTATATACATCAGCCTGTCATGAACTGATCTGCAACAAAGAGGACGGGGTGGAGACTTGTATCCAAAGAGCAGTGGATGGGACATTTGCTTATTTTGATGACGTGGATTTATGGTATTACTGGGGGAATAGTGCGCACATGCTAGTGGAGTTACTGAGTAATAAGTTCTGGAGGATTCGGAACATAAAAGAGTTTCGGGCGCTTTCAAGGAAGGAAATCAGGAGCAGTGGATATGTGCTTGACACGTTGGAAGCGGCCTTTTGGTGCCTGCTCAATACGGAGAATTATAGGGACTGCGTTCTAGCGGCGGTCAATCTTGGGGAGGACACGGATACCGTAGGCGCTGTCGCAGGTGGGCTTGCCGGACTCTATTACGGATATGATGGGATTCCGAAGGAGTGGGTGGAGGTACTTGCAAAAAAAGAATGGATCGATGGGCTTTGCGGGGAGTTCGCAGAGAAATATGGAGATGAGTGACAGGGGGAGATAATTGATATATGGAAGATACAGGGAATCTCACATGGCAGCAGGTGGATCTGACGCGGGCGGATCGGGAGCGGCTGCTTGATCAACAGGCGATGACGATCTGGTTGACGGGACTTTCGGGAGCCGGAAAATCAACAATTGCGAATGCATTGGAGTGCCGTCTGGCGGACCGGGGCAGACATACGATGTTATTAGACGGCGATAATGTCCGGATGGGACTGAATCGCGGACTTGGCTTCTCAGATGAGGACCGGACCGAGAATATCCGCAGGATCGCCGAGGTGGCCAAGCTAATGAATGATGCGGGACTGATCGTGATTACATCATTTATCTCTCCATTTCGTGCGGATCGGGAGATGGCGCGTGAGATCATCGGGGATGCATATCGGGAAATCTATGTGGCAACCTCGCTTAAGGAATGTGAGAGACGGGATGTAAAGGGGCTCTACAGAAGAGCGCGAAACGGTGAGATTGCAGAATTTACGGGGATTACCAGCCCGTATGAGCCGCCGGAGCACCCGGAGGTTCGGATCGATACGACAGGTATGGAGTTAGAGGGTACGGTAGATTATATATGGGAGCGTTTATTTGGAGAAAGCAGCGCTACTAAGAACTAATGTAATATACACAGAGGTGTATGCTCGAAATATTTGTTTGAAACGAACAGAGTGATGTTGAATTGATGAACAGACAGCAGGTCGGGAGACAATAGCAAAGATGGGACAATTTGCAACGATGGTCATGTCCATGCTGAAGGTGGGATGCATCGGATTCGGAGGCGGCAGCGCCTTGATTCCGGTTCTCCAGAAGGAAGCGGTACAGGATAAGGGATTAATTACAGAGGAAGAGCTGGACAGTAATATTGTGGCGGCAAGCATTACGCCGGGCGCGTTGCCGGTGGAGATGGCATCCGGGATCGGCAAGAAGGTCGGCGGATTCTGGGGGATGTATGCGGGGGCTACTGCAATGGCATTTCCGGGTGCTTTTTTTGTGATGGTATTCATGATATTTACATCCCTGCTGGGACCGAAGATTGTAAGTCAGGTGAATTTTGCGTCCATCGGAATTACTACGTATATTATCCTGATCCTTGCGGAATATATCATTACGACCTTGAAGAAGGCGAGGAATAACCGCGGCGGCATGATCCAGGCGATGATCGTGATACTTACGGTCTGGATGTTTAATGGTGAGAAATCCATATTTACGTTGATGGGGATTAAGGAAACGCCGATCTTCGGCGCGTCAACGGTTAAGGTATTTGTTGTAGCTTTTTTTGTGATCATCTGTACGGGCGGGAAGTTCCGGTCTGTCTGGTTTCCGATATCTGCGGTGATCAGTGTTGTATTTTTACTGATTCATGGCAAAGCGAAGGTGATCGATCTTCCGTATGCGGATATAGCGGTCGTGGTGCTCATGATCGTGCTTACGATCGTACGGCTGATCATGAACTTTCCGGTTGTCGACCGGTTTGAATGGGGACAGATCAAGAAGATCGGGATTGAGATCCTGTTATGGCTTGGCTACCTGTTGGTGCTCTGCCTTCCGGCAATTCTGATTTCGGGAAAGTCCTTATTATTCATCGGACAGGGGCTGTTATCGGCGTTGATGTCATTTGGCGGCGGCGATGCGTATTTATCCGTGGCGCATGGTTTATTTGTGGATGAAGGAATGATCAGCAGCGCCCAGTTCTACGGTGAGGTGGTGACGGCGGCGAATATCCTGCCGGGCTCCATTCTGTGCAAGGTCTTAAGCGGGATCGGATATGCATGGGGCTATGAATTAACGGACAGTATCTGGGGCGGCGTGGCACTTGCGCTTGCGGGTTTTGCCAGTGCAACGGCTGCGTCCTGTGCGGTCTTTGATGTTGTGAAAATGATGTACGACCGTTGGAAATCAATGCCGATGTTCCAGACGCTTACAGATCTGATCCGGCCGATCGTGTCGGGACTGTTGATCAGTGTGGGAATATCGCTTTATAATACGAATTGTATCATTGAGGATAACGCCGGCTGGGGCTGGGGGAGTGTGCTGTTCTTAATGCTGGTTGTTACCGGCGTGCTGATCTTGATGCAGCGCAAGAAGATCCATCCCGTAATACAGGTGCTGTCGTCGATCGGGATTGCCCTTGTTGCGTGCAATCTGTATGAGTTGGTGTAATAAGACTGGAGGAGAATGATCATGGATAAACCGGAAGTGAACTTTGGACATATGTTGAGTACTGTCCGCATGGATTTGTGGCTGAAGCTGGTGCGTGAAAACCGGATCGATAAGAAGCACATTCCGCAGGCGCTTGTGATCACATTGGAGAGTGCATTGTTGTCTCCGCTTGCGTATCTGGAGTACGCATTGACCTGGGTGCCGGTTCATCTTCATAAGCTGAAGAAGGACCCGGTGTATATTGTGGGCTTCTGGAGATGCGGAACCAGCTATCTCCATAACCTGATCACGCGTGATCCGCAGTGGGCATGGTTTGATCCGGTAAGCACTATGACCTTCGGGAACAGCTTCTTGCTCCGTAAGCCGCTTACG
>JAFUAW010000133.1 GCA_017460485.1 Lachnospiraceae bacterium | reverse complement strand
GGATCGTGTCCATACTTCTCTTATATGGGCTGCTGTAGAATATATCAATGTTCTTATCCATTAGTGTCTCCAGCACTAATGCAGCGTCTTCTGTCCCTTCCCGTGTCAGCGGTCTGGTCCTGTCATCCCCATACCCATGCTCCGGCTTGGCGTGACGTACAAAATAGATTCTGGTCATGTCTATACCCCTATATCCTTTCCTTACCATCTTCAACATATTCTGAACGATTCCATTCATTCCTTTATAGCTCAATGGCTAATTAGATGCAATTATCATACCAACACCCTGGCTTCCTTGTCAAAACAAATCCCCCCTCACCATATTCTTGAATTATCTATACAGTTATAGTAAGATATCTGTAGTTCTTTCGCTTGCAATATAACAGCAGAAACAATAACAACAATAATAACGATCTATGCAATGATACCCATTTAATTCCATAGATTAACAGCAAAAACAAACAGAAGCCTAATACAAATAATAAGAGAGAATCATAAGGAGATCTATTCCATGACCATATTAGTAATCGATGCACAGGGAGGCGGGATCGGCAGACAACTGATCACCTCTATTAAACAGAATATTGAAGATGCAACCATTCTTGCAGTCGGCACTAACAGCACTGCCACGACTGCCATGCTGAAGGCCGGCGCAGATGAAGCCGCAACCGGAGAGAATTCCGTGGTTGCTGCCTGCCGGAAAGCAGATATCATTGTCGGTCCAATCGGAATCGTAATTGCGGATTCCATGCTTGGCGAGATCACACCGAAGATGGCACTCTCTGTTGCGCAAAGTCCGGCAAAGCGTATCCTGATCCCATTCAATCATTGCGACAATATAATTGCAGGTATCTCGGATTTCAGTACAAAAAAACTGATTCAAGAGGCAGTACAGACAATCCTTGACAACCCCTCACAGACTCTAGTATGATATAGTATGAAAGCAGACAAGAAGCCTGTGATGGGTTCAGAAGAGCCCGGATCTTTCATACATATAGTAATACCGTTTTTTATGATGGGTTACATCTATACAAGAATATAATATACTATGAAGGTATATGTTTTCTCAGGGGAGAAAGCGTGTACTTTTTTTGTACACATTTTATACAATATCAAAAGACTCTTTTCGGAATTTTTGGGGAGGAATCCTATAAGATTGCACCTGCTTCCGAAACAAGAGAAATTAAGAACCTAGGAGGATCAAGAATTATGGCATGTTTTATTGTTCCGGCTGCAGAGGCAGTCATCACAACTGTAGTAACCAAGGTGCTTGAGTCCAAGGAGAAAAGCTCTGAGGACAGTGCCTCTCATGAAGTTCAAGCTTCCCATGGAGATACTGCACTTACAGCACCGGCTCATACCGGAAGGACTCCATTTTCACACAAATTACAATGGCTGAACAATATGCTGTGGGGTGGTTCCGCTCTTCTCGCGTTCGAGCATATATGGCACGGAGAGGTTGTACCGTGGGCTCCGTTCTTAACTGCCGCTTCCGATCCGGCTTCTACCGCGGAGATGTTGCATGAGATGGCTACCACAGGCGTTACCATGGCACTTCTTGTAACCGCTGTATGGCTTAGCATGGTTGCTGTCTCTTCTGCGATTGAACGCCGTTCCAAAACAGATAACGAGACTCAGCCGGCTGATAACTAAAGGAGAGCAAATATGACTTTACTGATTACATTATTCGCAGCTATCATCTGCACGATCCTGTGGTATACAAAGGCACCGAGAAATGAAATGAAGCTGCATATCTTATGCTTCACGTACTGGGGTGCTTCCATCATGTGGCTGGTAGATGCAATCTATGAATTTGCAGAGCTGCATACGGATTACTTCCAGCCTGCTCCGGCGGATATGCTGAATGATGCATTTCTCGGCTTATCTGTTGTTGCACTGGGGCTGATCATCTGGCTGATCGTACTGCTCATAAAAGATCCGAAGGGGGTCGTGAAAGCAGCTCTGACCAAGCAGACCAACAAATAAGTCTAGCACTCATATCTGGAATGTTGTAGGTCAGATAATCTGACAGAACTATGAGTCAAGACTTCTTAGCTGTTACGCATAACTTGGAGATTCGCATGAAAACTGAAACAAAATCTATATTAGAAGCCGTAAAAAACGGTTCCCTATCTGTAGATGACGCATTATTACAACTGAAAAACAAACCATATGAAGATATCGGATTTGCCAAGGTGGATCTTCACAGGAAGATACGGCAGGGCGTTCCGGAGGTGATCTACGGGGCAGGCAAGACACCGGAACAGATCATAGAGATCATTCGTACCATGAAGGAACATGGGCAGGACCGGATCCTGATCACCCGCCTTACCTCCGAAGCCGCTGACAGGATTGCGCGCAGTCATTCGATCACCTATTATGAACAGGCAAAGCTCGGACTCATTGGTAACATTCCGACTCCTAACGGAATCGGCACCATTGTGATAGCAACCGGCGGAACCAGTGATATTCCGGTTGCCGAAGAGGCAGCACTTACTGCAGAGGTGCTTGGCAATCAGGTCAACCGATTGTATGATGTGGGTGTTGCCGGTCTGCATCGGCTTTTATCTCATAATGAGGAGATCATGTCTGCGTCAGTTATCATTGCGATTGCAGGAATGGAGGGAGCACTTGCCAGTGTGATCGGCGGGCTTGCGGACTGTCCGGTTATCGCTGTTCCAACAAGCGTCGGATACGGAGCCTCCTTTGAGGGACTGTCTGCTCTCCTATCCATGCTGAATTCCTGTGCCAGCGGGGTATCTGTAGTTAATATCGATAACGGCTTTGGTGCCGGATATCTTGCCAGCATGATCAATCATATGGAAGCAGCTCCTAAGTAATAAGGCTGCCTATAAAAATGTCAACCATTCTCGGAGGTATGAAAATATGAAGACATTATATCTGGATTGCGGAATGGGTGCTGCAGGCGATATGCTGACTGCCGCGCTGGTAGAGTTACTGCCGGATCCCGACCATTTTATTGACACTTTCAATGCACTCTCTATTCCGGATATACAATTTGTAAAGCAGGAATCAGTGAAATGCGGCATTATCGGAACACATATCTCTGTGAAGGTACATGGCGAAGAAGAACTCGTATCCGATCATGACCATCATAATGAGCATGAACACGATCATCATCACGATCACGAACATGATCACCATCATGAGCATGATCATCATCACGACCACGAACATGATCACCATAACGAGCATGAACATTCTCACGACCATAGCCACCATCATACCAGCATGCATGATGTGGAACATATCGTAGCGGATCTGAAACTTCCGGAGAACATCCGTCAGGACATTCTTGCTGTCTACGGTTTAATTGCGGAAGCAGAAAGCCATGCGCACGGGGTTCCGGTGACAGAGATTCATTTCCATGAAGTGGGAACCATGGATGCAATCGCCGATGTTACCGCAGTCTGTATGTTGATTCATGAACTCGCACCAGATGAGATCATCGCGTCCCCGATTCATGTTGGCAGCGGCCATGTTGTATGTGCGCATGGAACCTTACCGGTTCCGGCTCCGGCAACTGCATATATTTTAAGAGATGTACCGATCTATGGAGGAAGTATTCAGGGAGAATTATGCACGCCTACCGGTGCGGCTTTACTCAATCACTTTGTTACAAGATTTGGTGACATGCCAATCATGAAGGTAACATCTATCGGATACGGTATGGGGAAGAAGGACTTCCCGATCGCCAACTGTGTGCGGGCGATGTTGGGCGACACTTTAGATTCATTCAGCCATACGGAAGCTCCTGCCGATCAGATCATGTTAGAACTTTCCTGCAACGTAGACGATATGACCGCAGAAGATATCAGCTATGCCATGGAACAATTATTCGAGCACGGAGCAAATGAGGTCTATACCGTCCCGATCGGCATGAAGAAATCCCGCCCCGGCACTCTACTTCGAGTAATCTGTAAGGAGGCAGATCGTGACACCATGATCCGTCTTCTCTTCCAGCATACAACCACCATCGGAATCAGAGAAACCATTACCAGGCGTTATGTATTAGACCGTAAGATTGAGACCATTCATACTCCTTACGGAGAGATAAAGCGCAAGGTATCTGCCGGCTACGGAGTGGAACGAAAGAAATATGAATTTGATGATCTGTCACGAATTGCAAATGAACAGGGGATCAGTCTGAATGAACTCAGACGTAATCTGAATGAATGATAACAGATTATAAATAAAACATATCAGATAACACATAAGATACAAAATATGCTGCAATCATAGAAACCGCACATTATTCTGTGGAATACAGCAAAACTTTCTATAGTAGAATACAATAATAATCAGAAGATTAATACAAGGGAGACATACATGGACGAACTACATGAAAAGAAACAGATCTTGGATAACTACCTTAAGGAGCTGGGCAGCATAGTTGTTGCCTTCTCCTCCGGCGTGGATTCCACATTTTTATTAAAATGTGCACACGATGTTCTCGGAGATCATGCGATTGCCGTTACCGCCAGATCCTGCTCTTTCCCAGTGAGAGAATTGAATGAGGCGGTTGCCTTTTGCAAATCCGAAGGAATTGAACAGATTATTGTGGATTCTGAGGAGCTTGCAATTGAAGGCTTCCGCGAGAACCCGAAGAACCGCTGTTATCTCTGCAAGCATGAATTATTTACGAAGATTCGGAATATTGCAGAAGACCGCAGGATTCCATATATTGCAGAAGGCTCGAATACCGATGATGAGGGCGATTACCGTCCGGGACTTCTGGCGGTTGCGGAATTGAAGGTAAAGAGTCCGTTACGGGAAGCAGGGCTGTCCAAAGCCGATATCCGTGCTCTTTCCAGGGAAATGAACCTTCCGACATGGGATAAGCAGTCCTTTGCATGTCTAGCTTCCCGCTTTGTCTATGGTGAGACAATTACCGAAGAGAAGCTCTCTATGGTGGATCGCGCAGAACAACGCCTGCTGGATCTCGGATTCCATCAGGTCAGAGTAAGAATTCATGGGAATATTGCCCGTGTTGAGATTGACCGCAGCGAATTTCCGAAGATCATTCAGCCGGAGATCGCTGAACCATTTGAGCAATACTTACATGAGCTGGGATTCTTATATGTTACCTTAGACTTACATGGCTATCAGACAGGAAGCATGAACAAGACTCTTTAATATAATTATTCTGTATACTCGATCTCGAACACAGGATTCCCATAAAGTGTTATCAAACGTTCCATCTCCGGTTCAAGCTCCCGATCCATTACCGCCTTTTCCAGATTAGGCATAGTAAATAATGGTTCCGGATCCTCAACCTTACAGTCTTGCATATACAGATATCGGATATCTTCCCTTCCGCTCAGAGCAGAGATATCCTCAATATCAGAATAGCTGATATGCAAGACCATCAGATCCTTAACTTGAGAAAGACATCCCAGCTCTGTCTGACCGGGTGCTCCTAATTTCAGTTCCCGAATTCTGATATTACTAAAATACAGATACGCATCTGTATCCGTCACAATATCCAAAAATTCCATCTGTGCCTTTTCGGAGAAAGGACTTCCGTCAAAACTCCCGCATTCACGCAGATCCATAGAAATGATACTTGGGCAGGTCCGGATTGCTTCAATACTGTTCAGAGGATTATGATTGATTGAAATCTGCCTTAAATATGCTTTATTTGCCAAGGCGTCAATATCCTGAATATGATTTTGTTGAAAATCCACCACCTCTAATGCCTGAAGCTCTTTCAGATCCGTAATATCCGCAATATCCTCTCCCGCCATCTTCACAACCTTCAGATTTGGCATAGCTTCAAGATCCGACAATTCCGATACATCACCGATATCTGCACGCCCGGAATCATACCACTGTAATAATCCCGCCTCATACTCTTCTTCCGATGCATATACCATATTACCAATCATATAGATATCCGTTACATTTTTAAGATCCTCTTCTGTAAGCTTTCCATCCGGTCTCTCCAGATTCAGCCGCACGGCCTCTTCTATCAGCGGCTCCTTAAAATGATAGATTCCCTGCGAAGAACTCCCTATACATACACCTATGATCATCCCCACAACACAGACTGCCAAAGCAGCACCGATATATATCAGATTCTTTCGCTTGTCATTACCGGCCGCTATTTCTTCCGCCCTCTTAAGATCAGCAAGCAGCGCGTCATCATTCTTATAACGTTTTTCCGGGGAGAATTCCATGCATTTCTTCGCAATATGCTGTAAGCGTTCAATCGTCTGACCGGATGTCTCCTCTATATTGGATAACATCCAGGACAATACAACCCCATAAGAATATATATCCGAGCGGATATCAGTCTGCCGGAATCCGTATTGTTCCGGCGGCGCATAGGGCGCAGTTCCGCCAACAATTGTATCTGACGATTCTCCCTCTTTGAGAATTCGGCTGATACCAAAATCAATCAATGCAATACTGCCATTCTCACGTATGATTATATTTTGCGGCTTTATATCCCTGTGAATCACAACCGGTTCTGAAGCATGCAGAATACGCATAGTACATACCAGTTTTTTAGCCAGATCGACCAGAGTCTTTTCATCAATTGTATGAGTATTTATATACTCATTAAGAGAATCACCTTCCACATATTCCCGAAGAATCACATGGTAATTATCATTTAAGAATTCCGATATAAATTCCGGAATTGAATCATTCTTCACATGAATTAAAGAAGTGATATCCTGACTGTCATATAAAATGCTGTTTTTCGGATAACATTTTGCAACTGCTTTTCTGCCAGTATCCTTATCTACAACCAGAATCGTATCACAGTCCTCTGTATGACTTAAGCATTCCATAATTGTATACTGCTGTGTCAGAGATACCGGTAATGTCTGTTCAAAATTCGCATCATATGACTCCAAATAATCGCTCATCTTCTCCATGTATTATCCCACCCGAACTACAGACTGATCCTATGCCGATCATGTATATTCTATCACTATGTCCCAAGTATGGGAAGACCATTGGAATCCAGCATATCCTGCAATTCCATTACACTCATCTGATGAGAAATAGCATATATGCAGATTGCGTCTCTTTTTATCTTTGGGTACAGTATACTTTTTCCGGATATTTCCAGCAATTTCTGTGTCTCATCCAAAGATAATCCGAAACCAAACGCCAGCTGGATCAGCTTATCCCGGGAGGGAGTTCTGGTTCCGTTAAAGAATTGATGTCCATAGGTACGTTCAATCTGCGCCTTCAGTATCACATGCTCCGGCACCAGATTCCGTTCATTGCATAATTGATTCAAATAATCAGATATGGTTCCGTCATAAAAATCATCTTCATATTTATCCAGAACCGTATCCAGATGCTTACCTTTGACCAGTTTATTCAATAATGAATTTGTGGTAATTGACATACAATTGCCCCCGCTCTATCTTTGGTATACTCAAAATATCGAGATAAATTCTTTTCAAATTTTATCATAGCAAAAAATGGAATAGGTGTGCAAGACGCACACCTATTCTTTTTATTCTCTTATTCCCGGATCATTCACTCATTGCATGCAGCAATCCGATTATGATCGTCTGGAGCGAAGCCATATACCACACAAAATACTCATTAACAACAGTAATCCAGCAGCCGCGACTGGGGCTTCATCACCGGTTTTAGGAGAAATTTTCAGTCCCTCATTATTATTCGCTTCATCCGAAGAAGAATCCACAGTGGTACTTTCCGTAGTTACGTCCGCATCAGTTCTTTCCGCAGCTGCATTTCCGCCAATCTTCTCCAACGCGTATGTTAAGAACCGGTCTGTCAGGAATGTGATTGATCCATCTTCATTGATCACAAATCCCATGTTAAGACCCGCTATCTCACCATACAGGGAATCTACCTGATCAATGTAGTCTATCTGTTCATCATGATATCGGATGATCCGATAGACTGCAGTCCGGTCATATGCATCCTTAGGTGTAAATGTAATATTCATGGGAACTTCCGTCTCAGTAATATTAGTAGTTCCTTCAACTCCTTCTACAAAAGCATCAACCGTAAAATCAATATATTGTAATTGCGAACCCTCCGTTATCTCTGACTGAATAGCATTAATTGCAGTCTGAACCTCTGTATCTTCAGCTGTATCAGCATCTATATTATTCGCAGTTACTGTCACCTGCATTCTGGCACCGGTTTCAATCGCGTCTTTCTGTGCATAGCTAAGCTCCGATAACGCATTCGGTTCCGGCGTAACAACCTTAACATTATCTGCGTTTCCATCCACATTCAGATCACTCTCGATCGCATAAGTTCGCAAGGAATAAGAATATAGATCTTTATCCCATGCATTATTCACTGTTACAGCCTTAGGAAAACTGTCCGGTCCTTCGACTACATATCCTTCTCCGGATTCGCCCAGATTCGAATCTAATACTGTAATCTCATGATAAGCACCGTCTGTCAGTTCCTTGGACGGGTATCCGATAACAAGATTGCCCATATTTCCCTGAAACGTCATATCACAGTACGCATTCACATGAAGTCCATGGATCAGCTGCTCCCGCTGCATACGGATCTCCCAATGTCCGGTTTCCTCTACCCAGGAGTCTATAGCATCCCATATCTCATCCTCCGTCAGTCCGTTTACCAGACTTTCTGTGCTTCCAAGCGAGTAATATACCCCGGTCTCATTACCCAAATCCCGATTGGAATATGTAACTTCATTCCGCACCGCCGGATAGATACCATCGCCATACGGAACAACAGCTCCTTCATTGTCAGCGATTGCCTGAATTGCCCTCTTCTCAGTGTCTGACAACAAATCCTTCATGGATTCCAAAATCACATACGGATCAATAGCAGGCATTTCAATATATTCTCCCTCACCGGTTCCTTTTCCGGTCAGTGCCACATAGGTATCATCCACCTTGATATTATACGGTGACATACCGCCGGATATATAAAAGATTCCTTTCAGATTTCCGGAAGACGCCACATACTGTGGTTCGATATATTCATCCCCCGTATAACTTGCGTAAATAAGAATATATCCTGTATTAACAATATTCAGGTTATCCGCAGGAATCTGATTTCCGCTTGGGTCATCAATATATCCGGTAACTGAATCTCCGATTGCCGCTTCTGATAACTTATTAATCACATCCTGAATCGTTGGCGCGTGCACAAGATAATTGTCACCGGGAGCCACGAAATCCCCCATGCGTTCCGGATGTTCGAACTGATCCTTACTGATATAGTTGCCACAGAAGCCGGCAACTGCACCGCCATCAAAGCATAGAATATGTCCCTCATCAAACGCATCCCGATCCGGTGCAAAATCAAACCAAAGTTCATCCTCCCAGGAATCCTCGTTAGTATTTCCGTCCTCATCCTGCCAGGCAACTGTACGTACACCCTTCAGGCAAATACTGAAATAAGGCTGAATACCTGAAGTAATCGTCATCCGAACTCCATTTTCCGTATCCTCAAAGGTCAGATAATCCATCCAGAATTCATCCTCTTCTCCGGTCCGGATACTGTTGATTTCAAAAGTATCTGAATTACCATCCTCTATTATCTCGTTCTTATTGAAATAGAATATGGATGCCTTCTCCGAATATGATACATGATATCCAAGAAGGGTATCCGAAGATACTTCCTGGCTGTTGTATAATCCTATGATCGGCAAAGCCACCGATATTGTCAACGAATCAGTAATATCGTCATCTGAATATGTCAATACATAATTGCCTGTAGTCTCGATATACAGAAGAAATATGCCATCAATGGCTTCATCACTGTTAGTTTCCGAATTCCAATATTCTCCCGGTCGAACCTCAGCACCCAATACAGGATTACCATCCGAGTCTGTAATAGTGAAATTACCGATATTATCAATCGTAATCGGAACAATTCCATCTTCTGACGCAATTCCTATCGAATATAACCATGAATCATTCTTTGCAACCAGATCCGCATGTTTAGCGAATTCTGAATTTGCGAATACGGGAACACCTTCATCATTCCATTCCGTTCCTCCAATCACCAAGCCGCTTAATGTCTCTTCTTCCACCTCAATATCTTCACTATCTTCAGTTTCTGTCACAGCTTCTGAATCAGCTGCTTCCAGATCCTCCTGCTCTTCCGCGTGGATCTGTACACCGGAAAAAGATGTACAGAACAATATTGCAGATAATGATACTGCTATACACCATCGCCACATCTTATTCATGATTGAATGTCCTCCTTTTGATCCTATTCCAATAAGCATCCAATATAACATCTATAATAGAAAATAGTATCATAAGACCCAATCATAAAGGTATGCATGACGCACACATTTATATCAAGAATCTAGCCAAAGACAGAAAGTCTTTCAAATCACATAAAAAAAGCAGAGAATTTGTCTATTTTCGTCTTAGAAGCACTCCAGCCCTTGATTTTATAGGATTATTTGCCCTGTTTCAGTATCATATTATATCATTTTCCCTTGCTTTTTCCCTTGCCGGTTCCGACAAGGGAAAATTGCTTATAGGAATTTTTAGTCAATGCCCACAACCTTATCCAAGAGCTTTGCGGTGTTACGCTTTGATGTCTTAGTCGCGTGAGCATATACATTCATTGTGGTCGATATATTCGAATGTCCAAGCAGTTCCTGTACTTCTTTTGGATTTGCGCCGTTTTCAAGCAGATTGCTTGTATAGGTGTGCCTCAGGGTATGAAAGTGCAATCCCTCTAATTTCGGATATTGCTTTACTGCCATTCTGCATGACCGCTCCAGAGATCCGGGATGCACAAATGTTCCATCTTTATTGGTACAGACGAGAGACAGTT
>JAFUAW010000132.1 GCA_017460485.1 Lachnospiraceae bacterium | reverse complement strand
TTTACATCTCCCATAATGGTCTCCGTCAGATCTGCAAGATCACGCTTTCCAAAGTACCCCAGCGGAAGCTTTCTCAGACGCTCAGCAAGCGTGATTCTGGTATTCTTAACCTCAGAATAGACCAGACCGTATGTCGCTCTATACTGCTGCAGATGCGTAAGGATCGACAGAATCAGGAATACAAGCACCAGTATCAAATACAGTCCCGGTCCCGGCAGCTCTTCGCCATGGATCAGGCTGCCGTTAAAACGTTCCATCATAAGATACAGAATTCCCATGCCGCCCATGACCACAAGGTTCACAATGACCGTCCAGATCGTTCCCTGCCTGGTATTCTTCACTCCCTGATCACTAAGCGCATATTTACGTTGAAAATCTTTCCCAAACATTCTCACATACCTCCTGCTGCCTGAATGCGCCACTCGACGGCTTGATTATAGTCTCTCCACATACGGGCATACAGACCATCCGCAGCTACAAGCTCTTCATGCTTTCCCTGCTCCGCTACATGACCGTCTTCCAACACAATGATCTTGTCTGCGCCGACTACCGTTGACAGACGATGCGCGATCATGATCACCGTTCGTCCCTCGGTAAGTGAGGCGAATGCTTTCTGTATCAATGCTTCATTTTCCGGATCTGCGAATGCAGTTGCTTCATCCAATACAACGATCGGTGCATTTTTCAGGATTGCTCTTGCCAAAGCTACCCGCTGCTGTTCTCCGCCGGACAGATAGGTTCCTTCCGTTCCGATCACTGTATCCACACCATTGGGAAGCTTCCTGATAATATCCTCACACTGCGCCGCGGACAGAGCCGCCATCACTTCCTCTCTGGTCGCATCCGGACGAGCCGCACGAACATTTTCTAATATAGAGGCTTTAAATAACCGATTGTTCTGGAACACAAAAGCGACCTGATCCATCAGAACATGCGGGTCTGTCTGGCGCACATCAACGCCACCGACTGTCACAGAGCCGGAGCTTACATCCCAGAATCTCGGGATCAGGCTTGCCGCTGTGGTCTTACCACCGCCGGACGGTCCAACCAATGCGATCGTCTGTCCCGGACGAACAGAGAACGACACATGATCAAGTGCCGGCATATCGGAGCCTTCATAAGTAAAGCTCACATCCTGAAACTCCACGCTGTTGTCCTTCGGATTCTGCGGATCATTCGTCAGTGTCAGTGTCGGAGCACTCATCACTTCATTGATCCGTTTCATGGCAGTGCTTGCCAGCATCATCCCGCTTGCTGCGAACATGATCTTCGCAAGAGCGGTAGATATGATCGCCGAAAAGACCGCATAAAAAGCAAAATCAGTTATTAACTCCGCAAAATTACCTGCTTCAAGTGCTCCGGGCGCAAGGAAAAGCGCTACCGGAACCAGAAAAATAAAGGCGCCCTCTGTAAAGGTAAGATTCACGGACTGAGGCAGTCTGCATACTCCGTCCGTATACTTCTCTGCCTTCGTGCTGTAATCCTCTATCGCCTGCTTAAATGCCTTAAAGGAATATACGGTCTGCTGGAAGACCTTAACTACAGGGATTCCCCGAACATATTCCGTGCCTGCTTTACTCATAACATCTTGCGCAGCCTGATACTCTGCCATCAGCTTCGCATTCTTACCGCCCATCATGGTAAACATAGCAAGAATCGATACCACGGCTGCCAGTAAGCATGCGGCTCCCATTCTCCAATCAAATACAAACATCAATACCACCGTTCCGATGAACATGGCAACCGTTCCGACGATATCCGCCAGATTATGGGCAAGCAGAGTTTCCGTATCTGCAGTTGCGCCGTCAAGACGATTCCTGAGAAGACCGGAGGCATTCGAATCGAAGAATCCAAGCGGAGTTTTCATCAGGTGTTCCATTCCCTTTTTCCGAATATTGGAGGCAGTGCGAAATGCCGCCAAATGTGTGCACATGAGTGCCGCAAAATATACAGCGATCCCGGCAACCGCGAATATAAATGCCATCCATCCATAGCGTTCGATCCCGACAGCCTCAGTCCAGTTCGGAGCAACGGCGATCAGATCTCTTATCACCAGCCATATACAGATATACGGCAGCATTCCAAGGATCATGGCGGCCGCCGAAAGTGCCAGTCCTAAAAATGTCAGTCCTTTGTAGCTTCCTGCATACTCCAACAGTACTGCAAGATCACTTTTCTTCTTTTCCTTCATTTCTATGCTCCTTTTTTAAGACCCATAAGGGATTCTTATATTCTGGTCGCGAGGAAGTCCATGTCTCCCAAGCGTCTGACGACCTCGTCCTCCATAGGCTCTGTCTCATATTCAACAACTGCTTCCTGTTTCTCGAGACTGACCCTGCCGGCCAGCCCCTCGATCGCATTGATGGCTTCTGTGACCCGCTTCTCGCAGTTCTTACAGTGCATTCCATCAATGTGGAGCTTGTAGCTTCCGGATACCTGCCGCAGCTTCTTACGGTGCACCTTCACCTTCTCTGTACCACAGCAGGTCTCCCTGGATCGCATTCGCTTCATGATCGGAAGCATAATGAGCAGAATTACAATGCAGATTCCTATGATCGTAATGATATTAGCCGGATTCATCGTATATCATCTCCCAATATCCAGTATACCGACGGCTTGAAGCTTACCTTATGCGTGCCGCAGCCCTTGCAATTCCCGCAGCTGCCGGAGCACCCACCTCCGCCTGTATCTACTACACGTTTCACAACTCCAAGCTGCTCATACCGCTCCAGTCTCGCATAGATCATTGCTTCTGAAGTATGCAGCCGAGATACCAGTTCCGGCATAGATACCATGTTTGAATTCTTTAAGAGTGATAACAGATCATCCATACATTTTCTCTCCGACTTTCTCTTACAAAATGCCTGAAAGCATCGCTTCTCCATTATCGTTCTGCTCTCAGCTTACAATACTGGTTTTGTTATTCTGACATGAACAAAAATTCGTATTACATAAACAACGCTGCAACATGATAGACAACCGTAGATAACAATAATGCGGTCAGAATATAATAGAGTCCGATCTTAGCTGTCCATTTTACAGAGTGTGTTTCATTATAAGTTGATACTACGGCCTGAAGGCATGGGATATTGAAGGTAACGGCTATGATAAATGCCAGTGCCTCTGCCTTCGGTATTGCACTTGCCACGATCTGCGCGATATTGTCAGAGGCTGCTGCCAGACCGGTGGTAGAATCCATGATACTTCCGCTATTGGCGAACAATGCAGACAGCACGCCAAGCACGGCCTCCTTCGATATCATTGCCGCAATGAATGCCATAAAGGTCTGCCACTTCATACCGATAAAGGAGGATACCGGTTCTACAAAGGTTCCCACCTTATACAGAATGCTTCCCTCGATTCCACTGCTTGAATAGCTGAGGATATAGAAGATGATACATACGATCAGCTCGATCGCAAATGCCTTCTTGAATACCTCCCACATACGCATCAGAGAATTCTTCAGGATAAATCCCCATCTTGGCTTATGATATGGCGGCAGCTCCATAACGATTCCTGTTCGTGTCTCCACCGGATTCAGCTTCCTGCCGAACACCTTGGAGGTGATCAGAACATGAACGAACATGATGACAAAGATAAAGAACATGACCAGCAGACCGCCTGCTGTTCCGAAAAATGCATTGGCAAGGGTCGGAATTACGACAAAGGTTGCTCCGCAAGGAACTGCCCATGCAACCGCGATCGTCATGATCCTCTGTCCATAGGAATCAATGACACGGGAGCCGGAAGCACTACCCATGGTACATCCAAGACCCATGATCATAGGCATCAACGCCTTACCCTGCAGTCCAAGCTTGCCCATGGAGCGGTCGAATACATAGGATACTCTGGCCATATACCCTACCTCTTCAAGAATTCCGAATACGAAGTTCATAGCGAAGATAAAGCCTACCATGGACACAACCCAGCCAAGCGATACAACTATGGTTGATTTGATAAAGTGAAGGATCGTCTCGGATACGCCCAGTCCTCCAAGCGTTGCATCGATCAACGGATTCAGCACACTTGGCAGTGCGCTTCCAAGTCCCATGATCGGTGACGCAACGATCATAGCTCCTGCGAGTGCAAGAACGACAATTCCGAAAGCAACCCATTTACCGCTTCGCGGACCGATGGCTGCGCGGTCAAACTTCGTCAATGCTTCCGATGGTTTCTTGGCATCCGTAACGACACCATCCAGGATCGATTCGATCCAGTGGAATCTAGCATCGCTGGCATATAAAGCCCCCTTCGGATCTGTCTGAATATCCTTCTCGCCTTTGATGGCAAGCTCCCTGATAACCGCTTCGTCCGCCTCTAACAGCTTCATTGCAACCCAGTCTTCACTTCGTCTCTCACTAGAGATCAGCACTGCCTTATTAAGATACTGCTGATACAGCTCTGCCGATTCACTTTCCTTAATAATCGTAACAAGTGCATCATAGTCAAGCGTCTTCTGCTTCTGAATAGATGCCTCCAGACATTGATAGAAGGAATCATAGCTCTTCTTGTCGTAAGCAACCAGACTGCAGACCTCGATTCCAAGCTTATCGGATAGTTTCTTAACATCTATGACCTTCCCTTTGGATTTCGCAACGTCCATCATGGTAAGAACCAGCATGACCGGAGTACGCATTCCGGCATAATCCGCCAGCATATACATACTACGTTCCAGCTGGGAGGCGTCCGCCAGAATACATACAAGATCCAGATCGTTCTTCGCTATGTAATCTCTGGTTACCATCTCCTCCTCTGAATTCGCAGACAGTGAATAAGAACCCGGAAGATCCGCTACTTTGTAGGAGGCTTCACCATATTTGAATTCGCCTTCCTTCTTCTCAACGGTCTTACCCGGCCAGTTGCCCACATGCTGATGCATGCCGGTCAATGTATTGAAGATTGTGGATTTACCGGAATTCGGCTGTCCCAATAACGCAATATTTCTAGTCTCTCCCATTATCCTTCCACCTCCACCTGTATTCTTTCTGATTCTTCCCGATTCAGAGCGATCATCGTATCTCTGCCGTATATCAGCAGCGGCTTCTTCTTGACGTTCTGCAGCATCTCAACCCTGCAGCCCACATTTAAGCCGATCGATGTGATCCGCGACAAATATCTTCTGTCCCCATCGATCCTTACAATCTGCGCCCTTTCTCCTTTTTTCACCTCTGTTAAATTCATTTCTTTAATCTCCTTCATAAATCAATCAGATTCCGCTCGTAAAAACCGCCTGTGAAGCAGGTACTTCTCACACCGCGATACCCGCCCTCTGTTCATAAGCCGTTTGGCAGAGATCTGTCTATATAACCGGAGCTATTATATGTTAGTTGCAACTAACTTTCTATATCATTTCAACAAAAAAGGACATTTTAGCACTTGTTTTTCCCATTTCATTCATGATAAAATTCTTCAAGAGAATCAAAGTGATAATTAACGTCAAGGAAATAATTATATAGAATATGACAGAAGCAGGGATTGATTATAAATGATATGAAAAAAGACTCTTTTGAACACATGAATACAATTCAAATGGAACACTCTGATCAGCCTGTCCCGGAGACTATGGTCAAGGACTATTTTGATCACTTACTGTCTCATAACTATGATGAGATCCTAACCTACCGCAGACAGTTGGAGCATGGGTACGTGGATCATACCATGTATCCATTTCTTCCCGGTATCCTCGTATACTTAAATGATGTGCATTCCACCTACATACCGATTGACAGTTCCCTATTTGATGATGACAGCTTATTTCTCATCAATTACTGCATCACAGGACGGTGCGAGTTCCGGGTATCCGACAATGTGTACCGGTACATGAAGGATAATTATACCAGTATCGGTTCTCTCACGATCTCGGATACCTTCTACTATCCTTCGGATCATTATCTCGGATTCGAGATCTATATATCACAGAAGCATTTTACG
>JAFUAW010000131.1 GCA_017460485.1 Lachnospiraceae bacterium | reverse complement strand
GGGCGAAGAGTTCATCGGCTATGCCAGACAGGTGGTGGAGCAATATCAATTGATCGAAGATAAATATGTCAATCAGGCAACCTCCAAGAAGAAATTCAGTGTCTCCATGCAGCACTACACCTTTGGGGTAAATGCGTTTATGGAGATGGTTAAGCAGTTCGGAATGGATCGTTATGAATTTGCGGTGCATGAGACGAGGACACATGATGTGATCGAGGATGTGAAGAATTTCCGAAGTGAGATTGGGATCCTCTATGTGAATGCTTTTAACCGTCAGGTACTGTTTAAGCTCTTTGATGAGTATGGATTGGAGTTCCATGAGCTGTTAGAGTGCGGAATCTATGTATATATGGCGAAGTCGCATCCATTGGCAGACAGGGAGGAGATCGCCATTGAGGAATTGGACGAGTATCCGTGCCTGTCCTTCGATCAGGGTGCTTATAATTCATTTTATTTTGCGGAAGAGGTATTAAGCACGTATCAATATAAGCGGCTGATCAAGGCAAGCGACCGTGCGACACTTCTGAATATGATGATTGGTCTGAACGGATATACATTGTGTTCCGGGATCATCTGTGAAAGCTTAAATGGCGAGGAATACTGTGCAGTTCGCTTAAAGTCCGATGAGATAATGACGATCGGATATCTGGTTCGGAAGGGTGTAACGGTCAGCAAGCTGGGGAAGAAATATATTGAAGAAATTCTGAAATATCAGGACAAGGGATTAAAGTAAGCAACAGGTTGATATTGAGGATTTTAGTAAGGGATAAGCGGGAGACTAATATTTTTCCCGCTTTTTTTGATTCCCTAAAATACCACTTGCATTATACCCCCATGGGGTATATAATGCAGCTAATAAAATATGAATGGAGATATGATTATGCATAAACAAGGTACAGAGATCAAAACGGATGCGTCTTGCTGCTGTTCTGCCAAGACGAAGGAACGATCGGATCAGGAATATAAGGATCTTCTTCATCGTTTGAACCGGATTGAAGGTCAGATCCGCGGGATTAAAGGAATGGTGGAAAAGGATGCTTATTGCACGGATATTTTGGTACAGGTATCTGCGGTAAATGCCGCTCTGAACAGTTTTAATAAAGTGCTTCTGGCAAACCACATAAAGTCCTGTGTAATGAGAGATATTAAGGATGGGAAGGAAGAGACGGTGGATGAGCTGGTGGAAGTGCTCCAGAAATTGATGAAATAACATGTAATAGACCGGATGTTAAGAGGTGACCTAAGTTGGAACAATATAATGTAACAGGAATGAGCTGTGCCGCCTGCAGCGCAAGGGTTGAAAAAGCAGTTTCAAAGGTGGAGGGTGTAACTTCCTGCTCGGTAAGTCTGCTGACAAATTCCATGGGAGTTGAGGGAACCGCCGACCCGTCGGCGATTGTGAAAGCGGTTGAGGATGCCGGTTATGGCGCATCGCTAAGACATAATTTAAAGAATGATCCGCAGCAATCGGGACATTCTTCCGGAAGTATGCCAGCATCCGGAAGCCGGTCTTCCTATCAGGCAAGTCTTGCTGAGGCGGAGGAAGCGTTAAAGGATAAGGAGACTCCGGTTCTTCGGACAAGACTAATCGTCTCAGCGGTATTTTTGATAATCCTCATGTATTTTTCCATGGGGCATATGATGTGGGGATGGCCGCTTCCACCGTTCTTTGACGGAAATCATGTGGCAATGGGGCTTGTCCAGCTGCTGCTCTCAGCTATTATTATGGTAATTAATCAGAGATTCTTTGTCAGTGGGTTTAAGAGCCTGTTTCATGGAGCACCGAATATGGATACGCTTGTCGCTTTGGGCGCAAGTGCTTCCTTCGGATACAGTACATTTGCTTTATTTGCCATGACTTCCGCTGTTGTTCAGGGTAATGATGAACAGGTCATGTACTATATGGACCAGTTTTATTTTGAATCTGCGGCGATGATCCTGACATTGATCACGGTAGGCAAGATGTTGGAGTCAATCTCCAAAGGCAAGACCACGAATGCTTTGAAGGGTCTGATGAGATTGGCACCGAAGAAGGCAACGATATTTCGTGATGGTCAGGAGATCGAGGTATCTATTGATGATGTTGTGATCGGGGATCTGTTTGTTGTAAGACCGGGAGAGAATATACCGGTAGACGGAATTGTCAGAGAGGGAAGCAGTGCTGTCAATGAATCTGCACTTACCGGAGAGAGTCTTCCGATCGATAAGCTTCCGGGTGATAAGGTGTCAGCCGGGACATTGAATCAGTCTGGCTTTCTGACATGTGAAGCAACCCGTGTAGGAGAGGATACGACGCTGTCACAGATCATACAGATGGTCAGTGATGCCGCTGCTACCAAAGCACCGGTTGCCAAGATCGCGGATAAGGTTTCGGGGATCTTTGTGCCTGCTGTACTGATACTTGCCGGTATTACGTTGATCGTATGGCTGATCGCGGGTAAAGATGTCGGCTTCTCTCTGGCGAGAGCCATTTCTGTTCTGGTCATCAGCTGTCCATGCGCGCTTGGACTTGCGACACCTGTGGCAATTATGGTCGGCAACGGTGTGGGAGCAAAGAACGGGATCCTGTTCAAGACTGCGGTGTCTTTGGAAGAGGCTGGTAAAGTTCAGATCGTTGCTCTGGATAAGACAGGAACGATTACTTCTGGAATGCCGAAGGTTACTGATGTGATTCCGGCAGCAGGGCATACCGAGGATGATCTGGTGTTTTATGCTTGGCTTTTGGAACGACAGAGCGAACATCCGCTTGCTAAAGCAGTCCTTGAATACGGAGAGAACTTACACATTCGTGAGAAAGCTCATTTTTATGATCTTACATCGAACCGACAGGCGAATGTGGATCCGGATGCCGATTCGGGCATTCTTCTGACAGATTTCCAAGTGCTTCCGGGCAATGGTCTGCAGGGACGATATGAAGGAAAACAGATATATGGCGGAAGTCTTTCATTTATCAATAATAAGATTCTTCTTCCGGAAGATCTTCGTGGTAAAGCGGAGCAGCTTGCGTCGGAAGGGAAGACTCCGATCGTATTTGCATATGAACAGCTGGATGAATCAGAAAAAGCAGCATATATTGATCAAAAGAAAGATTCCGGTCATAACGGCATAAAGCTGCTCGGTATGATCGCAGTTGCAGATGTTATAAAAGAGGATAGTCCACAGGCAATCAAAGAGCTTCAGAATATGGGAATCCGGGTTGTGATGTTGACTGGAGATAATGAGAAGACAGCTCGTGCCATCGGAAGATCGGCAGGAGTGGACGAAGTGATCGCGGGAGTATTGCCGAACGGCAAGGAAGCCGCAATCCGGAAACTGCAGGAAGAAGGCAAGGTTGCTATGGTTGGTGACGGGATCAATGATGCGCCGGCACTTACTAGAGCGGATATCGGAATTGCAATCGGTGCTGGTACAGATGTGGCGATCGATGCCGCAGATGTTGTATTGATGAGAAGTACGTTGATGGATGTCCCTGCTGCCATTCGTCTGAGCCGGAGAACATTGACCAACATTCATGAGAACCTGTTCTGGGCATTCCTATATAATGTGATTGGGATTCCGTTGGCGGCAGGTGTATGGATCCCGATCTTCGGCTGGACACTGACACCCATGTTCGGTGCGGCAGCTATGAGTCTGTCCAGCTTCTGCGTGGTTACCAATGCTCTGCGCCTGAATCTTATTAAGATCCATGATGTTAAACATGATCATAGATGTAAATCACAGGTAATAAGAAACAATATGAATGATTTAGATAAAGACGAATATCCGAAAGATCAGAGTATAAAAGAAAGAATACAGGAGGAAAAAAACATGAAAAAAACAATGAAGATTGAAGGAATGATGTGTGAACATTGTGAGGCGAGAGTTAAGAAGGCCCTGGAATCCGTGGATGGTGTTGCATCTGCTGAAGTTAGTCATAAGGCCGGAACTGCAATTGTGACTTTGAATCAGACTATCTCTGATCAAAATCTGAAAACTGCGGTAGAAGCTCAGGACTATACGGTGACGGAAATCGTCTGAATCAGCATATCATATGTTATGTGATTGACTGAATGAAAGTTCCACAACAAATGTTCTTCTGTCATATTATATTGTTCATTCGTGTTTGCAGGAGCAGCATGATCATGAATCCGATCACGGATATCAAGTATGCTTGTATATGCTCCTGCAATCGGATGTTTATCATCATATTCGCATCCGATCATAATAGATCCTTTTGAGGAATCAAAAATAGACTGATTCAAAATAGGGATAATACTATTAAGCATATCTGTTAAAATACGGTGATATATATCCATACCGGAATATGTTCCCTGATATAGCTGTTGTGAGATATTATAGTCCAGTATTTCCAAGCAGTAAGATAATCCAGACAGTAATTGACTGTGTACCCCTAAACACACAATGAGATTATAAGATTTTGGAGGCAAAATGGAATGTAATTGCTCGGGATTGGTATACAGAAGGCTTTTTATTATCATTAATTGTTCGGTTACATAAGTGAGGTATTCTTCTTTTGAAAGAAATAGTCCGCGTTTTTTAACATATTCTAAAATGTTCTGACACATGCTTTCGATATCATTTGAAATAATTCCATCTAAAGTAGCATGTTTAATAATAATTCTGTTTTGCAATTCCTGAGAAATGTTCTGAAATGCTTCTTCCATTGCAGCACTATCCTCATCAATCAACGTGATATAATCATAATAATTAAGACATTCTGTCAGATTGATATCATTACATTGCCCTGCCCCTAAGATAGCCATTGTTTTATGTTCGGACATATGAAGATCATGCAAAGCAATAGAAAGGATACGTTCAGTAATCTGTGTCCGGTAGCTGCGCCAGTCTTCGAATGCATTCGGAAGTATGAATTTGGATTTTACTTGTTCGTAAATATTCATGAGGATATCTTAGCATATTCAAATTGGATTATCTATAGGAAGATTCCGAGAAAGCAATATAATGTTTGAGAAGTAAACGATTGGATATATGAGGATAACTAAGGATAATCATAAACAACAGTCATTCATACAAGAAATGATAATTATTTATACAAGAAAAAAAGAAACCATGAAAAAAATGATAGAATGTATTCCTTAAGAATTAGATTCTTGCTCGAAGACTTGATCCGGAATATGTCTGGCAATATCACAAACGTCACAATGCAGGATATTGCATAACAGATCAATTGTAACAGTAGATACCGGCATGTTATGTTTTAGACGATGAAGAGTGCCTGGATTGACGTTGTGTGAATTTACAAGTGTATACCAGTTTTCGTGTTCTGTATGCTTCAATGTATTCCAAAATGGAGTATAATCAATCATTTATATACATCCCCCTATTCAAAAAATATAATAAGATGGGTTGTATTATATGAATAGATTGTATATAATATACCCAAAATTATAAATAATTTTGAAATTGCACATAACGTATATAAAATATGTATTATTTAAAAGAGTTTACTATCCACTATTTTTATAGTATATTATGTTTGTGAATTTTGAAATTATAGTTACTATTCTATTTTGACTGAGTAGAATGCTAGTAATTTATTAAACAGAATTGAAGGGTAAGAAATATGAATTTTAAAAAAATTATAAGAGCAATACGTAATTACTTTATACGAATGATCATGGTGGCGGACGATGATTATTGGTATAATCATGGACAACCCGGCGGTATGTATCCTCCGTCTTTTTATGCTACACATACCGAGGAGGAAATTCGCGAAATCTATCAGAGAGATATGGAGGAACTGAGGCGAATTGTAAAAAAATATAATATTGATATATAATATTAATTTGGAAATGAATGTGGAAGAGAATGAAAAATCAAGTTTTACTCTATTTCATTTTTATGGAATGTGTGCATCAAACTTGATTTTTCTTTTTTTATTGAAAATGATATTGTATAATAATTAGAATTATATAGAAATGATAGGATTCTGTGATCTGATAAACATGATATAATACGAGGAAAGGTGTCGCTGCGCTGGCGCAGGCGACACTTTGACGAGAAACCTCATCGAGACGACAGTCGAGATGATATAATACGAGGAAAGGACAGACGATGTTAAATCAATTTTCAAGAACGGAATTATTATTTGGAAAGGAAGCCATGGAACACTTGGAACAGGCAAGAGTCGCGGTGTTCGGAATTGGCGGTGTCGGAGGTTATACGGTCGAAGCACTGGTACGAAGCGGGATTGGAGCGATTGATCTGATTGACGACGATAAGGTGTGTCTGACAAATCTGAACCGACAGATTATTGCGACCAGAAGCTCGGTTGGAAAGTATAAGGTCGATGTCATGCGGGAACGGATATTGGATATTAATCCCAATTGCAAGGTGGAAGTACATAAATGCTTTTATCTTCCAGAGACGAAGGATGAGTTTGACTTCACACAATATTCTTATGTTGTGGATGCAGTGGATACGGTAACAGCAAAAATTCAGCTTGTGATGGAAGCGCGTGAAAAGGGAACACCAATCATTGCCAGCATGGGTGCTGGCAACAAATTGAATCCTGCCATGTTCGAGGTGGCGGATATCTATGAGACCTCTGTCTGTCCGTTAGCCAAGGTCATGCGGAGAGAATTGAAGAAACGCGGCGTAGAGAAGCTGAAGGTGGTGTATTCCAAGGAACCGCCGATCCGCCCGATCGAGGATATGGCGATCAGCTGCCGGACGAACTGCATCTGTCCGCCGGATACACAGCATAAATGTACAGAACGGCGGGATATTCCGGGCTCAACGGCATTCGTTCCGTCTGTTGCGGGATTGATCATTGCATCGGAGGTAATCAAGGATATAGCGAGACTTACGAATGATAATCGTTCATAGTTCGCTTTAATATATAAATGAAGTAATAGTTGAATGGAGGATGTTTATATGGAAATTGTTATTTTAATATGTTGTGTGATTATGATTGTACTTTTAATAGTTATTTTAATTCAAGGAAATGCAAATAAAAATATGGATTCACGGATTTCAACGCTGACTGAACAGAACCGGAGTGCCAATCAACAACTGACTTCACAAATAGAATCTCTTCGTCAGCAAATGTCAATGTTTGAAAATAATATTAGGGGAATAGAAGAAACTGCGCAGAATAATCAAAACGAAGCAATTCACAACATGAATTTGGAAATGGTGAGTTTTCATCAGAAAACAGGTGATAACTTAAAAGAGATGAATCAGATTGTAACTGAAAAAATGCAAGAAATCTTGGATAGAAAACTAAATGATGCATTTGAAATTGTTGTAAAGAATATGACAGACTTGGGGAATTCCTTAAGTGAAAATCAGGAAAAACAACGGAAAGAAATTGCTGAACAGTTATCTATAATAAAAGAAGAGTTCTCTGGCATACGGAAAGATAACCAGATTGCACTTGATAAGTTGAAGGATGATAATCAGAAGAGTTTGGATAAGATCAATGATACTGTTAATGAAAAATTGCAGAAAACTTTGAATGATAGGATATCAAAATCTTTTGAAGCGGTAAACCAACGTCTAGCTGAGGTATATGCAGGACTTGGAGAGATGAAAAATGTAGCAAATGGTGTGTCCGATTTGAAGAATGTTCTCTCGAATGTTAAGAATCGGGGCATCTTAGGTGAGATTCAATTATCGGCGATTTTAGCGGATATATTGTCTTCAAATCAGTATGAGGAACAATACAAGATAAGTCCGGATAAAGGCGAATTAGTGGATTTCGCTGTTCGTTTACCTGGACAAGAAGAGGGCGAATATGTATATCTCCCAATCGACTCCAAATTTCCTGGAGATAAATGGGCAAGTTTGGCTCGAGCTTATGATAACGGGGATGCTGAAGAAATCAAATCTAAGAGGGACCAGTTAGTACAAGAGATTAAGAGATGTGCCAAAAGCATACATGATAAATATATTGCGCCGCCGTATACGACTGATTTTGCAATCATGTTTCTTCCATTTGAAGGCTTATACGCCGAAGTAGTAAATCTGAACATGGTAGAACAATTACAAAGGGATTATCATGTCAATATTACAGGACCTTCAACAATGGCAGCTATGTTGAACAGTTTGCAGATGGGATTTCGTACTTTGGCAATCCAAAAAAAGAGTGGTGAGGTTTGGACAATCTTAGAAGCTGCAAAGGCAGAATTTGCGAACTTTGAAAATGTCCTTGAATCTGCAAGAAAACGATTGAGACAGGCAGACGATGATTTAGATAAATTGATTGGCACAAGAACAAGGGCAATCAATCGTAAATTAAAAACTGTAACAAAGATAGAGGATAACGCCGATACAGATGCAATTTTAGAAATAGGATTAAACGAGGAAGATCCGGGCGAATAATACATATGGAAAATGAAACATATTATGGAATGAAACGATATATTAAGCAGGCAATTATTATAATTACGAGTTCACAAAATTTTCACAAAATTGTTAGCACTCGATATTGACGAGTGCTAACAAGTGTGCTATAACATAATCAGAAAGAGGAAGAGAATAGAGAATGAGAAATTGAGAATACTAATACCTGGCGGTATAAGTTCAAGAGTATCATTTGATTTTCAAACCCCGTTCCAGAAACTTATTAATAAGCATTTATAAGAAAAGGAGCGATGACTTATGTTAACACCTAGTATTTATTGTGAACCATTATTTGATGACTTTTTTGATGATTTTGACGAATTCTTCCGTATGCCGGCAGTATTCGACAGAGATATGAATAAGGCACAGAAGAAGCTGTACGGCAGACATTCCGCCAACATGATGAAGACCGATGTGCAGGAGCACGAGGATCATTATGAAGTGGATGTTGATCTTCCGGGATTCAAGAAGGAAGATATGTCTGTTCAGTTGAAGGATGGTTACCTGACGATCTCCGCATCGAAGAACCTGAATAAGGATAAGGAAGATCAGAAGACCGGCAAATATATCCGTCAGGAACGGTATTCCGGTACCATGAGCAGATCCTTCTACGTAGGAGAAGCCATTACACAGGAAGATATCAAGGCGAAGTATGAAAGCGGCGTCCTGAGACTGACGATCCCGAAGAAAGATCCGGCAGAACAGGTGGAAAAGAACAATTATATTGCCATTGAAGGATAAGGATAGTGTTTTCTCCCTCACACTCATCTCCTTTATTTTCCGGGGACCGGAGCGGATATGCTCCGGTTCCTTTGTCGTTATAGCCTTATCCTATAGCCGGCTCTAGATTATTTGAAATATTCTTTTTTAGAATCCGGTGCTAAGATAATACTATAATTCGTAAGAATAGATAACGGATGGGACAGAAGGAAGCTGACAGATATGTGTGAATTATTTGGTGTTTGCGGACAGCATCGATTATATCTAAATGAATATCTTCGTACATTTTATGGGCATTGCGATAAGCACCCGCACGGTTGGGGATTGGCAATCATGAACGGGAACGACGCTGTGATCGAGAAGGAATCGAAGAAAGCATCCAAGAGTGAAGTCCTCAAAGAACGGCTTCGGCATACGATGAAGGAAAAGACCGTATTGGCACATATAAGGTATGCGACAATCGGGAATGTAGAGCTCTGGAACTGCCATCCGTATACGGCTATCGATCAAAGCGGGAGACGATGGACGATGATCCATAACGGAACCATATTTGAATATGAGGGTTTGGATAAATATTCCCGTATACAATCGGGAGATACGGATAGTGAACGGATTCTTCTATATATTATTGATTGTATCAACCGGGCTGCAGAGATAAAAGGGCGCGCATTGAATCCGGTAGAACGCTTCCGGGTGCTGGATGGCATTTTTCCTGATCTTGCGGTTGGTAACAAATTGAACATCCTGCTGTACGATGGAGAGCAGATGTATGTCCATACGAATTGCCGGAAGACCTTATATTATCTACACAAGGACGAGGCATATTTCTTTGCGACAGTCCCGCTTGACGATGATGACTGGCAGCCGGTGCCGTTCACACAGCTGTTGGGTTACCGCGACGGCATGCATGTATATGAGGGACAGATACATGGAAATGAGTATGTGGATGATCCGGAGAACTATAAATATCTGTATCAGATCTTTGCGGATCTGTAAGTGGATGAGTAAGTGCGGAAGAATTGGATGGTGATGATATGGCAGATCTTGCATGGCAGTATGCAGAGAATGATCAGAATAAGACGGTCGATCAGGCGTTAATAAATGATGTAAAAGAAGCTTTGTATGAGAAATACATAGCACCTACCAAGAAGACACGGGAGCATTATATCGGAATTGAAATCGAGATGCCGATCCTGAATCTGAATAAGAAGCCTGTGGATTTTCAGGTTATACATCGTCTGACTGCGGACTTTATGCAGGAATTCCGGTTCTCGGTGCTCGGCAGGGATGAGGAAGGCAATATCTATTCAGCAGAGGATCCTGAGACCGGAGATATCTTTTCTTATGATTGTTCCTATAATAATCTGGAGCTCTCGATGGGAAAGGAACGGGAGTTGCATACAATAAGGGAACGGTTTGCGAAGTATTATTCCTATATTCAATCCCGTCTTGTAAAGGAAAATTATACCTTGAGCGGGTTTGGAGTGAATCCGTATCGTAATTATAATCAGAATGTACCGATCCTGAACGGAAGATATCGGATGCTGTTTCACCATCTTCATTCCTATAAGGATTATTCCCTGCCGATGTATTTTCATGAGTATCCGGCATACGGAACCTTCTGTAGTGCCTCTCAGGTACAGCTTGATGTGGAATATGATGATCTGATCGAGACGATCAATACCTTTACACGATTAGAACCGGTCAAGGCATTGTTATTCTCTAATTCTATTTTATTGGGAGAACACGAAGAATTACTCTGCTGCCGGGATATGTTCTGGGAGAACAGTACACATGGGATTAATCCGCACAATATCGGAATGTATGAATTGGATTTCCATAGTGTCAAGGAATTGCAGAATTATATTGAATCCACCAGTATCTATTGTGTGGAACGCGGAAGCAGGTACATTAACTTCCCTCCGATTCCTATCTTAGAGTATTTTAAAAGGGATGTTGTTATGGGGGAGTACTATGACGGGACCAGATACCGGAAGATCGGTGTGCATCCGAAGCTGAGTGATCTGAATTATCTGCGGACATTTAAGTTTGAAGATCTTACCTATCGGGGGACGATTGAGTACCGGAGTGTCTGCTGTCAGCCAATCCGTGATTTCATGACAGTTGCGGCATTCCATGTTGGTCTGGTTGAGAAATTACATGAATTGTCGGTATTACTGGAGCAGGATCATGCAATCTATCATCGTGGCTATAATGCGGGAGAATTACGAAAATTATTTGATTATCGGGAATTCCCATCCGGCTTTGATAAGGATCAGGTATATGATCTGGCACAGAAGATCGTGGATCTTGCGGAAGACGGACTTCGTAAGAGAGGACAGGGGGAAGAAGTGTATTTGGCACCATTGCATGAACGGATCCGGCAGCGGAGCAATCCGTCGCTGTATGTTCTGAATGCAAGAGAACAAGGGGTGCCTTTGGAAACGATCATTCGGGAGTTTGCGGAAATAGAGTAGGAGGACGGGATATGCTGCATATTGATCATTCGGAGGTTAGAGACCTTCTGCTGCAAGGAAATATCGGACTGGAAAAAGAGAATCTCCGGATTGATGCGAAGGGGAATTTTGCGCAGACCAGAGATCCATTTCCTAATGATCCGCATATTGTCAGGGATTTCTGCGAGAATCAGGTAGAGATTAATACAGATGTATGGGACAGTGTAGAGGGGGCGATGGAGGAGCTCTTAAGCCGGACGAACGAGATCAAGGATACGCTTCGGAAGCTTCCGGAACCGGAGTATCTATGGCCGTTTTCCAATCCGCCATATATTAAAAATGAAGAGGACGTGCCGATCGCGAGGTTTGAAGGTGATGAGGCGTCGAAGACGGAATATCGGGAATATCTGGCGAAGCGGTACGGAAGATATAAGATGACGCTGTCCGGCATTCATGTGAACTATTCCTTTGCGGAGGAGCTGCTTAAGAAGAATTATGAGACCAGCCGGAAGAAGAAAGCAACGGATCTGTCCTACCGGGAATATGTAGACCGGCTGTATCTGGATCTTGCGGAGCGCGTGGTTGCCTATGGATGGGTGGTCACCGCGTTGACAGCAGCCAGTCCTTTGATGGATGGTTCTTACGTGGAGAAGAAATTATATGATGTGGATATCTTTCCGGGAATGGCGTCGGTACGCTGCGGGGAGCTGGGCTATTGGAATTTCTTCACGCCGATCCTGAATTATCAGTCAGCGGCTTCCTATGCAGACAGTATTCGGTATTATGTGGAGCATGAATGGCTGAAATATCCGTCCGAACTCTATTATCCGGTACGGTTAAAGCCGAGTGGCAAGAATACACTTGAGAATCTGGAGGCGCACGGGATCGATCATATTGAACTGCGGATGGTGGACTTGAATCCATTGGAACCGGCAGGGCTGAATGCCAAGGATGTTACATTTATCAAGCTGTTCCTAATCTGGCTTGCGACACTTCCTGTGCTTCATCTTAAGGAGCATGAGCAGATCCAAGCGGTACAGAATTATAAGAACGCGGCGCATTATGATTTAAAGACCGTGAATATTGTGACCCCTTCCTGTGGTACGTCTTCCGTCGTGCGCGCCGGTAAGAAGCTGCTCTCGATCATGCGGGATTTCTATCGAGATTATCCCGAGGAGATTCAGGAGGTTCTTTCTTTTGAAGAGGAGAAGCTGGAGATTCCGGAGAAGCGGTATGCATGGATTGTCCGCAAAGAATATGCAGATGGTTATGTGAAGAAGGGCTTGCAGCTTGCAGTGGAAGAGGGACGGCAGTGAGAGCAAGGCTTGTTGTGAAAGAGAGAAGGCTGAGGCTTCAAGACCGATGATATTAGAGAGGAAAAGGTTGGTACATAGACGATGGCAAAGGTAATAGTTGGAATGTCCGGTGGGGTTGACAGCGCGGTGGCGGCATATCTGCTGAAGGTGGCAGGCTATGATGTGATCGGAGTCACGCTTCGGACATGGGTAAGCAGTACCGGCAAGGACAGCCGCTGCTGTGAGATCGATGATGCCAGACGGATCGCATGGCATTTGGACATTCCCTACCATGTGATCAGCTGCCGGACAGAGTTTCGGGAAATGATAACCGATCCATTTATACAGGAATATCTTCATGGGAGGACACCGAATCCCTGCGTGATCTGCAATCAGAAAATTAAATGGGAGAAAATGATGGAAGCAGCCGGTGTTATGCAGGCGGATTATATCGCCACCGGACATTATGCTTCCATTGTTTCGTTGGAAAGCGGAAGATATACGGTTCAGAAATCGCTGTATGCACCTAAGGATCAGACCTATATGCTATACCGGCTGACGCAGGAGCAGCTGCGCCGGACGATCCTTCCCCTTGGTAAGCTGTCGAAGGATGAGGTACGTAAGATTGCGGAGCGTGTGGGACTTCCGGTGGCTGCTAAGCCGGATTCTCAGGAAATATGCTTTGTGACAGATGGGGATTATGTGGATTATATTGAACAGAATGCAGAGCAGGAGATTCCGGGCGAAGGCTTCTTTGTTGACACCGATGGGAACAGGCTGGGAAGACACAGAGGGATCATTCATTACACCGTCGGTCAGAGAAAGGGGCTGGGACTTGCGCTTGGATATCCGGCCTATGTGAAAGAGATACGGACCGATACGAATGAGGTTGTGATCGGTACAGAAGAAGAGCTGTATCGCTCCCGGATCTACTGTGATCAACTGAATTACTTAAGTATAGCGGGGCTGCAAACCGGAGAGCGAATTCGGGCAAACGTGAAGATCCGGTATCATCATGCGGCGGCTCCGGCATGGATCACGTTAGCAGAATCGGATCTGGCAGCAGTTGATTTTGATAGTCCGGTACGGGCG
>JAFUAW010000130.1 GCA_017460485.1 Lachnospiraceae bacterium | reverse complement strand
ATCCGCAAGACTCTCCCCCTGCATCGCGTCCTCATACAGATTAGAAGCCGGAAAGTTCTCGCTTTCTGCCAGATACGGATATTCATCGGCTCCCCAGAGCATCAGATAATGCTCCGGATCCTGTAAGGTCGCCTCGATTACTACAAGACAGTTACTGGTATCTGCGACCGTCTCCTTCACCCGGAATGACACGAGATCTGAGGTGACATCCGGCTCTTCTGCCAAATTATTCTGCACTACATCACTGACAGCCACCTCTGTATTAATATACGGCTCTGCCTCTTCCGGCAGTGTTTGCGCAAAATCCCGGATTCCCAGCATCTTACTTGCCGCAAACACAGTTCCGGAGCCAATTGCCGCAATTCCCAATATCACTGCTGCAGCCTTGCCAATCCGTCCGACCGATGTCCATTTTCGCTTATTCTCCATATCTGTACCCTGATCCGGAATCTTCAACAGTTCTTCACGAAGTCCATCCGGTACCTCAATCTGTTCCATCATCTCTTTGATTCTATGCTCCATATTCTTCCTCCAATCCGGAACGCAGCTGCCCTCTCGCTCTGGCAAGCCAGGTAGTAACTGTATTTTCCTTAACATCCATAATCTTGCCGATCTCCTTTACAGAGTATTCCTCATAATAATACAGCAGGATTACCATCCGATATTCTTCCCTGAGTGCTGCAAGCCCTTCAAATAAGACGACCGCATCCTCTCTTGCAAATGGGATATCCTCCGGTATATAAGAGATGTCTTCTGTCAACAGCTCTGTCTTGCTCCATTTCTGCCGATATAGATCCCTCGCGCAATTGACGGCAACCTGATATAACCAGTTCTTGGCATGTACTTCTGACAGAAACTGCTTCTTGCACTGCCATAGCTTCAGATATGCAGTCTGCACGCAATCCTCTGCGTCCTGCTTATTCCGACAGTATCCGTATAGTAACCGATACAAAGGAGCGTAGTAGGTATCTACCATATATTCATATTTTTCCTGTGCATTGTACATCATCCGTACCCCACTTTGTTTATTTGCAGCTGCTACTAATAATACGTAAATGAAGCCTGATCCGTCTCACAATACTTTATAAAAATAGCCATAAAAGGATCTTTCAACGCTATTTACTGATCGATACGTTTTCTCGTTTTAAATCAAAAAACGCCAGCGAAATTCCATCATTCCGCTGACGCTGATTCCATTCTATATCTTCTAATCTGACGTATCCTATTCCATTACAGCAGATCGGCAACCTCTAAGATCAGCTTCTCGGAAAGCTCCCACCCAAGGCATGGATCGGTAATGGACTTACCATAGCATCCGCCGTCTACCGGCTGATTACCATTCTCGATGTAGCTCTCCACCATGACACCCTTCACCAGCTTCTTGATATCCTCCGAGTGCCGCATGCTGTGAAGTACTTCCTTCACAATCCTCGGCTGCTCTGCCCACTGCTTGCCGGAGTTGTTATGGTTGGCGTCGACAATACAGGCCGGATTCTTCAGATCGAACTGCTGGTACAGATCGCATAACATCATCAAGTCCTCATAATGATAATTGGAAATGGACTGCCCATGCTTATTCACCGCACCTCTCAGGATACAGTGTGCCAGCTCGTTGCCGCTCGTCTTCACTTCCCAGCCTCGATATAAGAAAGTATGTCCCATCTGTCCGGCGAGGCAGGAATTCATCATAACCGTCAGGTCTCCACTGGTAGGATTCTTCATACCTGCCGGAACATCCATTCCAGAGGTCACGGTCCTGTGCTGCTGATCCTCAACACTTCTGGCACCGATGGCAACATAGGATAAGATATCCTCTAAGTACGGCCAGTTCTCTGAATATAACATCTCATCCGCGGCAGTAAGCCCCGTCTCTTTAATGGAATCAATGTGCATCTTACGGATTGCCTTCACACCCTCAAAGAGATCCGGTGCCTTCTCCGGGTCCGGCTGATGCAGCATTCCCTTATAACCCTTGCCTGTCGTTCTCGGTTTATTGGTATAGATACGTGGAATTACAATGATCTTGTCCTTCACCTTATCTGCAACCTTAGTCAGTCTGGACACATAGTCCAAGACCGCTGTTTCATTATCTGCGGAGCAAGGTCCTATGATCATTAAGAATTTATCGGATTCTCCGGTAATAACCTTGCGGATCTCTGCGTCTCGTTCTTCTTTGATCCTGGTAAGCTCCGGTGTCATCGGAATGATTTCCTGCAGTTCCTGCGGCTGTGGTACTTTTTTGATATAATTCATGCTCATGGTGTAATTCCTTCCTGTGATGTCACTCCCATAATTCTATGCTTGTGATTACTATGATATCGTGGGAGCATGTCTGCTGATATATCCCGAAAATGTATTATACAAGAGTATTTGACACAATTCAATAACTTCTTTCAAAATCACACAATATACATTCTTTGAGGAGCACTTTCTGAACATACTTTATTACATCTTTTTACAATCAAAAAAGTCCGATTTCTATAAAAACCGGACTTTGTAACACTTATTCTGACGCTTCTTCATCCTGTGCTCTTCTGGAGTCCACATTCTCCTGATGGGTACCATCAATGATCTCATGCTCATAGATCAGTTCTGCCGACTGTTCGTATCCGAGCTCATTCCATGCATGAATAATCCGGTCTAATACTATATCCCGATGCTGTTCTGCCAGCTCCGGCAGAAGTACAAAGAACTGATTCGGCTTGCTTCGCATCATAAAATCACTTTTGCGGAGATTCTTCTTCAGTATCTCTTCAAAATGATCATACATCTCGGTCAGATTGCTTCCCGAAAACTCTACATTGATCGGCTTAATAGTAAACAAAGCTTTATGCGCGATTCTTTGATATGTATAAATATACCGGATCATAAACCGATAGACATTCATAAAAGCTTCCTGTCCGAGCATCAAGGAATTGCTTGCTTCTCCGCGCTCATCCATGATCTGGGATAAACGATCCAGACTATCCGTCATCTGCTCCGGTTCTTCCTGTTCTTTAGCAGGATCTGAGTTATATACCGCATATCCATGCTTGCCATTTTTCTTCACATAATACAGTGCTTTGTCGGCCTGTTTGAATAATTCATCATATTCTCCGCCTTCATCGGGAACAAATACGGTTCCCGCAGATACACCCAGCGGAATATTGCAGTCATCTCCCATTAATTCCTTTGCTTTTGCAATCAACTGGGTATTAATTCTCTTCACAATATTATCGACAACACTTTCATATGGGATATTCTCTCCAAAGACAATGAATTCGTCGCCTCCGATTCTTCCGACCACATCCACGGCACGCAGGTTTTTTCGGACAATATCGGCAAAAGAGACCAGAATCTGATCACCCATATCATGTCCATATAGATCATTCACCAGCTTAAAGCTGTCTAGATCCAATATGATCAAGGCTCCATGTTCCGTCTTGCATAAGCGTCTCATCTCCTGAACAGAGCTTTCTTTGTTCAAAAAACCGGTCAACTTATCCGTCGTAGCATCCATAGTGAGATTATGGATTGTCTGTTTGTTCTTCATTACATTTTCGATTCTGCGCAGAAGAACATCTCTGTGAAACGGCTTACGGACAAAATCTGCCGCTCCCATCCCCAAGCATTTATTCTCAATGGAGCCGTCTTCTTCCGCAGTCAAAAAAATGACAGGAATGCTCGGTTCACCATTAAAAGCCTCCAATTCCCGTAATTTATCATAGACTTCAAAGCCATCCATATCAGGCATACGAATATCCAGTAATACCAGATCCGGCCGCTTCGATTCCATGAATTTGAGAAAATCTTTTCCGGATTTGGCAGTACTGACCTTCATATCCTTTTCACGCAGAATATCTCTCGCGGTCTTCAAATTAATAATGTCATCATCTACGATCACGATCCAGCCGGACATGGAATGATGCGCCTCCTCTCATCTGTCAAATACTAAGCCTGCTTTTCATTCCCTATAACTAACTGCCATATAGTATCAATTATATAACAAAACTATATTTATTTCAAGAAACATAGATTTATATGCGTATAATCGATCGACAACTTCCTTATCACCGGCTCTGCGCCAAAAAATCCGGATCAGTTACGATCCGGACTTTTTTATATAAATTCTTATGCTTTTAACACCTGTTATCCATCTGTTATTACTTGGATTCTGAAATGACACGCTCAATTCTTTGAAGCAGATCATCCCGCTGAAATGGTTTCCGAACAAAATCTGCCGCACCCATTTCCAGACATCTTGCCTTCACGCTTGCATCGTCCATGGCGGTCAGAAAGATAACCGGAATATGTGAAATATCCGCTTCCTGCTCGAATGCCCGAAGCCGTTCATATACCTCAAAACCATCCATTTCCGGCATACGAATATCCAAAAGGACAAGATCCGGACAATTCTTATTCATGAACCGCAAAAAATCTTTTCCGGATTTGGCAACGCTAACCTTCAGGCCGCTTTCATGGAGCATATCTCTTGCAACCTTCAGATTAATAATGTCATCATCTACTACAACAATCCAACCAGTCACTGATGACCTGTCCCCCTCTCATCCAATACGGATCCTTCGGATCCATTGCATGAATACCTGTTATCTATACCTGCTGTCCTTATTTACCGGCTGCAGCCTTCTTCGCTGCCTTAGCTTCCAACGCTTTATCCGTTGGCTTTACAAGAACCAGACACAGAATCAATGCTACAATATACAAAGCAATGGTAAAATACAATACATTCTGATATCCAACCGGATTGATCTGTGTACCGTCATGGTCGATCCATTCACCGGAATGATTGACAATATAAGTAGCAACCTGATTACCGGTAAGTCCGGCAAATGCCCATGCGGAAAGTGTAATACCGTGGATTGCGCTGATACTTCCCATACCGTAATGATCCGAAAGCAACGTCGGTACATTCGAGAAACCACCGCCGTATCCGGCATTCACAATGAAGATCAAAGCAAGGACAAGAATTACAAGAAGAATATTACCTTCTCCATTCTTAATCCCCTGTGTCAGCATTACAAGACCGGTAAATGCAATAGACAGAATGAAGATCAGCTTGTAGATGGTATTCCGATCCTTCATGGTATCTGCCCATGCAGAGAAACCAAGACGTCCACCCGCATTAAAGACAGCCGATACAGTAGAGATAATACCGACAACCGATGCGAGACCAATACATTTTACAATGGCCTTTTCCTGAGAGATCAGTGCCAGACCACAAGTAATATTAATATAGAACATAACCCAGATACCGATATAGTTCGTAATCGGCTTGGTCTTAAGTACCTGCATAATAGAAGGCTTCGCATCCTTGCCCTGTGGCTCGTGCCATCCGTCCGGCTTCTTAAGCAACAGATGACCTACAAACATCATGATAAAATAGACACAGGCAAGAATCCAGAACATCTTATAGATTCCGCCGTTACCCAAATGCTCCAGCATCCACTGCATAATTGGGGAAGCGATTGCCTTCGCTGCACCAAAGCCTGCAACTGCAAGACCTGTTGCCAGACCCTTACGATCCTGAAACCACAGCATTAAGGTCTTAACAGGGGACAGATAACCAGTACCAAGTCCGATACCCATGATCAGACCATAGCTTAAATAAATACCAATCAACGCAACCGGATTATGCTGATGGCTGCCGCCAAACCAGATAAAGAACCCGGTCAGTGCCATACCAACAGAGAAACAAATAGTTGCGATCAAAGAAGATTTATGAATATCCTTCTCTACAACATTTCCCAAAAACGCAGCTGACATTCCAAGGAAAAAGATTGCAAAGCTGAATGCCCATTCCGTTGCACTCTTTGTATACCCTATGTAATCCGCAATCTCCTGACTGAAAATCGACCAGCAATATACTGTACCGATACTACAATGCAACAACAATGCCGGAATTGCTGCACGTACCCATTTATTCGAACGCCAGCCGCCGGTCTTCTTCTCATTCTCTGCCATGTTCTTTACCTTCCTTTTCTTTCCTATGATCCTTTATGAATCAAATCATATCACAAACATTACCATTATATATACTGCTTCTCGTTTTTTCAACTGTTTTTCAATATATTTTCTCATTATTTCTCAAAGATATAACCTAAACAATATCAATTCTTTATTATCAGGTAATCAATTCTGAATCTTCACTATGAACTCCTGCTTCGGAATCGGCTTCGAATAATAGAAACCCTGCAGATAATCCACACCTAGCTTCGTCAACAATTCGATCTGTGCGAGCGTCTCCACGCCTTCCACCAGAATCTGCTTTTTCATTTGTCTTACCATATGGATCGTATTCTCCAGAATAATAAGTCCGAGCTCGCTCTTCTCTGCTCCCCACAGAATGCTCTTATCAATCTTAACAACATCGAAATCCAAGGATAGTATTGCCGCCACATTGGAATAGCCGGTTCCGTAATCATCCATAGAGAACATGAAACCATTCTTCTTCAGCGATCGGATCACACGACCTAAGAACTTATAATCACTGGCTGCCACCGATTCTGTAATCTCAAAGTT
>JAFUAW010000129.1 GCA_017460485.1 Lachnospiraceae bacterium | reverse complement strand
GTGGAGCTTCGTTCCGGTATGAGCATTAAGGAAAAGAGTGCCGCAAATCAGAGCATGGATGAGCTGCATCGGGAGATCAATGTGATCGCCGAGCAGTATCCGGAGCTTCGTTCCAGCAATACCTTCGTGGAATTGGAGCGTGCGATCGTGGATGTGGAAGAGCATCTTCAGGCAGCCAGAAGACTCTACAATGCGAATGTTACAGCTTACAATGCAAAGCTGATCACTTTTCCGAATTCGATCGTTGCAGGCGCAATGGGCGCAACAGAGAAGGAATTGTTTGAAGCAGAGGAAAGCAAGAGATCCGATGTGAAAATGGAGTTCTGATGCAGGGACATGCGCAAGAACGTAGTTTTTATGGATCTCATCAGATAACAACGTTCTGTTAATAAGGTATGATAGAATGATAACGGGATTCCCCATCGATGCTGCAGATCAGACGGACGGGGAATTCCTGTATTAGAGACACATTCGGAACATAAAAGATTTTGCTGATATTTGAAAAAAGTGCTTGCTTTTTTCTGATATACATTATACAATTATTCTGCGTTAGAGATAACGCAAAAAGATATAATGATTAAATAAGGATATGTATCAGATTTGGTAAGAGGCTAGAAGTATGCCTTGCCAAATGTGATACATATCCTTTTTTTGATTTCCGCAGCCGGCAGCAGACGTCGGAATTACAGGAATCACTGCACCATGACAACTTCATGTGTGTGTACCACGGGTACACCGCTGACGGTCATTCAGCGTAAGGGAATGGCCGGGTGACGGATTCCACCAATGAGGATCCGGGGTGATAACCAAGAATCTGAGGCAATGATCAAAAATCAACAGTAATACCTATGAATTCGTAATGAAACCAGGAATAACGGAAGAATTCAGGCAGCTATGTAACGGATAACTATTAATGAAGCAACATCCTGTATCAGGATGATAGAAAGGAATCGGTGATGATTATGATGACTAAGGTAAATTATAACAAGAACACACAGGAAGATATTCAGATGGCATTGACTTATGCAATGTATATGATGCTGACCAGCTACTTTGAACATGCGGAATGCAAGACACCGTTATATGAGAAGAAGCTGTATCTGCGGTACATGGGGCAGAAGGTTAAGGATCAGTATCTGTTAGAAGACTACTGCCTGCAGTATCTTCAGAATACCTTGCTTTCCAAGTACCCGAAGAAGTTCTGGAACCGGAAGGTAGAGGTACGGCTTACCCCGAATGTTGACGGCAAGGGCGACACCATTCTTATTACCGATCCGCATATAGAAATGAAGATGACGGTAGAATATCAGGCACGTGACAAGGCGAAGGACAAGACAGAGACGAAGACGACCGCTAAGAAGAAGGGCAGCAAGAACGGGAAGCAGGCCAAGAAAGATACGATCCAGATCGGTTATTCGATCCGGCGTGGGAATGCTTCGAAGCGTAAGCGTAAGGAAAAGGCGGCTTGACCGCCTTTCCCGGGCAAGTATCATGAATGTGGGGGCAAGAAAGAATGAGGTATCGAACTACACGAAATACAAGAACATACATATCTATCTGTATCAATACCCTTATCCATTCAAGCATTGAAATAGAATAGTTGCCAAATGGAACTTGCGTGTTATATAATATGTTCACGTTATATATCATAGATACCTAAGAGGAGGGTGAAATGCTATGTTTTGTACGCAATGTGGTGCAGTGATCAACGATGAACAGGCAATGTTCTGTCCGCAGTGCGGCAGTCCTACAAAACGGGCGGATCAGATGCCGTATTCAGAGTCCTTAAGCAAGAAACCGGAAACTTTGAATCAAAGGTCTGCTGTGAGAGGTGGAAGTGAGAATAATACAGAAATTCTGGATACGCCGTTCGTTATGAATCATGCGGAGCAGAAAAAAGAAAGTTCTAGCAATAAAGAACATAAAACATCAGGGGTGATGAAGTGGATCCTGATTGGTGTAGGAGCATTTATTGTTGTTTTAATAATTGTTATTGGGGTTCTGATTGGAGTTTTGCTTCCACGCGCTAAAAATACGGACACCGAAATCGCAGGACAGGACGAACATCAGGAAATTACACCGGAAGAGCTTGATAATATCATTGCTTCTGTTGATACGGAAGAACCGGAGTCAGAAGAGTCGAAATTGACGGAAACGGAAGCTCCGGAGCTGACAACGACAGAAGCACCTTTGATTCTTGCAAGTGAATTGATTATTGATAACAAATTGTATACTATTGTAGTGGGAGATAAACTGGTAATTCCAGTGTCAATTCTGCCCAGTGATGTTACGAACCCGGGAGTTGAATGGAGAAGTGATAATCCGGAGATTGCAGAGATTGATGCTGACGGTAATATAGTGGGTAAATCTTTTGGATCAACATCTGTTTACTGCTCAACAATAGACGGAAGCGACATTGTTGAAAAATGTGAAATTATGGTAGTACAAACTCCTTCTCAGAGATTTGTATCTAATTTATATGTTTATTGTTTGAGCAGATCAGCGTCTGCAGATGAAATACAGTCTTGGGCAGATGTGATAGAATCCGGAACCATGTCTCCGGCACAAGTTGCAGCATCATTTTGTAAATCTGAAGAATTAAATGAATCAGCTCTTAATAATGAGGAGTTTGTTAAGATTGTATATCGTACATACTTGAATCGGGAATATGATCAAGCCGGGTTGGATAATTGGGTCAATTTATTGAATGACGGAATGTCAAGAGATGATATGCTTGCCTATTTTGCGAATGAATCAGAGTTTCACCAACTTTTAGAGCATTTTGGTCTGGAATAGGACAAAAAACCTCCGAAAGCAGCATTGCTTTTCGGAGGTTTTTTGTGCGTGTTCGCAATAAGTATTCTGGTTGTTACATGCTTGCTTCATTACGCTGTGAATAGTCTGAAATGATCTTCGGTTCGCCCTTGCCTGTGATGAAGAAGAACACTCCTTGCGCAATCGGAGCAGCTATGCTGACGATTGAGAAGATCATAGCCTTCTTGTTATCATGGAACAGATCGAACAGATCCTTGAGGATCGGATAGCCTGTGATGACAGATCCAAATGCGATGGCCGGGTATACCAGAATTGCGATGATCCACCCAATGAATGGGATCGCACATAGGATTCCGGTGATGAACCCTGCGCCCAACAGGATCAACCAGACCCAAAAGGCATTCTTGCGATCTGTAAAGGTCTTGTTAAATACAAGAATCTTATATTCTTTTTTCGGGAGCATGCACATCAGATATACACATGCGCCCGGAATCCATGCTAGCCAAGGTTTATCATGACCGAGTTTCTTAGCCATGTTGCTTAGACCAATGGAATTCAATATATAGAATGTAACGGTAATACCGAGTACGAGCACAACATACAGAATCAAAAATACGATATACGCGCCGCCAATGACAGTTTCGTAGTTAGACATAAGGATTTCCCCCTTTATGATTGGATTAATGTAAGACCGGAAATGAGTTATTTGGTAATCTTCTTAGCTGTCTCCCGGCGGGCCTTTTCCTTGGCCTTATTCTCTTTTTCCATAGCTTTTGCAGCTTCTTCTTCCTTCATCATCTTCTGGTATTCTACCTGTTTCTGACGAAGCTTTGCGCCAATGCCTTTTTTCTTCTTCTCATCCTGAGGTTCAACCTTGCCACGCACGGTCTTGACACCAACGATATAGATCCCGCTGACCATTGCTTTGATCTCTCCGCGGTTCGGGATCTGATCATAGACTGCGTTATCTGCAATCAGTGTTAGGATCTGCGGGCCTGCCTTTGCTTTGACGATCGGCATCTTGGAATTATGATACCGCTTAGGTGTCTGTTCCATGACTACCTTCGGAAGCTTGGCATCCTTTAATTTCATGATCTTCTTATCGATTACCATCATGGTAACCGGCTGGGCGGCTGCTTCAATCTGTTCCTGCTGGGCTAATTGCTTTTTTTGTAATTTCTGACCCACAAAATACAGAACAACCATAGCTATGATTAATATTCCTGATACAATTCCGAATATGATCCATGGATTCATGGCATTACCTCCTGATATGATCGTTTACTAATACTCTAATCGATGTGTATGTTAGATGTCAATGTCTGACATTTATAGTCTTAAGACCGACTCTGTTATAACTGCTGTCCGGTATCCGTAAAAATGTATCTTCACTCAAGCTTGATTGAGGGAGATATTATCTTCCTTATGGGAATCATACATCTGCTTGACGAATCCCTGGACATAGATACCGATGTGCTTCTTTGTCTCAGGATCCAGATCGGCAAGTTCGATCGGTTTGTCAAAGCAAATGGTAACATATCCCTTAGTAAGCTTGATGCCGGGATTCTTCTCCCAGCGGTCATCCGTTCCGATCACGGCAACAGGGATGATCGGCGCATTTGCCTTAGTGGCGATCTTAAAACTGCCTTCCTTAAAGTCCTTCATGGTATCTTCATGACCTCTGGTACCTTCCGGACAGATTCCCATGGAACATCCTGCTTTCACATGGTCGGCACCGGTATTCATGACCTGAATGGCAGCCTTGATGTTCGAACGGTCCAAAAAGACGCATCCGATATCCTGCATCCAGAGCCCCAGAAGCGGCACTTTCTTCAGTTCCGTCTTGGCAACGAATCCGATCGGAACCCCGCAGGCGATCTGGATCAGGATGGTGTCCAGATTGCTTCTGTGATTGCTTGCGAAGAGGCAGGCACGGTCAGTCGGAATATTCTCTTGTCCGATAATGTTGATCTTGATTCCAGCGATCCATAAGACGCTTCGGTAAGCCCATCGAATGATCTTGCTGGAAATACGGTATTTTTTCATGGCATCCTTCTTGCCGATCAGCCATACGACCAGATGGACAGGCATGGAAAGAACCAGAAACAATGCGACATAGATCAGACATAATATCGTTCTCAGATTGATCTTCATCTTATTCTCCTTCTGAAATACAAAGAGTTAATAACTTAAGATCGCTTTATCTTCCGTATAACTTGGCAGTCTCAAATAAGCGTTCGGCAAGCTTCGGATTCATGTCTTCATAGGTGAATCTCCAAGCCCAGTTGCCTTCTCCTACACCCGGTGTATTCAGTCTTGCCCAGGAATCTAGGCAAAGGACATCCTGCATCGGAACGATCGCCATATTGGCAACGGAAGAGAAGCAGGAACGGATCATTACCCAGCAGATATCGCTGGCGTCGGTGCTGAAGTAGCGGCGCAGCTTATCTTTGGAAGATTCGTATGCCTTATTATACCAGCCGAGTGTGGTATCATTATCATGTGTACCGGTATAGCACACACAGTTTCTTGTGAAGTTGTGTGGGAGGAAATGATTCTCCTCCGGATTTTCGAATGCGAACTGCAGGATCTTCATGCCCGGAAGACTGAACTTATCTCTGAGTTCTACTACCGAACGATCGATCTCGCCTAAGTCTTCCGCTATGATCGGAAGATTGTATCCGAGAGTTGCCTCTAAGGTTGTGAAGAAATTAACACCCGGTGCTTCTTCCCATTTACCGTTAATGGCGGTCGGCTCTCCGTAAGGAACCGCCCAGTATTTATCGAATCCGCGGAAATGATCGATCCGCAGGAAGTCTGTCAGAGATAATTGATACCGGATGCGGTCGATCCACCACTGGTATCCGGTCTTGGTGTGGTTCTTCCAGTCATAGAGCGGATTGCCCCATAATTGTCCGTTGGCACTGAAATAATCAGGCGGAACTCCGGATACTACGGTCGGATATCCCTTGGAATCTAATTTGAACAGGGATGGATTGCTCCATACATCCACGCTGTCCCATGCTACGAAGATCGGAATATCTCCGACGATTTTAATTCCCTTATCATTTGCATATTGCTTTATCATCATCCAGTCATGATGGAAGAGATACTGGATGAATTTGTAATATCCGACTTCTTTTTCTAATTTTGCAAGCCATTCCTTCTTCTGCTTGGCATTCGGCTTCTTCAGCGAATCCTCCCACATATACCATGGAGCACCTTCATGATAATCCTTGCCGGCCATGAAGAGAGCATAATCAGTAAGCCAGAAGGTATTATTGCAGAAATCATTGTATTCCTGCATCATGGTCTCGCTCTTGCTGATCTTATCCTGAATATTTTCATCCAGAAAGCGGTCATAAGCCAGATGAAGCAGTCCCGTCTTGAATCCGATCAGGGTTCCGTAATCGATTTTTACCGGATTCCACTGCGGCATATTCTGAAAATCGGAATCATACAGAAGATTTACACGCTTTAAGAAATCAATACTGATGATCAGCGGCTGTCCCGCGAAGGAAGAAAACGGCTGATATGGGGAATCGCCGAATCCGGTGTGCCCAAGCGGCAATACCTGCCACAGGTTCAGTCCCGATTTCTCCAAAAAATCTATAAAACGGTATGCTCCGTCGCCCAGATCACCGATTCCGTAAGGTCCCGGAAAGGATGTAGGGTGAGCTAAGATACCGGCATATTTTTCAATAGGTGCTTCTGCTCCGGTAATATTGGTCATGATGATCTCCTCCTGTAATGGTATATGCATGGAATATTCCAACGCATCAACTACAATATTATACAAGAAAAGTTATGCAAATACAACAATTTTTTGGAGTATCCGGCAGGTATTTGGCAAGTATCCGGCGGATCGGCTTAGGTCTTGTATTTATTTTCTATTTCCGCTATAATCAAATGGAGTATTCCTATGAGGAAATGCCTTGTGATGATACCAGATGCCATAGAGGAGGGTATAGCATGAAGATTAATATCTATTACGGTGGACGCGGTCTTCTGGAAGATCCGGCATTATACGTGATCAGTACCATAACGCAGGTGCTTACGGAGCTGCGTGTGAATATTGACCGTTATAATCTGTATGAGGATAAGAGTGCCATTGCGACACTGCCGTCTACATTGAAGGATGCCGACGGGATCATTCTCGTGGTATCACTGGAGTGGTTCGGGATCGGCGGATATATGCAGCAGTTTTTGGATATGTGCTGGCTGTACGGCGATCAGGAGAAGATCAAGAATATCTATATGATGCCGATTGTTATGGCCACCACTTACGGCGAGCGGGACGCGGAAAATTATCTGATCAAAGCATGGGATACTCTGGGCGGTATTTCCTTAAATGGATTGTCCGCATATGTTGAGAATCATACGGACTTTGAGACGAATATGATCTATCGCGGGATTATTGAGAAGAAAGCCGAAAATCTGTACCGCTCCATCAATCAGACGGCACCGATCCTGCCGAACAGCAACGCGGCAGTCAAGGATACGGTATCAAGAACCAAGAGTATTGATCTGACGCCGCAGGAGAGCGAGCAGCTGTCCAGATTTGTCTCCAATGATACCTATGTGAAGAAGCAGAAGCAGGATATTGAAGAGTTGTCGGCAATGTTCAAGAATATGCTGGGTACGGCGGAGCCGCAGGAGAAGGAAGGCGAATTCATTCGCGAGTTCCGGACGAATTTCTATCCGGAGGAAGGCTTCTCCGCCAAATATATTATTATCATTCCGGATCGGGAATCCACGCTTTCCATTGAGGTTACCCCGAACAGTATCAAATGCTGGTACAGCGATGATACGGAGGCGGATGTGGTCATGAAGGCAGAGACCAAGGTGCTTAAATCCATCATCAATGGGAAGAATACATTCCAGCGGGCATTTATGGCAGGCGAGATAACGGCAAAAGGGAATTTCAAGACCTTGCGGACGCTGGATCAGATTTTTAGGTTCCGCTATTAGGATAATTATAAATAACATGAAAGCAGGAAATATACATTATGTCTTATATGGCATTATATAGAAAATGGAGACCGGATGTCTTTGATGAGGTCAAGGGTCAGGAGCATATTGTCCGGGCACTGAAGAATCAGATCGTGCATGACAGGATCGCGCATGCCTATCTGTTCTGTGGCACCCGGGGGACCGGCAAGACGACCATGGCGAAGCTGTTTGCCAAATCCGTGAACTGCTTGAACCCGAAGGACGGAAGTCCTTGCGGAGAATGTGCGATCTGCAAGTCCATCAGTGCCGGAAGTTCCATGGATGTGATCGAGATTGACGCAGCATCCAATAACGGTGTGGACAGCATCCGTGAGATACGGGAAGAGGTGCAGTATTCTCCGGCAGAATGTAAGTATAAGGTCTATATTATCGATGAGGCGCATATGATAACCCCGGCAGCCTGGAACGCGCTCTTAAAGACATTGGAGGAGCCGCCGTCGTATGTGATCTTTATCATGGCTACCACAGAACCGCACAGGATTCCGATCACGATCTTATCCAGATGTCAGAAATATGATTTCCACAGGATTACGATAGAAACGATATCGGATCGTCTATCGGATCTGATGGAACGGGAACAGCAGCCGGTAGAGAAGAAAGCCTTGGATTATATTGCCAAGGCAGCAGATGGTTCCATGCGTGATGCCTTATCGCTTCTGGACCAGTGCATTGCTTTTTATCTGGGAGAAGAACTTACCTACGAAAAATGCCTGAATGTGCTCGGGGCTGTCGATATTGATGTGTTCATGCGTCTTCTGCAGGCAGTGGAAGATAAGAATGTGGACGGAGCCGTCGGCATGATCGATGAAATGATCATGGAAGGCCGGGAGATCGGGCAGTTTATTATTGATTTCACATGGTTTATGCGGAATCTGATGCTGATAAAGGGTTCTGAGGAGAGCAAGGACCGGCTGGATTACAGCCGGGAGAATCTGGAATTGATGGCGGCGTTTGCGGATCAGATCACTATGAATAATCTGATGCGGTATATCCGTATCTTTTCCGAGCTGTCCAATAATATCAAATATGCAACCCAGAAGCGGGTATTGCTGGAGCTGGCAGTGATCAAGCTTTGTATTCCTGCCATGGAACAGGATTACGGTTCTGTGATCCAGAGAATGGACGATCTGACAAGCAGGATGGACGATCTGATGGGACGTATGGATACCATGGAAGCGAATCCGCCGGTACAGATGGCTGTGCCGGGAGGAGCATCAAGCACAAACGGTTCCGCAGAACAGGCTTCGGAAGAATCCCGTGCGGCACAGATCGAGCAGTTAAAAAAAGAGCTGCCGCCTGCTACGCTGCAGGAGTTGGAAGAGATCAGCAGCCGCAAGCAGGAAGTATATGACCGTCTGGATAAAGGGTTATCTACACTTCTTACAATGTCGGATGTGCGGATCGATAAGAACCAGATTAAGATTGTGATCATGATGGATGAGCATAACCGCGGTCTGTTGGAGAACAGCGAGGAAGACCGGCTGGCGGTTGAGAATGCGTTCTGTGAAGTGACAGGTAAGAAGATCGAGGTGGAATACCGGCTGAAACAGGCAAATAAAGGCAATGAGACGGATCTGTATCCATTGGAATTCTTTGAAACAAAAGGTGTATCCTTTACCTATGATGATAACTAGATATAGAAGTATGATAGAATCAGGAGGATGAGAACATGGCAAAACGAGGCGGTTACCCGGGTGGTATGATGCCGGGCAACATGAACAATCTGATGAAGCAGGCACAGAAAATGCAGAAGCAGATGGAGGAGGCAACCAAAGCGTTAGAGGAGAAGACTTATGAAGCTACTTCCGGCGGCGGTGTAGTGAAGGTGGTAGTTAACGGCAAGAAGGAAGTGGAGTCCATCGAGTTGGACGAAGAGGTTGTAGATAAGGATGATATCGAGATGCTTCAGGATCTGATCATTGCAGCCGTAAATGAGGCGCTTCGGGCACAGGAAGAAGATTCCAGCAAAGAGATGTCTAAGATTACCGGTAACATGGGAGGAATGGGAGGATTTCCGTTCTAGCCATGAATTACAACAGTAATGAGATCACGAATTTAATCGAGCAATTATCCAAGCTCCCGGGAATCGGGGGCAAATCGGCGCAGAGACTCGCATTTCATATTATCGATATGCCGCTTGAACAGGTGGAGAAGCTGTCAGATACCATTCTTACCACGAAGCAGAAGGTGCGATGCTGTAAGAGCTGTTATACGCTGACAGATCAGGAGGTCTGTCCGATCTGCTCATCGGAGAGCCGGGACCATCATGTGGTTATGGTAGTGGAAGATACCAGAGATCTGTTGGCATACGAACGCACGGGACGCTATAACGGCGTCTATCATGTGCTGCATGGGGCATTGGATCCGTCCATCGGGCGGGGCCCGGAAGATATTAAACTGAAGGAGCTTCTGGTCCGGCTTCAAAGTGAGGATGTGGATGAAGTGATCATCGCGACGAATTCCGATGTGGCGGGCGAAGCGACGGCAATGTACTTAAGCAAGCTGATCAAACCATCCGGGATCAAGGTCAGCCGGATCGCCAGCGGGGTGCCGATCGGCGGAGAACTGGAATGCATCGATGAGGTAACACTGCTCAGGGCCTTAGAGGGCAGAGTAGAATTATAAGCACCTGTTTTGAAAGAATCATAGCAAATCAGGAAGATTGCGTCAGGATAATAACAATAGATAATATGTAATCAATATAAGACAATACTAAGAAAGAGAAGGTGACATGGTATGAAGAGAATCGGAATGTTGACAAGCGGCGGAGATTGTCAGGCACTGAATGCGACAATGCGTGGTGTCGTGAAGGGACTGCATGGTTCCTTTAAGGATGTTGAGATCTATGGATTCTTAGAGGGTTACAAGGGTCTGATGTATGGGAATTACCGGATCTTAAAGCCCGAAGATTTCTCCGGGATCCTGACTAAGGGCGGAACCATTCTGGGAAGCTCCAGACAGCCGTTTAAGTTAATGCGCGAGCCGGATGAGAACGGTATGGACAAGGTTAAGGCAATGAAGGACACTTACAAGAAGCTGAAGCTGGACTGCCTGGTAGTCCTTGGCGGTAATGGTTCCCAGAAGACTGCGAACCTGTTGAGTGAAGAAGGACTCAATGTGATCGGACTTCCGAAGACGATCGACAACGATCTTTGGGGAACCGATATGACCTTTGGTTTCCAGAGCGCAGTCGATATTGCAACGGAAGCAATCGACTGTATCCACACAACGGCAGCTTCACATGGCCGTGTATTCATTGTGGAGATCATGGGACATAAGGTTGGCTGGATCACCCTGCATGCCGGAATTGCCGGTGGCGCGGATATCATTCTGATTCCTGAGATCCCATATGATATTAAGAATGTATGTAAAGCATTGGACAAGCGCGCAAAGGAAGGAAAAGGCTTCTCTATTCTAGCTGTAGCCGAGGGTGCCATTTCAAAGGAGGTAGCATCTCTTCCGAAGAAAGAGCGGAAGGCAGCGATCGCGAACTCCAAGTATCCATCGGTTGCTTATGAGATTGCGGATCAGATCCGGGAATACAGCGGTACAGAGGTACGTGTTACCGTTCCGGGACACACCCAGCGCGGCGGAAGCCCATGCCCGTATGACCGTGTACTTTCCAGCCGATTCGGCGCGAAAGCGGCAGAACTGATCAAGGAAGAGAAATATGGGGAGCTGGTAGTTCTTAAGAATAACGAAGTAACCTCCATTCCGCTTTCAGAATCTGCCGGCAAGTTAAAATATGTATCGCCGGACGACAGCATTGTGAAGAATGCGAAGATGCTGGGAATTTCATTTGGAGATTAATAATATCAGACCATATGAATAACAGACGAAAAGTATCTGTATTATAAAGATAAGGACAGTCAATAATCTTAACTAAGAAGATATTGGCTGTCCTTATTGATATATGCGGATCAAGTTAGTTTCCGGAACTTGATATATATCATTATATTTGCTAAAATGACAATGCACTGTTTTTTAACCTCCTGCATATTATATCTTAGGATTGATGATGTATAATATGGAGTGGATGTTATGAGTGATTTTCAGGAATTTTTGGCGAAGCTGCAGCAGCCTTCATGGGCGGGACAGTGGAATCTGGATAAGTTAGATGACATGGAACTCAGTGAGGCCGAGATCGCATCGGATTATGAGAAGATGAAACGGATGTATCCGCGGGAAGCGAGGTATCTGGCTGCTGTTCTGGAGGATATGTGCGATCAGCTGGAATATGAAGGAAGCCCGATGTTTGCGGAGCAGCCGGATTCTGTGACGATGTACCGGATGGCAGAGGAAGCGTACAGAAGAATGAAAGGACGGGAGCTCCCGCCGCCGACGCCGGATTCTCCGTTCATGCAGATGTGCATGATCATTCTCTGTAACGAGTTCCATGTAAGACGTTGCAGATATCAGCAGCGATGTAGGAGATTCTGGTAGAGATATAAGTTACTGTTAATGAGCCGATCATTTTGATCGTTTTGATTACTGTAAAATGATGAAATCCTATGGTTAAGAAGATTATGTTGCAGGCAGTTACGCTGATCGCGGTATTTGTACTGACTGTATTTTTGACAAATAAATGGAATAATGCCGGCATGGATGAGGTGTCTGCAGAGATGGATCGCCCGACGCTCCCGCTTGTCTATATGATCGTGGGAGATCGTGAGGTGAATTGTCTGCATGGCTATACCTCATCCATTGATGTGTCTTTATTTCATGATTCCATAACGCCGATGGGGACGGATCAAAGGCTTGCGTTTCGACTGGAGAATCTGGAGATGGAATTCAATTCTGTGGGATATGAAGTGCGTTCGGTGGATGGGGAGTCCCTGATCGAGAACGGATCCGTAGATGATCTGGAGAAGAATAACGGTTCCTTTTATGCAACCACAGTGCTCCGGATGGATTATACCGATATGGAGGAATACTCACTGGTTCTGTATGTGAATCTCAAAGACGGGCGCACGATCCGGTTCTATACGCGTCTGATCATGTCGGACGATCTGTATACCGATGCTTTTTTGGGATTTGCCCAGACATTTCATGATGCGACCTTTGACAAAGAAAAACGAGCGGATATCACGCCGTATATTGAGCCGGATGATACCGGTGAAAATGAGAACCTGTCCCACATAGGGATCCATTCGAATTACGAGACCTTTACATGGGCGAATCTGTCCGTAATGCGAATCTCGCAGATGATTCCGACCATTAAGGAATTGGATGCGCGCAATGCCGTAATCGAATTGAAATATGTCGCGATCTCCGGCGATGAGACCGATACGCAGTATTATAATGTGACGGAAGAATACCGCCTGCGTTATATAGACAGTAAGACGATCTACCTCATGGATTATGACCGCAAGATGGAGAACATTTTCGACCGCTTTAATGTGAATACTTCCAAGAACTGGTTCTTCCTTGGGATTGCCGATCTGGATCAGTTCCATTACAAATTCAGTGATGATAACAAGAAAGCAGCATTTGTGCGGGAAGGTCAGCTCTGGTATTATGATTACTCGAGAACGGAGATTACCAAGGTATTCGGTTTCTGGCAGGACAGTCCGACGGATATCCGGTCTGCCTATGGTCAGCATGGCATCAACATTGTCAAATTTGATGACGAGGGTAATATCATTTTTACGGTATACGGATATATGAACCGCGGCCGGCATGAAGGAGAAAATGGAATTGCCGTCTATCAATTCGATTCGGAAACCAGCCGATTGGAGGAGCTTCTGTTCCTCTCCTGCGATGAGCCGTATGAGATCTTGAAGGAGAATGCTTCTACACTGAATTATCTGAACGAACAGGGGGAATTCTTCTATTTGGTCGGTAATAATGTAATGAAGCTGAATATAGAGACCGGGGAATCCAATTATCTGATCCATAATATGTTCAAGGAATATCTTGCGGTATCGGAGAGCGAAGCTCTGATCGCCTATCCGAATGAGTCTCTGGATATTAACAGTACCGAGCTGACGATCCTGAATCTGGAGACCTATGAGGAACATTTGATCAAAGCCGGTTCCGGAGAACGGATCAAAGCAGTCGGCTTTATCGGCGAAGATCTGGCATATGGTCTGGCGCATCAGGAAGATGTGATCCTGAATACTGACAGCAGCACGATCTTTCCGATGCATACCCTTCGGATCACGACACTGGATGATCAGATGCTGAAAGAATATGACAAAGGCGACCTGTATGTTATGCAGGCATATACCGAGAACCGCGTGATCCATTTGAAACGAGCCCGCCGGATAGGAGATGCCTATGTTGCGGCTGCGGATGATTTCATCACATATAAGGAAGAAGATAGTGACGGTATTCAGGTTGTGTATCAATATACCTATGATGGTTACAATCAGATGTATATGATCTTCCCGAATTATATGTATGTAACTTCAATTCCTCAGTTGGAGATCACGAAGGAAGTATTAAATGATGAAGAACATACCATTATGATCGACAGCGGCGAGAAATCCAATCGATACTATGTCTATGCCCAGGGAAGTATGCAGCGGTCATACAGTTCTCCACGGGATGCGATACTGGCAGCGTATGAGACCGGGGGAACGGCAATCAACAGCTACGGACGGAGTATATGGAAGATCAGCGGATTATTGGAATATGCAGAGGTAACGGAAGGACTGATCGAGACACGATGCGAGACAGTAGAGGATTCACTGGCAGAGTGTATTGAGATGCTGATCCGATATGAAAAATTGGACGTGCCGGATACGTATGATCTGTCCGGTAATATCGACGAGATCATTGAGCGCTATACCGGTAAGGTCGGGATCAATCTGGTAGGCTGTGATGTGGATAACGCGCTTTATTATCTTTGTCAGGGCGCGCCGATCATCACGAAGGTGGATAATGACCACTATGTTCTGATCATCAGTTATAATGAAACAACGATACGGTTCTATGATCCGGTAGACGGAGCGGAACACCGGCAGGCAAGGTATGTACTGGAGAATACATTTGAGAAGCAGGGAAATGCGTTCTATACATTTATCGAATAAATAAAATGATAAGAAAAGGAGAAAAAAATGATAGCAATTGGAAGTGATCATGGCGGATATGCATTAAAGCAGGAGGTAATGAAGTATCTCGAGGAGCAGGGAATTGAGTATAAGGATTACGGCTGTTATAGCGAGAAGTCCTGCGACTATCCGGTATATGGCAAGGCGGTGGCAGAGGCAGTAGCAGGTGGAGAATGTGAGAAGGGAATCCTGATCTGTGGAACCGGAATCGGAATCTCAATTGTGGCGAATAAGGTGCCGGGAATCCGGGCAGCGTTGTGCCATGACTGCTTTAGCGCGCAGGCAACCAGAGAGCATAATGACGCGAATATTCTGGCAATGGGAGGCAGGGTCATCGGCGCGGGACATGCTTTGAAAGTTGTGGATACATTTTTGCATACGGAATTCTCGGGAGATGAGAGACATATCCGCCGGATTCAGATGATTGAGTAATCATATATCTATTTGCAATAAAAAATGATGAAAATAGCACATTTTCATGGACATTTTTGACAGAATTTAGTATAATTTTCTTCGTGAGGTATCATGTCATGAGGGATCGAAGTAAGATTGTAAAGATGATAACACTGATTTCCCAGATTGGAATAACCATGTTATCATCTATTTTTCTGTGTGGGGGCATTGGATATCTGATCGATAATAAGTTTGGAACGCATACATTTATCTTTGCATTGCTTCTGGGAATTGCAGGTGGATACCGGGCGGTCTATGTTCTGGTAAAGCAGTTTATGGAGAAGGACAAGCAGGATGAATCTTCCTTGGAGAGTATGAGCCGGGAGGATCTGGAGACTTGGAAGACCGGAGCAGATCATTGGAGGCAGCCTTCAACCAAAGTCGATAATGAACTGCGGGGGGAGGATGTTCCGCCGGGAATGCAGGATAATCTTGATGATGATAGAATGGATAGTTAGTGAAGAGGACATACGAATCTGCTGTATATGATTATGTATACGGTTATGGAAGGAGAGCGTGATCCGTGAGGCGCATGGAACCAACGGTAAGAGATGTTCTGTTCGGAGCTGCACTGTATGGTGTGCTGGTGGAAGGAATCGGTCTGTTACTGGTCAGTAATAAGTTAAGCTACAGTCTGGGAATCCTGACCGGATATCTGTGTGTGGTATTCCTGACAATCCATATGTATCTGACGCTGGAGAAGGTGTTGGATATGGATGCGAAGAGTGCGACCAGAAGGAATCTTGGGTATAGCATTCTGCGCTATGTGATCATATTCGGGGTTCTGGTCCTCGTGATCCATATTCCGCAGATCAGTGTGGTCTCGGTCATTATCATGCTGTTTGGGTTGAAGATCGTGGCTTCTCTGCAGCCGTATATACGTAAGTATATAACATCTAAGCTGTTCAGAGAGGATGCATAAATGTAGTAGTCGAATTGTCGGATTCTTCTTAAAGTACAGTGGGATTGAAGAATCATGCAGGAGATTATTAAACTGCACGCGCTATGTATGGTGATTGCAGATATAATAATATGATGATAGGGTCAAAAGGTCATAATGTGATCATGCTTGCATGAATCGCATCATGACTTTGAGACCCGCCGAATATGAGGAAGCAGCAATTTACGTAGTAAATTAGCGGATTCCGAATGTTCGTAGAATTGCGAGAGTTTCGCAGAAACGGAGCAATTCGTATCATCAGTTGGGGGTAAAATATCTTTTGTCCCCAACATCATAATATATCATGAAAAATGAATATGATAATACATCAAGAAAGAAGGTGAACATATGGTGAATGTCGCGGCCAATGCCCCATTGCTACTAAGTGGTGTTGGCGGAATGCGGGCAGTGCTTTCCGGAGACGGGGTGGACTTTTTCATTCATGAACTGGTCCCGTATAATTTCTTCGGGCACACCGTGTATTTAACGACGACGCATGTCTGTGAATTGATCGTGATCGTGGGGATCATCATTTTCGCATTAGTAGCAAGACATAGTATCATGCACGCCAAGACGGTTCCGACAGGAATGCAG
>JAFUAW010000128.1 GCA_017460485.1 Lachnospiraceae bacterium | reverse complement strand
TTCAGCACATCGGCGGTCAGTTTGGAGGTTCTGATCACAAGGGCAATAGATTTCTGTGTTACTTCTTCCTGCATCATCATCCTCCTGTCTTTCGTTTATCCTCTGGTAATGTTTACAGCCAGGGAGGCACCAGCAGCCTCCGCAAATATATTTTTCTCATATAGTTCCTTTCCGTCCCGCAGGACTTTTAATTCAAAAGATAAATGGTGTAAAGATTTGCAAATATCGTACCGTCCTCGATCTTCAAGTCATCCAACAGAAGGCACTGGAACAGCACATCACGTATCACATCATCGTTCAGCCTAAAAAGCTCTGTATATTTTCCATAAGCCGCCTGCTGTGTACCATCATCAGCCGCATGGGATTTATCCTCATCCCGTGCCATATTCTTTCTGTATTCAAGGCAATTCGCATAGAGTGAGCGAATCTGATATTTTCCAAAATAGAAAGAATAGGCATCTTTTCCCTCGTAGGTCTTTCTGCATTTTTCCAATTCATCCTCTGCTATGGAAAAAGCACAGATATCCGTTTCTATTACGGTTTTGCCATTGTAATCCGGTTTCAGTTTTCCTCCGTACCAGTTGATATGCTGATAGATTTCTTCTCTTCCGGTAATAAGCGCAGCTCTGTGAAAATCTCTCTTTCCAAGGAATACATCCATGTAAACATTGTTGGCAGAGAGAGTATCATTCCATATCAGCTTCCTGTGTTCCTTTACCCTGAGAAGATACTGAAGAACATTCAGAAGTCGTTCTCTGTTGTCAATTTCACGAAAGCCCTCCGGCGGAACTATCACGCTATCGAACACAAGTGGTGTAGATCCCTTTTCCAGCTCTTTCTCTACAAGCGTTTTCAAATCCTTTGACATAAAAACCTCCTTAACGCAAAAAAGGGAGCAGCTTCTTTCCTCCATTGAGGTCAAAAACTGCTCCCTATCGCTGTAAATATATTTTTTAACTTTAACCTTTGGACAACTTGTCCAGAGCTTACTGTCATATATTACGGATTACATCCATGGCAGCCTTTGGACAACTTGTCCAAAGCTTTATCCAAATGCAATCGTAATGATTATTCTGACCAAAGCTACTATGCTTCTCCCAATCATGTAGATAACAACAAATCCTCCTATAATTCCACCTATGATACAGTCAAGTCCTATAATTCCAATACTGCCGGAAATCCCATAATTATGCGGGATAAGCCATAGCATCATACGTCTGATTCCGAAGGGGAATCCTACAATAAGCCAAAGCAGAAAATAGTCCATACCTTCTGCTTTATGGCATATCGGATATGCAAAGCATAGCACTACAGCTATCGCTATTAGCGGAATCAGTATTTCTTTAAAAAAGATAACTGAGCATTCCTTAATCCTCATACCCTTCATTCTCCTTCCGGTTTTTCAGAAATACGCCATTTGTATTATCATGGTTTACCCACTGCTGATAATACTGCCCAATAGTCGCAGGGGCATTATAAAGACAGGTAATCATATATGACCTGATATCCCTGATACCGTCCTGGTTCGGATTATCGTGAAGCCTGTCTATAACGTACTCAAGATGAGAATCATTAAGCTGTAAATATCTGCGCTTCACCTCTTCCGGATCCATCGGTGTTTTATTGACAATCATTGGTCCAGAGTGCTCTCCACACATAACATCGTGCATGATCAAATATAACTCATGATAATCTTCACGTCTGGTAACATCGTCATTTTCCATATGCCAATCGTAGTTAATATGCCTTTTTATCAGTTGATCCCAAAATTCTGTTTTTTGTCTTATCGCATCAATCTCTTCCCGCCTTTGTCTCTGCACAGGAGTCTCCTGCGTGATAGATATGATGTGATCTTTGTAAATATTATTTGTAGTATTATTTGTATTTGTCCGGAAGTTCCCGGAGGGATATCCATCCTCATAATTGCAGGATTCCATTTCATTACTGTCACCATATACT
>JAFUAW010000127.1 GCA_017460485.1 Lachnospiraceae bacterium | reverse complement strand
GAGCCTTGATATCTGACCGCCCGTGTCCCATCCGCCTTATTCTTATAGACGACATAATCGCCGTTTGCGTCCTTGTATATACCAAATGCTTTGGCGAACCGGACATCTTTCCCGATATAGAATCGTGTTACATCCTCCGGCGGCAGATTCATCTGCTGATACCAGGCTTGAAGCTCCTCAATTGTCTGTGGCTGCCCATTTGCATACCGCTTAACACCTGACAGAACGGAACCGCAATTCGGACAATTCTCCAGCGTATCATCCACCATAGAACCACAATAATCACATTTAATCTTCATTATTATCCCTCTTCCTCTTGAATATCATCAGAAGAATTACAATTCCCGACACGGCTAACGTGATTCCCCGAACCAAATTGCGTCCCTTGTTCTTGGCACGCAGATCCGGTGTATCCCGGTCAAGACTGATATCCTTCACATGCTTCGGTATACGATATTTTTCCGGCAGAGGATCGATCCACTCCCTGCCGTTCCAGGTTGTCAGGCAATTACTGCCATACCATTCCTTCATCACTTTTTCCAGATGATTGTATGAATAATACTGTCGGCCTTCAAATTCATATAATCGAAATGGCAACACATCCTCTTTTAAGAAGATTGGTTCGCGAAGCCATTTTTCCCAGACAACAGCGATCGTCTGGGATATATACCGGCTGTCCGGATATCTACGTCCGTATTGCTCTGCAATAGACAGGATCCGTTTCTTAATCCATACAGCCTGAAATCCCAGATTATCCAGATAGACAAGTATCGGCATCCAGAACCGGATCGGTGTACGCCACAGCTGATCCGCCAGCCTGCTGTCCGCTACATTATCATAGACGACCACATCAATGAATATGCCGTCCCCATCACACCTGTTTTCCAGAAGATAATTCACTTCCTGAACATAAGTATGTTTCTTGCGTATCTTCATAGAAGGGATCAGAACATTATACCGCGAATCCACTTCAAAGCATTGAAAATAGAATTCGTCAGAGAGATCTGTTGACAATGCCCGAATGAATCGGTCCCAATCCTTGCGGAGAACACAGATATCCATATCATCATCCCAGGGGATAAATCCCTGATAATTACAGATTCCCAAGGCAGAACCCGCTATTAACGCGTACTCGATCTCATTTTTCACGCAGATCCGATGAATCTCATCCATAATGACAAGAAGCTCCTTTTGCAGATCATTTACAGTGATCACGGAGCCGTCTTGACAAGACTTCAGAATGTAGTCTTTCATTTATTCAATTCCCCAGCCATCGTTAAAACATACGATCAGATCAACCGATACTCCTTCAATAAAGATCGGGATCCGATAGAAATCACCCACTGCCGTGATCTTGGTCGGCTCGGTCTTCATGATCGGAGAATCCGATACCTCGTCAATATTATTACTGCTGAGTCCCGTTACGAACAAACCATTATTGACATTCAGGAATTCACTGGCAACATCAAGCGCATCATATTCATAGGACTGATCCATTCCGGCAACGCTCTCCACGAATCTGTCCGCAATCGCCGTGATACCTTCCTTGGATCCGCAAAATGCCGTCAGGTAACTACTGTCGCCGTGCAGGCTTTGTGCAACAATACACTCCGTTTCATATTCGGTCAGTGCTTCTATCTTCTCCATTCGGAAGAAACGATCCACGAACCGGACAATATTTCTCGATGTCAGATAGACATATTCCTTTACCTGCATCGGAATGGAATTATCTTTCATAAATACCGGAACAATTCGGTCAACATCGCCTGACTTGATCGCCTCAAGATCCATCGGAGACAAATGCTTGGCACGACGATATGCCTGCAAATGTGTTTTCAGACTATCAAGATCCATCAGTCCGCTCTCAACGATCGCCTGAATAAATAGCAAATAAGAATCTCCCTGACCATCCAAAAGATCCGCCACATCATCCTCGGTCAGATACCCTTTCTCAATGGCAATATCACCGAACCGCATATCCTGCTGCTGTTGAAGCATGTTGACCTCTGACACCTGCTCTTCTGTCATCAACCCGGATTCCACTGCCAGAAGCCCCATCTTTACCTTGGAATTTCTGGTCGCTTCCAATAATCCGTAATAACCTTCCTCGGGAATAATCCCTTCATCCATTAAGTATTTTCCAAAATATACTCCAAACATATCGTAACCCTCACCATTTCACTTCTTTGTCGACAGTAACTGATAATTCATTTTAACATATACAGATCGATTTTTAAATACGCAAAAGCATCCTTCTCCTTGTCTACAAGAAATCCTTATGCTAGAATAGAACAGATTAAGCACAGCAGATCGATACAACAGATAAAACCAATCATTGAAAGGATCACACCATGATCTTAGCATGTCAGAACATTTCCAAAGCCTTCGGTGTCAAGGAAGTGTTAAAAGATATTCAATTCCATATGGAAGAGAAGGAGAAGGTGGCGTTAGTGGGTATTAACGGTGCCGGCAAATCCACCCTCCTTAAGATCATCATGCAGGAGGAGTCTGCAGATTCCGGTCAGGTAGTACTTAGCAAGGACCGCACCATCGGATATCTTGCCCAGCAGCAGGATGTTACCTTTACCCATACCATTTATGAAGAACTGCTCTCCGTCAAGCAGGATCTGATCGATATGGAGCAGAAGATCCGCGAGCTCGAACAGCAGATGGATCAGGTGGAGGGAGAAGAACTGACGAATCTCCTGAATACCTATACAAGACTCAATCATGAATTCGAGATCAAAGACGGCTATACCTATAAGAGCGAGATCAACGGAGTGTTAAAGGGACTGGGATTCACGGAAGACGATTATGGCAAGCAGATCTCCACGCTTTCCGGTGGTCAGAAGACCCGGGTAGCCCTCGGGCGTCTGCTCTTAAGCAAACCGGATATCATTCTCTTAGACGAGCCGACCAACCATCTGGATATGAGCTCGATTCATTGGCTGGAAACGTATCTCAGCACCTATTCCGGTGCCGTATTGATCGTATCCCATGACCGCTATTTTCTGGATAAGGTCGTGACCAAGGTGGTCGAGCTGGAATTCGGCAAGAGTCGTGTCTACAATGGGAATTACAGCTATTATGCGTCTAAGCGGGAAGAGATTCGGACCGCGCAGATGAAGGCATACTTAAATCAGCAGGCAGAGATCAAGCATCAGGAAGAGGTCATTGCCAAGCTGAAATCCTATAACCGGGAGAAATCCATCAAACGTGCGGAAAGCCGCGAGAAAATGTTAGACCGGATCGAGGTATTAGATAAGCCGCAGGAGGTTCGGGATGCTATGCGGATCCAATTAGAACCG
>JAFUAW010000126.1 GCA_017460485.1 Lachnospiraceae bacterium | reverse complement strand
TCTATGAGCGGTTCGGATTCTATCCGGAATCTACGGGGTCTTATTACATGGATGCAGAACTGACGAATTATATCAAGGAAAAGTATCCGATGGTAAAATGCGCAGTGGCAACCTGTTGGGAGGAAGGCCCGAAGGCTTATCATACCTGTAATAATTCATGGTATACATTGTTTGACGGAGGCCCGTGGGCACCGTGGATCCCTTCCAAGCAGAATACACATGCGCCGGCCGCAAATGAGGAAGAGGACAGCGGTATCGTTGCGATCCCACATCTGTCGCGTGATCTGCTGGCATGCTACGACGGTAACGGTTCGAACTTTGGAACGCATCCGCAGAATGTTCTGCGCGGAATGATCTATGATACCAAGACATGGGAATATCCATATCTGTATAATCTGATTGATCAGTACCGTCATCTTGCAAAGTATAATAACGGGTATTCCTATAACATGATGTTCGTCGGACCGGGTTGGCTGAATAAGATGGGTCGCTGGGAACAGCCGTATGAGCTGCTTAAGAAATCCTATGAGGATGGTATGGCTTACTATGGTAAGTTAAAGCAGGAGGGCAATCTGGTGGATATGACGATGGCTGAATTCGCTGATTTCTATCGTGCGAATAAGCATTACACCGAGCCGGAATGCGCGCTCTGGAAGGATATTCTGTATGGCTCCAACAAGCAGGTATTCTGGTATACGGATCCGTATATGCGGGCATGCGTGAATATGGATCAGGGTGGTGCCATTGTGGATCTTCGGCCATATGCAGCGAAGCTGAAATGGGAAGTCGGCATCGGAACCAAGCATGTACAGGATGCGTCTTATCCGTTCCTGATTCAGGAGAAATACCGGGCAGGCTATTTTACCCATTATGCAGGGGAAGGAACCGTGCGAAGTGCGAAGGTCTCCTATAATGGAGAGGAAGTAGATCTATGTCAATGCCGGACACACGCAAGCTTCTCGGAAGCAAATGGAACGCGTACCCTGACATTGGATCCGGTGGATATTGAATTCTATGATCTGACGATAAAGCTTCAGACTAAGGTGATCTTCGAGGAAGGTGCTTCCGATATCAAGATCGAGCGCGAGATTCTGGAAATGAGCAAGCCGGATGCCAAGGTTATGATCAATGAATATATGGTTGCCTGCTATGGAACAACCGAGTATCCGGAGGATATGACCGGTATTACGTTAAAGGTAACGGACGGACCGGAAGAGCAGACGATCCCTTACGAGTATAAGTGTCGGGAAGCATCTGTTGCCGGTGCTAAGCGTGCGGAGGCGGTAGTTCCTGCCATTGATACTAAGGTATCACTTGCAACGGATACGACGGATGGAGAGGCTTATATCCGGGAAGGATACGCATTTTCTCCGATGTTTACATTAGGTATGAAGAAGGAAGTTCAGGAGAAGGAGGTAGTCACAACATGGCTCAAGGTGGAAAAGGCAAGTTAAACTACAGATGTCCGTCCTGCTTCTTAAGAGATCTGGATATCGATATGTTCTATGATAAGGACAAAAAGGAGTATT